>NZ_CP091138.1:2106820-2407795 GCF_021582875.1 Microbacterium sp. KUDC0406 | reverse complement strand
GGCGGCACGGGGATGAGCGCGATCGTGGATGTGCTGACCACGCACGTCGGCGGCGTGTTCGCAGCGATCCCGCCGTTCGTCGCCGTCGTGCGGGAGGGCGCGGACCTGCGGGTCGCGGTGCGCGGCCGGGTCTCGGCGCGCGTGACCGACACCGAGGGCGAGGAGCGCACGTTCACCGGCGCCGAGGTCACCACCTGGAGCGAGCACTTCGTGCCCGGCGGGGCCGAGGCGGAGATCCTGGTCGACGAGGACGTCAGCGGACGCGTGCTGCCGATCTCGCACGGCGTGATCACCGCGGCCCGCGTCACTCTCGACTTCACCCAGGAGGATGCCGGCGGCAGCGCCCCTCCCGGTGGCCGCCGTCGAGGTCGGTTCCGAGCCCGATGTCGCGCCGGAGCCGGTCGTCGAACCGGCGCCGGAGGAGCCGGCGCCGGAGCACGCGCCCGAGTCCGAGGCCGAGCACGAGCCCGCGGCCGAGCCCGAGCTCGAACAGGAGTCCGAGCCCGCGCAGGAGTCCGGGGCGCCGTCAGAATCCGAACAGGAACCGCTGGTCGAGCCGGAGCCGGAGCCGGAGCCGGCGCCCGTCTCCGACCCCCTGCCGGAGCCCGTGGCTCACCTGCAGACCGACCCCTTCGCCACCCTCGGCCTCACCGACATGCTCGAGGAGGACGTCGAATCCACGATCGTCAGTCCGGCGTCGATCGCCGCCGCGGCACCGCCGGCACCGCCGGCGCCTCCGGCATCCGGCGACCATGACGGCGCGACGATCTCGCTGGCGCAGCTGCGCGCCATGCGGGGCGAAGACGCCCCGGTCCCTCCGCCGCCTCCCGCATCCGTGGTGCCGGACGCGGCGACCGAGGTGCTCGACGTCCCGGTGCCCGGGCGGGGCCGCATCCGCATGTCCACCGGTCAGGTCGTCGAACTGGACCGCCCGGTGATCATCGGACGCCGTCCTCGGTCGACGCGCGCCAGCGGTGACAGCCTGCCGCACCTGATCGCCGTCGACAGCCCGCAGCAGGACATCTCGCGCAGCCATCTCGAGATCCGTCCGGAGGCCGGCGCCTGCGTCGTGATCGACCTGCACACCACGAACGGTTCGACGCTGCTGCGCACGGGCTCCGACCCGGTGCGTCTGCACCCCGGCGAGCAGACGGTCGTGGTCAGCGGAGACACGGTCGACCTCGGCGACGGGGTGACGATCACGTTCGAGGATCTGCCGTGAGCCGCCCGCCGTCCGCTCCGCCCGCGCTTCCGGGCTTCACGTACCTCGACCCGCTGGGCACCGGCGGGTTCGCCGACGTCTTCCTGTACGAGCAGGAGATGCCGCGCCGCAAGGTGGCGGTGAAGGTGCTGCTCGCGGATCGCATCACGGACAGCGCGGCAGCGGAGTTCGCCGACGAGGCGAACGTGATGGCGATGCTCTCGACGCATCCGGCGATCGTCACGATCTATCAGGCGGGCGTCGCGGGTGACGGCCGGCCGTACCTGGTGATGGAGTACTGCCCGCGCCCGAACCTGCAGCTGCGTGCGCGGCGGGAGCGGTTCTCGGTCGCCGAGGCGCTGCGCGTCGGCATCCAGGTGGCGGGCGCGGTCGAGACCGCGCATCGGGCAGGCGTGCTGCACCGTGACATCAAGCCGGCGAACATCCTCGTCACCGAGTACAACAGGCCGGCCCTGACCGACTTCGGCATCGCCTCGACGACGCAGGGCGTCGGGGAGGCCACCGGCATGTCGATTCCGTGGTCGCCGCCGGAGTCGTTCGCCGACCCGCCCACCGCGACGCCGCGATCGGATGTCTGGGCGCTGGGCGCCACGGTCTACACGCTGCTGACCGGGCGCTCGCCGTTCGAGCAGCCGGGCGGCCGCAACTCCGGTGCCGACCTGATCGAGCGGATCGAGCGCTCGGCGCTGCCCCCGCTGGCCCGCGCAGACGCGCCGGGGAGCCTGCAGACGGCGCTCGAGACGGCGATGGCGAAGAACCCGGGCGACCGGTTCCCGAGCGCGGTCGCGTTCGCCCGTGCTCTGCAGAAGGTGCAGATCGAGCTCTCGCACTCGGTCACGCCGGTCGACATCGTCGACGACCAGCCGCACGACGGCGGAGTCGAGGAGGACGACGACGGCCTCACCCGGGTGCGTGAGATCGTCAGCATCGATCCGACCCGTCCGTCCGCGACGACGGAGCGCAAGCGCCCTGTGCCCGCGTCCCCGGCCGGCGACGTCCCGGCGGGCACACCCGCGTTCACCACCGCGGCGGCGGCATCGGCTGCGGACCCGTCCGCGCTGGAGACGACCGTGCAGCGTGCGAAGCCGACGGATGCCGCACCCGCGGCGCCCCTCGGCGAGGACGACGACCGGACGATGCTGCGCGCTCCCCGCGTGCTCACCCCGGACGCGCCGGCGCCGCAGTCGCCGCCGGTCGCCCCGGCCGCCGCCGGCACCCGTGGCGACGGCGGCGGAGCCGCCGGCCCGCCGCCGTGGCATGCCGTGGTGGGGCTGGGCCGCTGCATCCGTCGCCGGGCTTGCGGTCATCGTCGGCGGAGCCTGGTTCGCGGGCGGAGCGCTGCTGAACCAGGCGGCGCCCACACCGGTGAAGTCCGATCAGAAGCCGGTGCCGCAGGATCCGATCTCCGCGCTGGTGCCGCCGGTCGAAGATCTGAAGGGCGTGCACAAGGGCGATCAGGTGGTCTTCACCTGGACGAACCCCGACCCGCAGGACGGGGACTCGTACATCTGGCAGCAGGTGACGCTCGAGGGACCGGGGACTCCGCCCGCACCGAAGAGACCACGGCGACGATCCCGGCGCAGGCGTCAGGACCGACCTGCATCGAGGTGACGCTCCGGCGAGATGCCGGGCGCAGCTCCGACCCGCTCCGGGAGTGCACCCCATGACGGACGAGATCCTGCAGACCGGTGACCAGCCGATCGCGAAGCCGTCCCCTCCGGGGCAGGTCACGGTCGAGTTCGCGGGGAGTACTTCACCGTTCCCGCGGGCGGACGGTTCACCGTGGGCCGCGAGGGCGACCTGGCCATCGACGACAACCTGTTCCTGCACCGGCACTTCCTCGACATCTCCGAGGAGCAGGGGCTGTGGTGGCTGGCGAACGTCGGCACACGGCTCTCCGCCTCGGTGACCGACGCCGGTGGCGGAGTGCAGGCCTGGCTCGCGCCTGGCGCGCGGCTGCCCCTGGTGTTCGCACGCACGACGATCGTGTTCTCCGCAGGTCCGACGACCTACGAACTGGTCGTGCACGCCGCGGAGCCGAAGTTCCGCCCGGTGCGGCAGGAGCTCCTCGACGGCGACTCCACCATCGGCGAGGTGCCGCTGACCCTCAGCCAGAAACTGCTGGTGGTGGCGCTCGCCGAGCCGATGCTGCGACGCGACGGCACCGGGATGAGCGCCATCCCGTCGTCTGCCGCGGCCGCGGAGCGACTGGGATGGACGGTCACGCGGTTCAACCGCAAGCTCGACAACGTGTGCGACAAGTTCGATCGCATCGGCGTGCCCGGAATGCGCGGCGGTGTGCGCTCGGGCGCCACGAATCGCCGCGCCCGGCTGGTCGAGCATGCGGTCACCTCTCGTCTGGTGACCCGTGACGACCTGCCGCTGCTCGACCAGGAGCACGAGACGGAATCGGAGAACGACGCGGAATGATCTGGGAGGTCGACAGCGGAGAGAAGGCGATCGAGGGACTCGACGCGCAGGGCAGGCCCGACCCGGGCTACGCGCGGGCGCTCGGTCTCGTGCCGGCGCGGAGCGGGATGCGGGTGCTGTCGACCCTGACCGAGCTCGTGGTCGCCGTGCTGCTCGCGCTGCCCGCCGCCCTCGTGCTCACGCCGATCGCGCTGTCGATCGCCGCGGGGACCTTCGACGCGGCCGCCTTCGGGAGGCGCGGCGATCTGGTCTGGCTGCTCGTCGCGGTGATCGCCTCGTACGTGCTGACGACCGCGTACACCGTGGTGCAGTTGATCCTGCACGGCCGCAAGGGCGTGACGCTGGGCAAGGCGATCTTCGGCATCCGCTCGGTGAACGTGCGCACGCTGGAGCGACCGGGATTCTGGCGCGGCGCAGTGGTGCGGTACCTGATCCTGGGAGCCTCCTTTCTGGTGCCCGTGATCGGCCCGCTGCTGGTGATCGCGATCTCGCCGTTCCTGGACGCCGAGCGCCGGGGGCGCGGATGGCCGGACCTGGCCGCAGCCACCTGGTTCATCGATGTGCGCGGCGGCCTGGATCCGTATGACGTCAAGCGGATGCGCATCGCACGCAAGCAGCAGTACGTCACCCTGCACGAGGAGAAGCCGCCGCTCCCGTCGCTCGCCACCGCGGTCGATCGCCCCGGCACGGCCGAGTACGTGCCGTCCGGCCGGTTCTCCGGCGGGGTGCTCGGCGCGCGCCGGCTCGCCGGGGCGCCGGATGCCGCGACTCCCGCGACCGGGCCGACGGGGGGCGGGCTGGCCACGCCGCCGGCTCCGGCCACGACGTCGGCTGCGGCGGGGACGCCGGGTCCGGCATCCGCGCCGGCTCCTGCGCCGTTCGCGCCGGCGGGCACGGCGGCCGCAGCGGGCATGATCACGGGCGTGCCGTCCTTGAAGCCCGTCGCAGAGGGAGCGGAGCCGCCGGCTCGGGCCGTCCCGACGCGGGGCTCTCCCGCTCCGGCCGCTCCCGCTCCGGCCGCTCCCGCTGTGCAGGCGGGTCCCTCCGGACCCTCTCCGAGCCCCGCATCCGTCGCTTCCGCCCCGCCGGCGTCGCCCGCGCCAGCCGGCGCCCCCGCGCCGGCATCCGGTGAGACACGCATCCCCGCGGAGACGCTCATCCCGGTCGAGACGGTGGCTCCGGAACAGACCAGCGCCGACGCATCACCGGCGGCGTCTCCGGCCTCCGCTGCGCCGTCGGCGCCCGCCGACGCGGCAGCATCCGTGCGGACGCCGACCGGCGGCACCGTCGGCATCCGTCCCTCGTGCCGTGCTCGTGCTCGACACGGGCGAGCGCATCGAGGTGCGCGCGACCGTCCTGATCGGGCGTTCCCCGAAGCCGGCCGACGGCGAGGGATCGGTGCAGCTGGTGCCGCTGGCGGACGACAGCCGCTCGGTGTCGAAGACCCACCTGGCGATCATGCCCACCCGCCGCGGCCTCCTCGCCGTGGACCGCGGTTCGACGAACGGCTCCGCGGTGCTGCGCGACGGAGACGAGAGCGCACTCGTGCCCGGGCAGCCGCAGCCGCTCAACGCCGGCGACGGCGTGCGCTTCGGCGACCGGACGCTGCGGGTGGATCAGCTGTGATCGCCCGCCCAGACACATCAGAGGATGAACGATGAGGGTCAAGCTCACCCTGCGCCGTCCCGGCGCCCCGCTCACCGACATCGTGGTGATGACGGACTCGACCGCGACGGTCGCCGATGTGGCTCGCCAGATCGCCGTGGCCGACCCGCAGCGCAGCATCCGCGTCGGGAGCGGTGACACCCTCACGCTGTCGGTCGCGCCGCCGACGAGCGACTCCACCGAGGTGCTCAACCCCGATCTCGTCGTCGGCGACGCACCGCTGGGCTCGGGCTTCCTCGCCGAGGTCGTGAACCTCGGTCCTGATCGCGTCGCGACCGGCTTCGGCAGCGCGCGTCCGGTCGCACTGCTCACCGCGCTCAGCGGGCCGGCGGCGGGGCGGGAGTTCCCGCTCCCGCACGGCCACTTCACGATCGGCCGTGATCCCTCCAGCGACGTGCATCTCTCCGACCCCCTGGTGTCGAAGCGTCACGCGCGCATCGAGATCGGCCCCGGTTTCGTCGAGGTCGTCGACCTCAACTCCGCGAACGGCATCCTCGTAGACGGCGGTCTCGTGCAGCGCCTGCGGGTCATCCCCGGCCAGCCGTTCACGATCGGCGACGGCGAGCTCGTGGTGCACCTGGTCGGCGACTACGACGGCTCCGCAGCCGAGGCCGACCCGATCCTGGAGCGGGGCGGCGCGCTGCTGTTCAACCGCAGTCCCCGTGTCGAGGCGCGCTTCGTCGGCGAGGAGCTCGACGAGCCGCGGTACCCGCGCGACCAGGTGCAGCGGCTCTTCCCCTGGCCGATGCTCGTCGCGCCGATCCTGCTCGCCGTCACGATGTGGTCGGTCACCGGACGCGTCCTCTCGCTGCTGATGGCGGCGGCCTCGCCGATGATGATGTTCGGAAACTTCATCTCGCAGCGGACCAACCTCGGCCAGCGCCTCGGCAAGGAGTCCGAGCTCTTCGAGCAGCAGTACGAACGGCTCGAGGAGAGGCTGTACAACGCGGTGCCGCTGGAGCGCGAGGTGCGGCAGAACGAGGTGCCGCCGGTCGGCGTCGTCTTCGACGAGGCGATGCGTCTCGGGCCGATGCTGTGGACGCGCCGCCCCGAGCACTGGAACTTCCTCGCCGTGCGGCTGGGCACCTGCACCGACCGCTCCCGCACCATCATCAAGCGCACCGAGACGCCGGAGGCGCTGCCCGAGTTCGTCGAGCGCGTGGATCGTCTCGAGGAGCGCTATCGCATGATCGACGACGTCCCCGTGCTGGAGTCGCTGCAGAGCGTCGGCTCCCTCGGCGTCGCCGGGCCCACCGCCTTCGCCGCCGATGCGCTCCGCGGACTCGCCGTGCAGCTGTTCGGCATGCACTCCCCGAACGAGCTCGTCACGGTCGCGCTCACCGAACCCGGCTGGGCGCAGGAGCTGGACTGGCTGAAGTGGCTGCCGCACACCTCCAGCGAGCGGAACCCGTTCAAGGAGATGCCGCTCGCCGACTCCGCCTCCACGGCGGGCGCGCTGCTCAGCGGACTCGAGGAGATCGTGATGCGCCGGTCGAAGGCGGCCAGCGCGCCTCGTCCGCCGTACGGCGACGACTGGGATCCGATGCAGTACGGCACCGATGTGAAGCGCGCCGCCGAGGAAGCCACCTTCCCCGGCCAGACCGCGGTGCTGGTGATCGTCACCGACGATGCTCCCGTCGACCGCGCGCGTCTCACCCAGGTGCTCGAGCGCGGCGCCGACGTCGGCGTGTACGGCCTGTTCGTCGCACCGGTCGTCGAGGCGCTCCCCGCCGTGTGCCGCACGTTCCTCGACGTCACGACGGGGCTGGACGCCGCCAGGATCGGCACGGTGCGCAGTGGCCGCGACCATCGGGAGGTCCGGGTCGAGGGCGTCTCGCACGCCTACATGACGATGCTCGCCAAGCGACTCGCGCCGGTGGTGGACTCCAGCACCGTGGTGGAGGACTCGTCCGACATCCCGAACTCGGTGATGTTCCTCTCGCTGGTCGGAGGCGACCTCGCCGAGGACCCGAACGCGGTCATCGACCGCTGGCGGCAGAACAACACGATCATCGATCGCTCCGGCGCCCCGCAGCCACGGCTGAAGAAGGCCGGCAATCTGCGCGCCATCATCGGGCAGTCGCAGACCGATGCGATGACGCTCGATCTGCGACTGCAGGGGCCGCACGCCCTGGTCGGCGGCACCACCGGTGCCGGAAAGTCGGAGTTCCTGCAGGCCTGGGTGCTCGGCATGGCCGCTGCGCACAGCCCCGATCGCGTCACGTTCCTGTTCGTGGACTACAAGGGCGGCTCGGCCTTCGCCGACTGCGTCGACCTGCCGCACACCGTGGGCCTCGTGACCGACCTCAGCCCGCACCTTGTGCGCCGTGCGCTCACCAGCCTGCGCGCCGAGCTGCATCACCGCGAGCACCTGTTCAACCGCAAGAAGGCCAAGGACCTGCTCGAGCTCGAGAAGCGTCGCGACCCCGAGACGCCGCCCGCGCTCGTGCTCGTGATCGACGAGTTCGCGGCGCTCGCCGGAGAGGTTCCGGAGTTCGTCGACGGGGTGGTCGACATCGCCCAGCGCGGCCGCTCGCTCGGCATCCACCTGATCATGGCGACGCAGCGCCCCGCAGGCGTGATCAAGGACAACCTGCGGGCGAACACGAACCTGCGCGTCGCGCTGCGCATGGCCGACGAGTCGGATTCGAAGGACGTCGTGGACGACCCGGTCGCGGCGAGCTTCTCGCCGTCGATCCCCGGGCGCGGCATCGCCAAGACCGGTCCGGGCCGCCTCGTGCCGTTCCAGTCGGCGTATGCCGGCGGCTGGTCGAGCGACGAGGTGCAGGCGGCCGACGTGAAGGTCGCCGAGCTGCGGTTCGGCTCCATCCAGCTCTGGGAGCCCGAGCAGGCGCCCGAATCGGATTCGCACGACGAGGACCTCGGTCCCAACGACCAGAAGCGTATCGTCGCGACGCTGGTGAGGGCCGCGGCGCAGGCATCCATCCCGGCGCCACGCCGGCCGTGGCTCGACGACCTGGAGCAGGCGGTCGACCTGCGCGACCTGCCGGTGCTCGGCGACGGGCAGATCCTGATCGGCAAGCAGGACGTGCCCGAGCGGCAGCTGCAGGAGCCCGCGTACTTCCACCCCGACAAGGACGGCTCGCTGCTGATCTACGGCACCAGCGGCGCCGGCAAGTCGACGGTGCTGCGCACGCTGGCGATCGCCGCCGGGTACCGGGCGGCGTCGCAGGTCGAGGTGTACGGCCTGGACTTCGGATCCGGCGCGCTGAAGAGCCTGGAGACCCTGCCGCACGTCGGGTCCATCATCTCCGGTGACGACGCCGAGCGCGTGCAGCGCATCCTGCGCTCGCTCGCGCGCATCCTGGATGACCGCGGCAAGAGGTTCAGCGCGGCCAATGCGGCCAGCCTCACCGAGTACCGCGAGATCACCGGACGCTCCGAGCCGCGCATCCTGTTCCTCGTGGACGGTTTCCCGCAGTTCCGCTCCGAATGGGAGTCGACCACCGCGAGGATGCCGTTCTATCAGACCTTCATGCGGATCCTCGGCGAGGGCCGTCCGCTCGGCGTGCACGTGACCGCCAGCGCCGATCGTGCCGGTTCCGTGCCCACCGCGGTCAGTGCGAACGTCTCGCGACGCGTCGTCCTGCGGCTCGCGGACGAGACCGGCTACGCGATGCTGAACGCTCCCAAGGACGTGCTCGACGAGCGCTCCGCCCCGGGGCGCGCGATCGTCGACGGGCTGGAGACCCAGATCGCCACGCTCGGCGGAACGCCGAACGTGGCCGAGCAGACCAAGCTGCTCGAGCAGCTCGCGGTCGAGTTGCGTGCGGCCGGCGCCCGCGAGGTGGCCGAGATCGGCTCGCTGCCGACCAGGCTCGCGCTGCGCGATCTGCCGGACCGCGCCGACGACATGCCGGTGCTCGGCGTCGCGGAGGATACGCTCGCCGCACGCGGCTTCGACCCGGTCGGCACGTTCGTGGTCGCCGGCCCTCCGCTGTCGGGCAAGACCAACGCGCTCAAGGCGATCATCACCTCGGTGCGCCGCTTCGACCCCGAGGTCAAGCTGTTCCACTTCGGCGGGCGCCGTGCGGTGCTGAAGGAATGGGCGGACTGGACGCGCAGCGCCGTCACCCCGGACGACGCGAAGGAGCTGGCGAAGGAGATCACGGAGATCGCGGGCGACGAGTCAGTGCCGGTGCGGATGTTGGTCGTGGTCGAGGATGTCCCGCAGTTCGCGGACGGCCCCGCCGAGCGCGACATGAAGGCGATGTTCCAGGCGATCAACCGCAGCGACCACCTGCTGATCGGCGACGCGGATGTGACCCAGGTGACCAGCGGGTTCGGCTTCATCGGCGACTTCAAGGCCGGCCGCAAGGGCATCATCCTCAAGCCGGACGCCTTCGATGGCGACGCGGTGTTCAAGGTGCCGTTCCCGAAGGTCAAGCGCAGCGACTTCCCCGACGGCCGCGGCATCTTCGTGCAGAACGGCCGGCCGGTGACCGTGCAGCTGCCGGTCGTCGAGGGGGAGCGGCTCGGCGGTTGATGGGTAGTTGTGCCCATGGACGGTTTCTTGCGGGGTCTCGTAGGGTTGTTGGTGTCGGGCCGGGGTGGTCCGGTCCAACCGTTTACTGGAGGTGTTGACGATGGCCGATTTCGGTGCGTCTTATGCGGAGATGGAGCAGGTGGCGTCGTCGCTGTCGCAGGCTCGTGATGACATTCAGGGTCAGCTGGACACTCTGAAGGGGCAGGTGGACAACCTGCTGGGTGAGGACTTCAAGACGCAGCACGCGTCGGGCAAGTTCGGTGAGGGCTACGGTGAGCTGACGACGGGTCTGAAGCAGGCTGTGGACGGTATCAACGACATGTCCGAGTCGCTGCTGGGCATGATGCGTGCGATCCAGGACCTGGACCAGCAGCTCGCCGGCAGCTGAGCCGAAACGAGTCTGCTGAGGGGTCGGCCGATCTGCGGTCGGCCCCTTGTACTCCGCGGCCGCCGCGGGGTCGTGTGTCGAGAACAGTCAATGTGAAGGGGGAGCGCGATGGACGTCATGCTCGACTTGGAGCGGCTGCGCACCGCGAAGAGCGGTTTGCAGGCCTCGGTCGACGCGTTCGAGGCGGCGGCGGCGACCAACGACACGCTCGAGAGCGCCATCGGTCGCCCGGATGGCCGGTCCGGCCTGCGGAGCAAGGTCTCCGACTTCGAGGACGACTGGAAGTCGAACCGTGGAAAGCTGCAGAAGAATCTCGATGAGATCCTCAAGCAACTGACCGGCATCATCGACGGATGGAATCAGTGGGACACCGATACGGCGAACGGCATGGAGACGCCGACCAGTACCGCTGACGTCTCCGTCGGAAAGGCGACTGCGCAATGAGATCACCGTTCACGCAGAATGAGCTCCGTCCACTGGACGGCAACCCGACGACGATCTGGGACGACGGGCAGGCGTTCGTCACTCTCGCCGGCACGATGTCCGAGACCGCCGACCTGCTGACCGAGATCGGCGACTCCAGCGTGCACAAGAGCAAGGGCACCGACAAGCTCGGCGACATGGCGAAGGACTCGTCCGGCGACCTGTCGGATGCTGCCGTGCGCTACGAGGGCACGGGGAAGGCGCTGCGCACCTATGCCAACGCGCTGAGGACGGCGCAGAACTGGCTCGACCTGCATCTGGAAGAGGTCCGGAACGCCGAGAACGACTACCAGGACGCCCTCGACGCGAAGGAGACGGCGGACCGCAAGGTGTCCTCCCTCGACCACCAGTGGCCCTGGGAGGACGAGCCGACTCAGACCGAGAAGGACGAGGCATCCGGGGCAGCGGACGCCGCAGCGGGCTCTCTCTCCGCAGCGGAGGCGGAGCGCAACAGCCAGTGGCATTCCTTCGACCACGTCTTCGGGACCTGGTCAGATGCTTATGACGACGCGGTCGACGGCGTGCAGAAGGCGATGGACGCCGCCGACAACGGTGATGGATTCTGGGGGTTCGTCGACGATCTGCTGACCGTCATCTCCGTCGTCCTGATCGTGCTGACGGTGGTGGCGCTGATCATCGGCGCACCTTTCACGGGTCTGCTGGCCGGGATCATCCTGGGCCTCACCGTGCTGAGCCTCGGCCTCACCCTGCTCAAGTACGCCGACGGCCGGGCCACGCTCACCGAGGTGATCATCGCGACCGTCAGCCTGCTGCCGTTCGGCATCGGCAAGGTGCTGTCCAAGGGCGCGCCGGCGCTGGGCGCGGTGGTCAAGGGCGGGCGCGGAGTGGTGACCTCGGTGATCCGTTCCGGGATCCCGCGGATGCGCCTGCTGCATCCCTCCACCTGGGGCAAGCCGTTCCAGTGGATGGCCGCGCCGTTCCGGTCGATGCACAATCTCCCTCGGCCCGGGATGTTCGTGAATCCGCTGAAGACCATCGTCAACGGCGGTCCGGAGGCGCAGCAGATCCAGCGGTTCCTGACCACCATGAACGGCTCCCGCTGGGCGTCGAATCCCGCCGTGCAGAACTTCGTCACGCAGACGGCGGGGAGTCTCCCCGGCAGGTTCACCCAATTCCTCAATGCGGTGAACTGGACCGGTGCGGCCGGGCTCACAGGGTACGGAGCCGCGACGGCACCGTGGTGATCAGGCCCTACGCTGGGTGATGATGGCTTCGAATCGCGCGCACCTGCAGAAGAGATTCACCACCGCCTACCTGCTACTGAGGATGCTGCAGGCGGCGGTCCTGATCGTGTTCCTCGTGGCTTCGCTGCTGTTCACCGGCGGTCAGGTCGCGGCGAAGGGGGCGCCGATCTGGGGCGCGGTGCTGGACTATCCGCTGTTCGTCCTGCCGGGGTGGCTGATGCTGGCAGTGTCGGCACTCGGCGTGCTGATGGTCGTCCCCGTGCTGTCTCTGGCGAGGCTGACGGATGCGGGGCGTGTGGTGGGTGCGTTCTCCGCGACCGCCGCGGCCACGGCCGCATCCTTCTTCTTCGCCTGGTCCTCGCCCGTCGATCCGAGTTCCGGGCTGCGCTGGGTCGCGGCGTGCACGGACGGTGCGGTCCTGGTGATCCTGCTCGTCGTCGCCGGTGTGATCGCCTATCGCTCCGATCGCGCACGCGCACGAGAGGGACTTCCGCTGTGGACGGAAATGGACGCTGACGATGAGCGATGAGGAACCCGGCGGCTTCAGCATCCTCTTCCCGCCAGGGTGGTCGCGTTACTTCGTCGATGACGAGGGTCGGAAGGCGCTGACCGCGCGGATGTCGGCCCAGATCCGGGCGCTGGGGCGGCCGGACCTCGATCTCGAGGCCCGCATGCTGATCAATCAGCAGTGGAAGCAGTTGCAGACCCGGCGTGTCGGGGCCGTCTATCTGCCGGATGCTCCCGTCGCTGAGGATTCCGCGCCGCTGCCGATGTCGTTCGCGCTGATCCAGCATCGTGCGCGTCCCGGGGTCGACTTCGAATCCTCGTTCCGGGACATGGCTCATGGCCGGCTCGAGTCGTTCGACACGGTGATCGGCCGTGTTCTGCGCGCCGAGAGCGAACGGCGGGGGAAGGACGAGCTCAAAGAGGTCATCGGCCGGCAGGTCGACTACGGCATCCCGCTCCCGATTCCCGGTGACGGACGCGGGATGATCGTGTCGGCTTCGATCACGACCCTCGACGACACGGATCCGAATCTGGTCGCGGGACTCGTCGAACTCGCCGACACGATCGTCGAGACGTTCCGGTGGCGCGCATGACCTCGTACCGGGCCCGGCCGGATCAGACCGCCTGGCTGACCGTCCCGTCGGAGTTCCCCTGGAACGGGTTCGGCGACGACGTCGCGTGGGCCGCGGAGGTCGCGCAGGACCGTGTGGTCGAAGAAGCCCCGGTGGCTGTGCGCACCGCCGTCGCGGAGAGCGCTCTCGCCATCGTGCGGTCGACGCCCCCGTTGCCGGGTGTGCTGGAGCGCTTCTGGTGGCTTCCGTCGATCGGCGGGGTCGGGGTCGTCGCTCATCTGAGTGCCGTGCAGCTCGAAGGGGCGCTGGTGTCGGAGCCGCTCGACGCGTTCGCGCTCGCAGGCGCGGGGGAATGGTCCAGACGATCTCGGAGATCGAAGGCACCGCGTTCACGGAAGCGGTCGACTGCGTGCTGCTGATCCCGCTGGACGAGGGCACGATCGCACTGCGAAGGCAGATCGGGCGGCATGACGGGATGCTGCTGTACGTCGACGTGTTCGTCGAGAGCGGTGCTCAGCTGTACGAGGCTGAGCAGGACATCACCGCGCTCTTCGCATCGATCGAGGTGCAGCCCGCCTGATGGAATCGCTGCGGCTCTTCTGCCTGCGGCCTCAGCGCGCCTTCATATCTGACTCTGCGGGCGTCGGTATCGGAGATGGGGGACACATGTGGCACCTGTGAGTCATCGGCCATTGGAGCCGCTGATCGAAGGAGCCCAGGAGTGGACGCCGACGGACTGGTGGCGACTGGAGCTCCGCTCGTTCATCGTCGCTCCCACCGTGGTCAGGGATCTGGCGGTGCTCGCGCCGGAGGAGGCCGTCAAGGACGAGTACACGAAGATCACGGCGGGCAGCTGTCTGCAATCGCTCGCGTATCTGTTCTCGATCGCCGGGCCGCTGGTGGGCGCGGCCATGATGATCCGCTGGGCCTGGACGCAGGGCGCACGATTCGATCTGCCGATCGTCCCGGCCGGAGTCCTCACGGCGCTCGCACTTCTGGTCTCGCTGTACGGTCTGATCCAGGAGCGCCGGCACCCGCGAGCGACGTCCCGGGGTCGGTGCTCACGCTGGCGCTTCTTCACATCATTCCCGGCATCGTGTCGCTGGTCATCGCCGGAACAGCCGGGAGCACCCTGCTGACCGGGGCGGACGCGTTCTGGATGGCGGTGATCGTGGCGGACATCGTGCTGCACGTCGTGATGATCGTCAGGGGGCCGGTCAAGCCCGGAGGACCGCAGAACGAGGTCGACAATGTGCGGCAGGGCGTGCGCGAAGCGCCCGCGGATCTCGTTGCGGAGATCTCGGAGCGACGAGGTGCGGCGATCGCGCTGCTCCTCTCGCGCGGGCTGATCGACGCGGATGCCGCGCACCGGGCGGACGCGTGCGCGCCGGGCGAGCTGGGGTTGACGATGGCTCCTGAGGTGTCGCGGAGGACGGGTGTCCGGCAGTAGCCTGCGGCGGCGTCGTATGGGTAGTTGTGCCCATGGACGGTTTCTTGCGGGGTCTCGTAGGGTTGTTGGTGTCGGGCCGGGGTGGTCCGGTCCAACCGTTTACTGGAGGTGTTGACGATGGCCGATTTCGGTGCGTCTTATGCGGAGATGGAGCAGGTGGCGTCGTCGCTGTCGCAGGCTCGTGATGACATTCAGGGTCAGCTGGACACTCTGAAGGGGCAGGTGGACAACCTGCTGGGTGAGGACTTCAAGACGCAGCACGCGTCGGGCAAGTTCGGTGAGGGCTACGGTGAGCTGACGACGGGTCTGAAGCAGGCTGTGGACGGTATCAACGACATGTCCGAGTCGCTGCTGGGCATGATGCGTGCGATCCAGGACCTGGACCAGCAGCTCGCCGGCAGCTGAGCCGCATATGTTTCCGCGGAGCGGTCGGTGCTGATGGGCGCCGGCCGCTTCGTCGCATCCGAGGGGGAGCATCATGCCGGACCGCAGGCTGAGGGCAGCGCTCGACGGGCTGCGCGTGCGGGTGCCCGCCTCACCGGAGGATGCTGCGGCGCTGCGCGCCGAGGTGCGTGCGGCCGACGCCGCTCTGGGCGAGCTGCTGCGCCGCCCCGTCGACCGAGACGGAGCAGAGGCATGACCGACGTCAGGATGGACCTCGGACGGCTGGAATCGACTGCGCACACCGCCAAGGGTCTCGCGACCACCTTCGACGAGGCGGAGGAGTTCGCGGACGATCTCGGCGGTCTCACCGGCCACGGAGGCCTCGCGGACAAGATCGAGGACTTCGGCGGCAAGTGGGACATCGCGCGCGAGGAGCTGCGCGACAACCTGCGCTCGCAGGCCGACTTCATGCAGGCGATCGTCGACACGTTCCGCGACCTGGACGCGGAGATGGCACAGGACGGGGAGAGCTAGATCATGAGCGTCCTCCCCGGCCGGCCGGCCGAGCTGACCTCCCGCGCCGCCGGCCTGGTCACCTCGGCGGAGGTCATCCTCACCGTCATCCAGGAGCTGCGCGGCATCGTGCAGGACGACGAGGGGAAGGCCGTCCAGGCTCTCTACGAGCAGAACGAGCAGATCTCCTCGGACCTGGAGCGGATCCATCCGCGCTACAAGGGCACTGCCGACGCGATCACCGAGTACGCCGTCGCGCTCACCGCGGCGCACTCGGACGCCGACACCGCGCAGGGGGACCTCGACGACGCGCTGGTCGCGCAGGGCCGCGCCGACCGCGCTCTCGAGGATCTCAACGACCGGGTGAGCGCCGCGGACGATCCGTCCCCGTCGCTCACCGACCAGGTCCCCGGTGCGCAGCGCGCCGCAGACGACGCCCTCGCCGCGGTGGGGTCCGCCCGCGCGCGGATCGAGGCGGCGCGCGAGGCCATGAACGACGCCGCCGAGACGGCCATCCGCCGGATCGACGCCGCGATCGACTCCACGAACGAGGGCTTCTGGGACAAGGTCGGTGACTTCTTCTCCGACATCGGGGACTTCCTCGCCGGCATCGCCGACTGGATCGACGACTTCCTGCAGGACGTCGTCGACCTGTTCAAGAAGATCGCCGACACGATCGTCGCGATCCTGGGGGCGCTCGTCGTGCTGCTGCTCATCGTCGCGATCGGGGCGCTGTTCGGCACGATCGGTCTCATCATCGGCGCGGTGATCGCCGGCGTCCTCGCCGCCTTCCTCATCTGGAGCGTGCTGTCCGACGTGCTGAAGGACACGCCGAAAGTGAGCGAGACCGACCCGTACGCGAAGACGAAGGTCAAGGACATCCCCGACGATCCGAGCCTGCGGAACGTCCTCGATGGCGCCGGAGAGGTCGACGAGCTCGGGCTGGAGGACGAGAGCGTCGTGAAGATCACGAAGGTGCTCGGTCCCGACGGCTGGTACTACACCGTGACTCTGCCGAGCACGCAGGAGTGGCTTTCGCGTTTCGGCGACAAGGGCGCTGTGAACGACCTCGACAGCAACCTCGCGCTGATGCTCACGCCCGCGCTGCAGACCCAGTACGAACGTGCGGTGCTGGATGCGATGGCGCAGGAGGGGATCGGGCCGAACGACCCGGTGATGCTCGTCGGGTTCAGCCAGGGCGGCATCATGGCCGGCCACCTCGCCGCGTACAACTCCGACTACAACTGGCAGGCGGTCGTCGCCGCGGGTGCGCCGATCGACCACATGCCCATCCCGGACAGCATCGACGTCGTCTCGGTGCAGCACAACGGCGACCCGGTTCCGAGGCTGGATGCCATCGCCGGCGACTTCGACAGCGTCGACCACGGGTCGAACTGGACGTCGATCCGGGTGGATCCGCCGAACCCGGATCCGGTCCTCGGCGTGGACGTCGGCGCGCACAAGGCCGTCAAATACTCCGCCACCTATCAGCAGCATCTTGCAGAGATCCAGGCGAAGCATCCCGACCTCGCGAATTTCTTCAACAATGATGGGTACACGGACATCTCGTACTACCACTGGAGCGAATGACCTTGAAGCGATGGGCCAAGGGAAGGCGGCGTCTGCTCGCCGTGACGCTCACCGGCATATTGCTCGGTGGCGGGCTGGTCGGGTGCGGTGCTCCGGAACCGGGCAGCGATACAGAGGAGACCACTGTGGACTACGGCGACGTATCGACTGCCGTGACAGAAGCTGTGCCGCGGGTCGTTGAGGTGGATCAGCTGCAGCGATCGCGAGACGGGTTCGGATATCGGCTGAGCGTCGGCCTCGTCACTGACTCTGCGGAGCCGTTCACGAGTGATGAGCTGGATGCCGTCATCGAGACGATCTGGCTGACCCTGCCGTGGGAACCGGGGACCATCAAGCTGGTCGCCGGCGTCACAACAGCCGACGAGGAGGATCCCGTCGACCTCCGGGCGGCGGCCGCGGAGCTCGCCCCTCTCACCGTCACGAACGCCGGCCAAGGGGGTGTCAGCGTGGCGGACATGAAGTTCCGTTACGGCGCCTGGACGGCGCCGGAGTGAGCCGCCCCGAGCTGCGCTTCCGCCTGCCAGGGCGCTGGTTCTCGGTCGACCTCTCCAGTGAGGATGCCACCGGCGGCATCCGTCCGCCGGATCGCGAAGGACGCCGTCGGCGCTGCCGACGACCGCGCCGCGGAGCGTGCGCGGGTGCGTCGTCAGCTCGAGGAGGCCGTCGCGGCCGGCGCGCAGGGCGACGTGCGCGCGATCATGTTCGCGACCGAGATCGTCGCCGGCACGCCGCTGCCGGTGACACTGCTCGTCTTCGAGCCGGCCGACCTGCGGATGAGTCCCGCGATCGGCACGTCACCGCAGAAGGTGCTGGCCGTGCTGGCCGAGGGGCTGAAGCGGATCGACCCGGTCGCGCACGCCTCGATGGTCGAGGTGCGCGGGCCCTCCGCTCAGGCGCTGCGCACGCACCGCGTCGAGCCCGTCCAGGACGGCAGCGAGGCCGACGGCACCCTGCGGCTGGTCGCCGACTACTGGATTCCCGTTCCCGGCACCAAGCAGATGCTGGTGGTGCGCTTGTCCACGCCGCTGGGCGAGCTCGAGAATATGATGTGCGCGCTGTTCGACGAGTTCGTCGCGGCGTCGTACTTCAGCGCGGAGCATCCGCCGTCGCTGCGCGAAGAACTCTTCGCCGCGAACGGCTGATCTGCGCGGTGCTCAGCGACCGGCGTCGGCGAGATGCCGCGCGTGATGGTTCAGCACCTTGACCATGATGCCGCGGCGGCGCAGCTCGGCGACCGTGCGGGTCTCCTCGTCGATGTCGCGGCCCAGTGCGTGGATGGTCGCGACCACGAGCACATCGCCCGGGCGGAGGGTGTCGATGAGACGCGCGAGGCGATCGCCCCAGCTCTCCAGGATCTCGGGGGCCGGATGCCGGAACCCCTCGATCGGCACCCCGAAGCGGGTGAGGTCGTCACGCTGCCCGACCACCGAGGGCATGCCCTCGCGGCTGACGACGAGACCGACCAGACGTGCGCCGTCGGGGCGGGCCGACCACCAGTTGTCGTTCTGCTGCAGCTCGGTGAAGCACTTCGGGCACTGCGCGGCCACGTGCGGCAGGTTCAGCGGGCTGGTCAGTGCGTCCTCGATCGCCGCGGGGCGTTCCGGGGTGTTCATCACGTCATCCATCGCCGTACCTCCTCCTCTATTCTGCCCGACTCGCGCGGAAGCGGATGCCTGCTCAGACCAGTCCCAGCGCACGCACGGCTTCGCGCTCGCCGGTGAGCTCTGCGACGGAGGCGTCGATGCGCATCCGCGAACGATCGTCGATCTCCAGTCCCTCGATGATCTCCCAGCGGTCGCCGGCGGAGCGCACCGGGAACGAGGAGACGAGGCCTTCCGGTACACCGTACTCTCCGCGGGAGACGACGGCGGCGCTCGTCCAGTCGGTGCCGCGCACCCAGTCGCGGACATGGTCGATGGTCGCGCTCGCCGCCGATGCGACCGATGACGACCCTCGGACCTCGATGATCTCGGCGCCGCGCTGCGCGACCCGGGGATGAAGGTGCCGTCGAGCCAGGTCTCGACGTCGCCGACGCGCTCGGACAGAGCATCGGTCACCGGCCGCCCGTCCACGGTCGCGTGCGAGACGTCCGGGTACTGGGTCGCGGAGTGGTTTCCCCAGATCGTCACCCGTCGGATGCCGCGCACCGGAGCATCGAGAACCGCGGCGAGCTGCGCCCTGGCGCGGTTCTCATCGAGCCGGGTCAGCGCGCTGAATCTCTCGTCCGGCACACCGTCGGCCGCGGCGGCGGCGATCAGGGCGTTCGTGTTGGCCGGGTTGCCCACGACGCTCACGCGGACATCGGATGCCGCGTGCGCGGCGATCGCACGCCCCTGGGGCGCGAAGATCCCGCCGTTCGCCGCGAGCAGGTCACCTCGCTCCATGCCCGGTCCGCGCGGGCGGGCGCCGACCAGCAGGGCGAGGTTGGCCCCGTCGAACCCGACGGCGGGGTCGGCGGTGACCTCGACGTCGTCGAGCAGGTCGAAGGCGGCGTCCTGCAGTTCGAGCGCAGCGCCCTCGGCCGCCTTCAGCCCCTGCGGGATCTCGAGCAGTCGCAGCCGGACGCGCTCGTCCGGGCCGAGCAGGTCGCCCGCCGCGATGCGGAACAGCAGTGCGTAGCCGATCTGTCCGCCGGCTCCGGTGAGGGTGATGGTGGTCGCCATGAACCGAGCCTATGCCGTGTGCGCAGCCCGCTGCGCGGGGTACCTTTTCTGCATGACGTTCAATCCGGATGCCGACATCTCCGGCAACAAGACGCGTCGCCGGGGGCGCACGACGGCGATCGCCGGCGGCGGGGCCGTGGGCATCATCGGCATCCTGGCACTGCTCGCCGGTCCGCTCTTCGGCATCGATCTCTCGGGTCTGGTCGGCGGGCTCGACCAGGGCTCGCAGCAGCCCGCCGCCGGCGACGGCACCCTGAGCGACTGCGACACCGGAGAAGACGCGAACACCCGCGACGACTGCCGCATGGCCGGGGCCGAGGTTGTGCTCAACGACTACTGGGCGCAGCACGTCGAGGGCTACGTCGAGCCCACCCTGACGGTCGTCGACGGCCAGACGCCCACCCAGTGCGGCACCGCCTCGAATGCGGTGGGGCCGTTCTACTGCCCGCCCGAGCAGGGCGTGTACATCGACCCGACGTTCTTCCAGCTGATGCGGCAGCAGTTCGGCGCCTCCGCCGACGGCCTCGCGCAGCTGTACATCGTCGGGCACGAGTGGGGGCACCACATCCAGAACATCACCGGGACGATGGACAGACACCCCGACAACGGCACGGGGCCCACCAGCAACGGAGTGCGCACCGAACTGCAGGCCGACTGCTACGCGGGGGCCTGGCTGGGCGATGTCACCGAGCAGAAGGACAAGAACGGGAACCCGTATCTCGAGAAGCCCACCGACGCGCAGGTGAAGGACGCGCTGAACGCGGCGTTCACGGTCGGTGACGATCACATCCAGCAGCAGTCCGGCTTCGTCAACCCCGAGAGCTGGACGCACGGATCGAGCGAGCAGCGACAGTACTGGTTCGCGAACGGGTACAAGAACGGACTCGGCGTCTGCGACACCTTCTCGGTGCCGGGGAACCAGCTGTAGCATCCGGCTAGGTTGAAGGGGAACGCAGTCCGCACGACCGGGGGTGAAGAATGGATCTGGACGTGCTGTATCCGCCGATCGAACCGTACGAGACCGGCGAGCTCATCGTCGGCGACGGCAACCGTGTCCACTGGGAGCAGAGCGGCAACCCCGACGGCAAGCCGGTCGTGTTCCTGCACGGCGGGCCCGGTGGCGGCACCGCCGCCTGGCACCGGCGGTTCTTCGACCCCGAGGTCTACCGCATCGTGCTGTTCGACCAGCGCGGATGCGGCAGGAGCACTCCGCACGTGAGCGATCCGGCTGCCGACCTGCGGTTCAACACCACCTGGCATCTTGTCGCCGACATCGAGCTGCTGCGACGCAACCTCGGCATCACGGCATGGCAGGTGTTCGGCGGATCCTGGGGCAGCACCCTCGCACTGGCCTACGCGCAGACGCATCCGGACTCGGTGACCGAGCTGGTGCTGCGCGGCATCTTCACGCTGCGCAGGCACGAGCTGGAGTGGTTCTACGAGGGCGGCGCATCGGCGCTGTTCCCCGACCTGTGGGAGGACTACCTCGCGCCGATCCCAGTGCTCGAGCGCAACAGACTGATCGAGGCGTACCACCGGCGGCTCAGCGACCCCGATCCCGCGGTGCACGTCCCCGCGGCGATCGCATGGACGCGATGGGAGGCGTCGACCGTCACGCTGCGTCCGGATGCCGCGCAGATCGCGTCCGCCACCGAGGCGGCGCACGCGACCGCGTTCGCACGGATCGAGAACCACTACTTCCTGCACGGCGGGTGGATGCGGGAGGGGCAGCTGATCGACGGTGTCGACGTCATCCGGCACATCCCGGCCGTGATCGTGCAGGGACGGCACGACGTGTGCACGCCGATGATGACCGCCTGGGATCTGCACACCGCCTGGCCCGAGGCGGAGTTCGTCGTGGTCGACGACGCCGGCCATTCGGCCTCCGAGCCCGGCATCGCCGCGGCGCTGCGCGCCGCGACCGACGCGTTCCGCCCGATCTCTGGTCGTTGAGCGAGCCGTAGGCGAGTCGAAACGCAGAGACGAAACGCACTGCGTCCGGCAGGCACGTCACGGCGTTTCGTCTCGCTCCTTCGTCGCTCGCTCAACGACCTGGAGGGCTCGCCGTTGTCTTGGTCGTTGAGCGCGCTGCGTCCGGCAGGCACGTCACGGCGTTTCGTCTCGCTCCTTCGTCGCTCGCTCAACGACCTGGAGGGCTCGCCGTTGTCTTGGTCGTTGAGCGAGCGGAGCGAGACGAAACGCTGTCAGCAGACCTGAGGAGTTCAACGACCAGGGAAGGGAAGCCGTCAGGCGCGCAGCGCCGCGAGCAGCGTCTTCACGAGGGTGCCGATGCCGCCCTCGGCGCGGAAGCGGGTCAGGCCCTCGCTCACGGTCGCGGCCGTGCGGGCCGAGACGAACCACGGCGGCTTCGGCAGGATCGTGCCCTTCGATAGGCTCAGGGACCCAGAGCTCGTACGCATCGGAGCCAACGACCGGGGGAACGGACGGAACGGTCCTCGTACCACCGAGCGCTCCACACCGTCGAGCAGCAGTGCGTTGTGCACCACGCCGAGGCCGCTGCCGACGTCCTGGATCGTGTTGCCGGGGAACGCGCCCAGGTCATGGTCGGGGTGATGAACCCGAAAGCTGTCCAGGTGTTCACGGCGATCGAACCGTAGTGCAGCGCGGCGATCGCACGGCCGAACCCGCTGCCGAGACCCTTCTCGGTCGCCAGGTCGATGATCACGTTCGCGCCAAGTGTGCCCTGCAGCCTCTCGTTCGCGTGCGCGATCGCGCCGTCGAGGAACTCCTGACCCAGTCCGGGCAGCTCCTCCACGCCCAGCACGGGCGCGAAGTACTCGGTGTTCTCCAGCGCCCTCGCGTCGTCGTCCGCGCCGATCTCGACCAGCAGACGGTCGGCGAGCTGCAGCGCGTCGGGGTAGTCACCTGCGGCCTGCGACATCCGGACATCCGAGTTCGGGTACCAGATCGGACGATCGGGAGCCGCGGCGTACGCGCGGCGCAGCGCGGCGCGGAACTGCTCCTTCTGGGGCCAGTCGGCCGACATCAGCACGACCTGACCGGCGATGCAGTTGTGCCCGCAGTTCTGCAGGCGCATCGTCGCGACGTGCTCGGCCTGGAACGTGATGTCGGCGTCGGACCATTCGCCGGGCACCACGATGATCGGCGAGACGCCGCCGAGCTCGGCGGTGATCGGCTTCGTCAGCTGCGGGCGGTTCTCGCGGCGGCGGCGCTTGGCGGCTGCCTTCTGGGCTCCTGAGCCGGTCGAAGGGCCCCACACGATCGCGTCGAACGTCGCCGCCGAGCCGGTGATGTGCACGTGCACCAGGTCGTCGTGACCGGTGAGGTAGGCGCCGACCGCCGGCCCGCCGCTGACGATGCGCAGCAGCCCCGGTTCGACCAGGGGCGCCAGCGCCCGTTCGAACACCGGCACCATCGCATCCTGGGTGGGGTTGACCTTCAGCAGCGCGACGCGGTTGTGCGCGAGCAGCTCGTACATCACGTCGAGCACGGGGATCGAGGTGATGTTGCCGGCTCCGAGCACCAGGCCGACTCCGCCGTTCTCGCCGGGGGAGAGCTGGCCGAGGCCGGCATCGCGGCGCGCGGTGTTCGGGGTGATGCCGGGTTCGAGCCAGACCTGCCCCGTGAAGCCCTTGAGCAGGATTCGGTCGCTGCCGGTCAGCGGGAACGCGTCCACCGCGACGCGTCCGCCCGGCGCACGGCTCAGCCGGATGCCGTCGAGTGCTCCGCGACCCTCGGCCATCTTCGTGAGCGTGTCGATGTACGCATCCAGCGCGCCGAGCACGCTGTACGGACCGCTCAGCCACTCCTCGCCGCGCAGCGGGTGCGCGGCATTCAGACCCTTCGATTCCGCGGCCGTCTGCGCCCAGTCCTCGATGTTCGCCGCCGTGCTGGTCCGCACCGCGCGCAGCAGGGTCACCCGCTGTGCGATCGTCAGGCTCGCCCAGGTGCGCGAGCCCGCCTGCAGATCGCGGATCGCGCTGTCGAGGCGCTCTCGCTCGGCGTCGTGGAGAGCGGATGCCGGGGGCGTGGCGCTCTTCGCGGGGGCAGGGGAAGTCATCATCGTCTCCTTCGGGGCCTGCACCTCAGCCTACGCCGCGGTCTTCGTCGGGTCGTTGAGCGAGGGAGCGCAGCGACTGAGACGAAACGGTCTCAGGTCCGCCAGGCACGTCACGGCGTTTCGTCTCGCTCCTTCGTCGCTCGCTCAACGACCCGGGCGCTGGCCGGGAGGAACTCAGATCAGCGAGAGCTCGCGCAGCTTCGACTCGACGTCGGCGTTCGAGGGCTCGACGTGGTGCGAGGCGTCCGGGTAGAGCACCACCGGGATGTTGGTGCGGCCCGAGATCTCCTTGGCGACATCCGCAGCGGCCGGGTCGGCCACCAGGTCGACGTAGGTGTACTCGACACCCAGCTCGTCGAGCTGCTTCTTGGTGCGGATGCAGTCCCGGCACCAGTCGGCGCCGAACATGGTGATGCTGTCGGAGGCGGGAGTCGTCATGCTTCCAGAGTAAGGCCGTCCGGCTGGGCGGGCGCCGTGCCCCTTCGACAGGCTCAGGGACCGATGGGCCGCTGAGCCTGTCGAAGCGTCACAGCACCTTCGACAGGAAGTCCTTGGTGCGTGCCTCCTTCGGGTCGTCGAACAGCTCGGCCGGGGCCCCGCTCTCCACGACCTTGCCGTCGGCCATGAACACGACGCGGTCGGCGACCTCGCGCGCGAAGCCCATCTCATGCGTCACCAGCACCATGGTCATGCCCGACGCCGCCAGATCGCGGATCACCTGCAGCACCTCGCCGACCATCTCGGGGTCCAGCGCGCTGGTGGCCTCGTCGAAAAGCATGATCTCGGGGCTCATCGCCAGGGCCCTGGCGATCGCCACGCGCTGCTTCTGACCGCCGGAGAGGGATGCCGGCCGGGCATCCGCCTTGTCGGCGAGGCCCACCCTGGTGAGCAGCTCGAGGGCGCGCTCGCGCGCCTTCGTCTTGCTGAGCCGGCGCAGCTCGGTCGGGGCGAGCATCACGTTCTCGAGAGCCGTCATGTGCGGGAACAGGTTGAAGTGCTGGAACACCATGCCGACGCGCTGTCGCACCCCGTCGAGTTCCTTGCCCTTCGCGGTGGCGATGTTCTCGCCGACGATGAGCACCTCGCCGCTGGTGACCTCCTCGAGACGGTTCAGGCAGCGCAGCAGGGTGGACTTGCCCGACCCCGACGGGCCGATCACAGCGATGACCTCGCCGTTGGCGACCGTCAGGTCGATGCCGAGGAGCACCTCGTTCCTGCCGAACGACTTGTGCAGGTCGCGCACCTCGATGGGGTTCCCGGTCGTGGAGACCGGACGCGTGTATGCGGGTTCGCTGTTCGTCATGGTCATCCCCTACTTGTTGAACTTGCGGTCGAACCAGTTGGACAGCACCGTGAGCAGCCAGATCACGATGAAGTACATCGCACCGACGACGATCCAGATCTCGAAGGAGCGGAAGGTCGAGGCGATCACGATGCGGCCCTGGTAGGTCAGCTCGGCGAAGCCGAGGACCGACAGCAGCGACGTGTCCTTCAGGGTGATGATGAACTGGTTGATGAGGTTCGGCGTCATGATCTTGAACGCCTGCGGCATCACCACGCGTCGCATCGACGCGCCCCAGCCCAGGCCGAGCGAGCGCGCGGCCTCCATCTGCCCCGGATCCACCGACTGCACGCCACCGCGCACGATCTCGGTGATGTACGCACCCGCGTTCAGCGAGAGCGTGATGACACCTGCGGTCAGCGCGTCCAGCGGCTGCCCGGTCACCGCGGGAACACCGAAGTAGAAGAAGAACGCCTGGACCAGCACCGGGGTGCCGCGGAAGATGTTCACGTACGCGCTGGCGAGGAACCGCACGAAACCGTTCGCGGACAGCTTCATGATGCCGAACAGGATGCCGAGCACCATCGCGAACACGATCGACAGCGCCGTCGCGAGCAGAGTCAGCAGCAGACCCTGCATCAGCGGCGGGAAGGAAGCCTGCAGCAGCGACCAGAACGAGTTGTCCGAGGCCTCCGCGTCGTCGATCGCGAGGTAGCGGTCGATGATCTGCTGGTAGGCGCCGGACTCCTTGGCGTTCTCGAGGCCGGCGTTGAACATCGCCAGCAGTTCGGCGTTCTCGCCCTTCTTCACCGCGAATCCGTAGTCGGCACCCGGCTCCGGATCGGTGACGATCTTCAGCGGCACGTTGCCCGAGGCGATGCCGAACTGCAGCACCGGGGCGTCCTCGAAGGTCGCCGCCGAGCTGCCGGTCGCGACGTCGTTGTACATGTCGGCGGAGTCCTGGAAGGCGTTGACCGTGAACCCGACCTTCGCGCCCAGCTCCTTGGCGAAGTCGTAGCCGACGGTACCGGTCTTCACGGCGACGTTCTGGCCCTTCAGATCGTCGTACGAAGAGATGTCGCTGTCCTTCGCGACCGCCATCTGCACGCCCGAGGCGTAGTACGGATCGGAGAAGTCGAAGACCTGCTTGCGCTCGTCGGTGATGCTCATGCCGGCGATCACGCCGTCGGCCTGCCCGGCCGTGAGCGCCGCGAGTGCGGCATCGAACCCGAGGGTCTTGATCTTCACCTCGAAGCCCTGGTTCGCCGCGATCGCGCGGAGCAGGTCCATGTCGATGCCGACGTTCTCGCCGTCCAGCTGGTAGATGAACGGAGCGAACGTGGTGTCGGTCGCGACCGTGAACGTGCCGTTGGATACCGGGGTGTCGGTGGCGAAGTTCGGGTTCTTCGGAAGGGCGCCGGGCTTGCCGGGATCGAGTTTCTCGTTGCCGAGTGCGGCCTTGCCGCCGCCGATGGTCGCCGCATCCGGAGCATCCTCACCGAGGTAGTCGTCGAGGATCTTCTGGTACGTGCCGTCGGCGATGAGGCTCTTCAGGCCGGCGTTGAACGCGAGACGCAGCGCCTCGTTGTCACCCTTCTTCACAGCCATGCCGTAGCTGGAGGCCTTCTCCTGGTCGGTGACCGTCTTCAGCGCGACGTTGCCGGTGGCGATGCCGTACGCGAGGATCGGGTAGTCGTCGAACGTCGCGACGGAGTTGCCGGAGGTCACGTCGCTGTAGGCGTCGGCGGCGTCCTGGAAGCCGGTGACGGTGAAGCCGATCTCCTTGCCGAGCTTCTCGGCGAAGGCGTAGCCCTCAGTGCCGGTCTTGGCCGAGACCGTCTTGCCCTCGAGATCGTCGTAGCCCGTGATCGTGTCGTCGTCGGCGGCGACCGCCATCTGGATGCCGGAGTCGAAGTACGGGTTGGAGAAGTCGAAGGTCTTCTCCCGCTCGCTCGTGATGGACATGCCCGCCATCACGGCATCGGCCTGCCCGGCGGTCACCGCGGAGAGCGCGCCGTCGAAGCCGAGCACGTCGATCTTGACGTCGAAGCCCTGGTCCTCGGCGACCGCCTTGATGAGGTCGATGTCGATGCCGCGCAGCTCGCCGTCGCGCTGGAACTCGAACGGCGCCCAGGTGGTGTCGGTCGCGATCGTGAAGGTCTTGCCCTTCACCGATGCCGAGTCGTCGGCGGCGTTCGCCGCACCGACCGCGCCACCGACCGTGAACACCAGCATGAACAGGGCCATCAGGCCCGCGGCGGCGGCGAGACGGTTCTCCCTCCACCAGTGTGCGGAATGTCTGAGAAGGGTCATCGCGTCCTCGTTCGTATCGTCATCGTCTTCGTGTATACGGCTGCGTTCCTCGGCCCGAGCAACCTTACACAGGTGGCCGTGCCACCATGGAGTGCCGTATGCCCGCGCGACAGGAGGGGACGAGGGGTGGCTGAAGCCGTCACGGTGATCGTTCCGACGTTCAACGAGCGCGACAACGTCGCGGAGCTCGTCGAGCGCACCGCCGCGGCACTCGCGGGCAGAGAGGCCGAGATCCTCTTCGTCGACGACAGCTCGGACGGCACGATGGACGAGATCGCACGGGTCGCGGCTTCCGCGCCGCTGCCGGTGCGTGGCTTCCACCGCGAGCACAACACGGGCGGACTCGGCGGCGCGGTCGTGCTCGGCCTGCAGCAGGCATCCCACGACATCTGCATCGTGATGGACGGCGATCTGCAGCATCCGCCCGAACTGCTGCCCGAACTGGTCGCCGGGCACGAGCGGGGGGACGTCGACGTCGTGGCGGCCTCGCGCTACATCGGCGGCGGCGACTCGGACGGCCTCGGCACCGCGCTGCGCTTCGGGGTGTCACGGGCGGCGACCTGGCTGACCAAGGCGATGTTCCCGCGCCGGCTGTGGCGCAGCACCGACCCGATGACCGGGTACTTCCTGGTCGACCGGCGCCGCATCGACGTCGACGGCCTGCGGCCGCGGGGCTTCAAGATCCTGCTCGAGATCCTGGTGCGCTCGGACGTGCGCGTCGCCGAGGTGCCGATGTCGTTCGGCGAGCGCAGGCACGGCACGTCGAAGGCGTCGCTGCGGCAGGGGGCGACGTTCGTCGCGCACCTCGCCCGACTGAGGTTCGGCAAGATGAGCCTGTTCGCGCTGATCGGCCTGCTCGGCGCGGTCGCGAACATCGGCATCATGTGGCTGCTGACTCAGGCCGGCATGCCGTACATCTGGGCGGCGATCATCGGTGCCGAGGTCACGATCATCGGCAATTTCCTGCTGCAGGAGCGGTTCGTGTTCGCCGATCTGCGCGCCGATGCGCGCGGGGTGTGGGCGCGATTCGCGGCATCCTTCGCCTTCAACAACGTCGAGGCGGCCCTGCGCATCCCGGTGATGGCGCTGATGGTCGAGAGCTGGCACATCTCCAGCGTGCTGGCGACGGCCGTCTCGCTCGTGGTCGCGTTCTTCGCCCGGTTCCTGTTCCACGCGCTGGTGGTCTATGCGCCGCGCGGGAGGAAGGCGGATGCCGCCGGCATCCGAGCCTTCCACCGACACCGCCGGCCAGCGGATCATCCGCGCGATCGACGCCGAGGCGATGCGGCCCGGCGAGCTCTGACCAGCGCTACTCTGTCGCCGTGAGCGACACCACGACGCCCCGGTTCCGGCTGAGCAGAATGCTGCCCCGCGACCCCGATCAGCCGCACCGTGTGGCCAGTTCTCTGGAGCTGTTCTTCGACCTCGTCTTCGTCGTCGCGGTGAGCGTCGCCTCCTCCCGGCTCCATCACACGCTGCTCGAAGGGCACGTCGGCGACGGCATCGTCACGTTCGTGATGGTGTTCTTCGGCATCTGGTGGGCGTGGATGAACTTCACCTGGTTCGCGACGTCGTTCGACAACGACGACTGGCTGTACCGGGTGATGACGATCGTGCAGATGAGCGGTGTGCTGGTGCTCGCCGCCGGAATCGGGCGTGCGTTCCAGGGCGACTTCGCCGTCGTGGTGCTCGGCTACGTGGTGATGCGCGTCGCCATGATCGCCCAGTGGCTGCGTGCGTCGCGGCCCGATCCGGCCTACCAGCGCACCGCGCTGTTCTACGCGGCAGGCATCGCGATCGTGCAGGTGTTCTGGCTGCTCTTCCTGCTGGTTCCCGCGACCTGGCAGGTGCCGGTGTTCGTGGTGCTCGCCGCCGCTGAGCTCGCGGTGCCGTTGATCGCCGAGTCGCAGAACACGACGCCGTGGCATGCGCACCACATCACGGAGCGGTATTCGCTGTTCACGCTGATCGTGCTCGGCGAGTCGATCCTCGCCTCGGCGAACGCGGTGATCGGCGCCCTCGACGAGGTCGAGTCGCTGTGGTCGCTGATCTCGATCGCGGTGCTCACCCTGATCTCGGCGGCATCGATGTGGTGGATCTACTTCTGGCCGCCGCACCACCGCGCGATCACGTCGATGAGGCGGTCGTTCCGCTACGGGTACACGCACTACTTCGTGCTCGCCGGGGCGGCGGCCTTCTCTGTGGGGATCGAGCTGCAGATCGACCTGCTGATCGGGGAGGGGCGCGTCCCGCCGCTGCTCGCGGCGTTCGCGGTGGCGATCCCGATCGCGGTGTTCCTGCTCGCGATCTGGTGGATCGCGATCCGCGAGAACGCCGACCCGCTGGTGAACGTCGCGGTGCCGGGCGGCGCGGTGCTCGTCCTGGTCGACGCGGTGCTGCCGCTGCCGGTCGCCCTGACCACCGTCATCCTCGTCGCCGTGGTCGTGGTGCTGGTGATCCGGCAGCCTCTGCGGGCTGAGCGCGCACAGATCGGCGCCTGAGCCACGGCACCTGACCTCGCACCGGTGCCTGCTGCCTCCGCCGAGACCCCTCCTGATTGTCGAGACCCCCGCTGGTCGACGGTGCTCAGGCGGGGTCTCGGCGTGGGTGAGCGTCTTGCGCAGATAATAGTTAGTGACTAACGTTGCGGCGGTGGACAGGTGGAGCAGGACGCACGAGGCACTGCGCACGGCGGCGCTGGAGCTCTTCGCGACGCAGGGGTATGACGCGACGGGAACGGCCGAGATCGCCGCCCGCGCCGGTGTCAGCGAGATGACGCTGTTCCGGCACTTCCCCGCCAAGGAGGCCCTGCTGCTGGAGGATCCGTTCGACCCGCTGATGGCGGAAGCCGTGCGCTCGCGCCCGCCGGGTGAGCCCGCGATGCGCGCGCTCACCACCGGCATCCGCGCGGTGTGGAACGGGATCGACACGGATGCCGCAGAGGCGCTGCGCGCCAGACTGCGCATCCTCGCGGGAGCATCCGGGCTGCATGGCGCGATCGAGCGCAACAGCGCGGCGACCTCGGATGCGCTGGTCGTCGCGCTCGTCGCACGAGGATCGTCCGAGGTCGGCGCGCGGGTGGCGGCGACCGCGGTGATCGCGGGACTGGGCGTGGCGCTGCTGGAGTGGGCGCAGTCCGACGAGCCCGATCCGGCGGCCGTGCTCGCCGCGGCACTCGACGCGCTGGGAGGTGGCGTCGATGCTGCGCTTCGATGACGTCGGCCTGGCCTTCCGAGGTGGCGACGGGGTGCACGACCTGTCGTTCCGGGTGGATGCCGGCGAGATCGTCGCACTCGTCGGGCTGAACGGCGCGGGCAAGACCACCCTGATGCGGCTGGCACTGGGGATGCTGCGGCCGGACTCCGGATCGGTGCGGGTGCTCGGGCATCCGCTCGACGACCTCCCGGTGGCGCGCTGGGCGGATGTCGGCGCACTGATCGAGGTGCCCTTGGCGTACCCCGAGCTGACGGCCCGCGAGAACCTGTGCATCGCGTGCCGTCTTCGCGGTGTCGACCCCGCAGTCGTGCCGGGAGCACTGGATGCCTGGCAGCTGACTCCTGTCGCCGACCGACGTTTCCGCCGGCTGTCGCTCGGCACCAGGCAACGGGTCGGCCTCGCAGCGGCGATGCAGCACGATCCTCGCCTGATCGTGCTCGACGAGCCCGGCAACGGCCTCGACCCTGCATCCGTGATCCTGCTGCGCGAGCAGCTGCTGCGTCGCGCGGGCGATGGCGCAGGTGTGCTGGTGAGCAGTCACCACCTCGACGAGGTGACGCGGATCGCCGACCGGGTGATCCTGATGAACCGCGGCGGGCTGATCGGGGAGCTCGACACAGCCGGCTCCGATCTCGAGCGAGTGTTCTTCGATCGCATCCGTGTCGACGACGAGATCCGCGTAGGGGCCCGGCGATGAACGCGCTGCGCGTCGAGGCGCTGAAGCTCGTGCGGTCGCCGGTGGGAGTGGTCGCGACGCTCGCGGTGATCGCGGGAACGCTCGCGCTGCTCGGCGGAATCACGGCGGCGGTCGCGGGCGGCAGCCCCGAGGTGGCGGCGAAGGCCGGGCCGGCGGCGGTGCAGGACTGGGCGGGCCTGCTCGCGGGCGCTGCGCAGGTGACCGCGGTCGGCGGCCTGATCGGGTTCGGCGCCGTGCTGGCGTGGATGTTCGGACGGGAGTTCACCGACGGCACGATCACCGGGCTGTTCGCCCTGCCGGTCGGGCGCGGGCGCATCGCCCTGGCGAAGATCGTGGTGCACCTGGTGTGGGTCGTGTGCGTGGGCGTCGTGCTGGCGGGCGGAGTGCTCGCGCTCGGGCTGCTGCTCGGCTACGGGACGCCGGATGCCGCGGCCCGGGCCGGTCTCGGCAGGCAGGTCGCTCTGGCGCTGCTCACCGGACTGATCGTCACGCCGGTCGCGTGGATCGCCACTGCTGCGCACTCGGTGTTCGCGGGCGTCGGCGGGACGATCGCGCTGGTGATCCTCGCGCAGGTCGGCTCGCTCTCCGGCGCGGGTGGATGGATGCCGCTGGCCGCGCCGGCGCTGTGGGCGATGAGCGGCGGCGCCGAAGTGACGACGGGGCAGCTGCTGTTGGTGCTCGCGGTGCCGGTGGTCTTCGCCGCACTGGTGTGCGCGTCCTGGTCGCGCCTGCAGCTGCGGCGGTGACCACCTCGCCCGCCTTCGAATCGCGCGACGTGCTGCTTCTGAGTGCGGAACGCAGCCAGTTGCGCGATTCGAACGAGCGGGGCAGCGCTTACGGGACGATGACGAGCTTGCCGCGGGTGTGCCCGGTCGCGCTGGCGCGGAAGGCGTCGGGGACCTCGTCGAGGCCGAACGTGCCGGCGATCTCGATCCGGAGCGTGCCGTCCTCGACCATCGCGGCGAGGCGTGCGGTCTCTGCGCCGTCGGGGCGCACCCAGATGTGCCGCCCGCCGTGCGCGACCACCGATGTGTCGGCGACGGACACCTGTGCTCCGCCCTCGCGGAGCACAGCGAGCGTGGTGTCGAGTTGGCCGCCCACGAAGTCGGCGACCGCGTCGACCGGGCCGCCGGCCAGCGCGAGCACGCGGTCGGCGAGGCCGTCGCCGTAGACCACCGGCTCGGCGCCGTACTCCCGCAGCGTTTCGTGATTGCGCTCGGATGCGGTGCCGATCACGCGGGCGCCCCGGGCGACGGCGATCTGCACCGCGAAGCTGCCCACGCCGCCGGCCGCTCCGTGGACGAGCACCGTGCGGCCATCGATGTCGCCGAGAGCGTCGAGCGCGCGCAGTGCGGTGCCGCCGGCGAGGGGCAGCGCACCCGCCTGCTCCCAGGAGAGGGATGCCGGCTTGTGCGCCACCGCGCGGACCGGAACATCCACCCGCTCGGCGAAGGTGCCGCCGCCGACGACGTCGGGGCGCGCGTAGGCCATCACCTCGTCTCCGACCTGGAACTCTGGGGTGTCCATGCCGACCGCGACGACCACGCCCGCGACATCCCATCCGGGGATCACGGGGAACATCGTCGGCATGATCGCGTCGAGTCCGCCGGCCATGAGCTTCCAGTCCACCGGGTTCACGCCGGCGGCGCGCACCTCGATCAGGACGGATGCCGGTGCCACCTTGGGCTCGGGCACATCGCGGACGGCGAGATCGGTGAAGTCGCGGGTGAAGCGGTCGTAGACGGCGGCGCGCATGTGTGGTCCTTTCGAAGATCGGTACTCAGGCCGAACGCCGATCGATGCGGCGTCATTCCATGGCACCTGAAGAACTGGGGCGGCGCGCTGCGCCGGAGAAGCTGCGTACGATCCTGCGGCAGCAGGTGGAGCGGATCGGCTGATTACAGTCCCTGCCCGGCCTCCCACAGCCTCTCGGTCTGGCCGGCCAGCAGCGCGTCGAGCGATCCGGCCTGGGCGTCGGTGAGTGAGGCGACGTAGTCGATGATGCCGCGGCCGCGCGCCAGGCGATCCCGGTCCTCGCCGGTCCCCGGCCCGCCGAGCCGGCCGTAGTCGTCCTGCGCGAGCTCCACCAGGTCGGTCAGGCGGCGTGGCGCACGGCGGGCGTCACGTGGATCGTCGAGCCAGGCCGCGAACCCGTCGACCAGGCGCTCCAGCACGGTCGCCTGCCCGCGCTGGTAGACCGTGAGGTCGGGGCGCTCCAGGATGAACCGTTCGTGCAGGAACTTCAGCACGGCGACCTCGTGCCAGGCCCGGCGATCGAGGCTGACGTGTCCGGAGCGGATGTCGGGGTGTCGGTGCACCTCGACCGAGGACTGCAGCCGTGCGATCCACTCCGTGGTGAAACGGGCGAGGGCGCGCTCGGTGGCGAGCGATCCGTCGAACGGCTCGGAGAGCAGCCCGTCGATCACCTCGGCCTTGACCCTGGCGACGGCCTCGCTGAACGCGTCGGAGTCGGCGATCCAGGCATCCTTCTCGGCCAGCCGCCGCCACAGCAGCTCGAGGGAGTGCCCCGGCGTGCGGGCGTCGGCGCGCAGCGCCGCCGCGTCGACGGTGCGCAATCGGGCGAGATCGCGATGCCACCCGCGGAACTCGGCCGACAGCGTGACGGCGTTCAGCAGACCCGCGCGGTAGAAGTCGTCGAGGTCGTGCAGCGAGTAGGCGATGTCGTCGGACAGATCCATGATCGAGCACTCGACGGTCTGCTGTCCGCGCTCGATCATCGGGTAGGCGGAGAGCGCCTCCCTCGCGTCCTCTTCGTCGATCGCGTAGAAGCTGAACTTGCCCGCACCGCCGCGCCGGGGCCCGCCCTCGCCACGCAGCCACGGGTACTTCAGCACGGCCGCGCGCACCGCGGCGGTGAGGTTCAGGCCCACGCCCGGGCGGTCGTGCTCGTCGAGGCGGGTGATGATGCGGTACGTCTGCGCATTGCCCTCGAAGCCCTCCGACAGTCCGAACCTGTTGCGGGCGAGACGATCCAGGGTCTGCTCACCGAGGTGACCGAACGGCGGATGCCCCAGATCGTGAGCGGCCGCGGCGGCCTGGACCACGACCGGGTGCGCGCCGCCGAGCTCGGCCGCGGTGCGCCCGGCCTCGTCGTCACGCGCGGACAGGTGCGTCGCGATCGCCCGTGCGACCGCGGCGACCTTGATCGAATGCGTGAGCCGGTTGTGCACGGCGAGCCCTGCGCCGGTCTGCGAGATGACCTGAGTGACGGCGGAGAGACGCGAGTAGTACGGCGAGAAACGGATGCGCTCGACGTCGACGCGGAACTGCGGGTGCCCCTCGGTCAGCTGAAACTCGTCGAGCGTCTCGGGTGCGCGTCGCGCTTCGCGCGGATCATCCGTCATCCGCCCAGTGTGGCACGCCGGAGTCCTCGGCCCGCGGGTGTGCGAGGCATCCGCCGCGTCGCGACATACCCGCTGCGGCGCGAGACACCCGTCCAGGGAGGGGATTTCATGTTGGAACGGCTGTCTCGGGGTGGTCGGCGTACTCCCCGGGGAGTACGCCGAGGGTCTCCGGAGGCAGGATGCTGCGCGGGAGGTGGCGCGATTAGCATCGGAGGATGTCGGATCCGCAGCGCGTCGCCTCCTTCGGGGATGGCGGCGGGTGGGGGCCGCCCGCGTCGGTCGGGCGGCGACTGCGGCTGCTTGCGCCGGTCGTGCTGAGCTTCCTGATCCAGGTGCCGGCCGCACTGTGGATGACGGTGCGCGCAGCGCACCACGGAGCATCCGGGCTCCTCATCCTGCATCTCGCGCTGGCGATCGCCGGTCCGCTGGCGCTGCTGGCCGCGCGTCGCCTCCCCGGGCCGACCGTGGCGGTGGTCACCGGCTTCGCCCTGCTCGACGTGCTGACGACACCTGTGCCCGGTCCGCCGTATGTCGCCCTCGCATTCGCGGTGGTCGGCGCGGTTGCGCGCGGGGCGATGGTGTGGGCGGCGATCTCGGTCGGGATCGGCTGGGCGGCGGCGCTGCTGATCGGCACCGTGATCGACCGGTTCTGGTTCCCGGGCGCGATCGTCGCGGTGACCGTCGCGCTGGCGCTCTGTTTCGCGCTCGGCGCGGGCCTGCGCACGCGCGGCGCACGCCGTGCGCAGATGCAGGCCGAGGCGCGGCGCCGGCAGCAGAGCGCGGAGGAGCGCGAGCGGGTGCGCATCGCGCGCGAACTGCATGACGTGCTCGGGCACGCCCTGTCGCAGATGAACGTGCAGGCCAGCGTCGGGCTGCACCTGTTCGACAAGGATCCCGAGCAGGCGCGCGCCGCGCTGCAGAACGTGAAGAACACCTCGAAGCTCGCGCTGGAAGAGGTGCGCGGCGTGCTCGGGGTGCTGCGTGAGGGTGAGGCGCCTCTGGTTCCGCAGGCCGAGCTCGCCGAGCTGCCGCGGCTGATCGCCGGCCTGACCTCGCCGGGGCTCGACGTCGCGCTCGACGATCGCCTGGGGGACGGCGCGCCCAGCAGGGCGGCGCAGTTCGCCGCGTACCGGATCGTGCAGGAGGCGCTGACCAACATCGTGCGGCACTCCGGCGCTGCGCACGCGCGGGTCGTGCTGGAGCGGCGCGGTGAGCGGCTGGTGGTCACGGTCTCGGACGACGGGCGCGGCTTCGGCGGTGCCGATCCTGTGGATGCCGGTCACGGCGGCGTGCTCGGCATGCGCGAGCGTGCGGGCCTGCTGGGTGGCAGCATCAGATTTCAGGACGGCGAAGCCGGCGGCGCGATGGTCATCGCCGACCTGCCGTGGGGGAGGGCGTCATGATCAGGGTCGCGCTGGCCGACGACCAGCTTCTCGTGCGCGCGGGGTTCCGTGCGCTGCTGGATGCCGAGGATGACATCGAGGTCGTCGCCGAGGCATCCGGCGGTGAGGAGCTGCTCACCCGCATCCGCGAGACGCCGGTCGACGTGGTGCTGATGGACATCCGGATGCCGGAGGGCGACGGCCTCTGGGCCACAGAGCGGATCGCGGCCGATCCCGCGCTCGCCACGGTGCACGTCGTGATCGTGACGACCTTCGAGCTGGACGAGTACGTCGCCCGCGCGGTGCGCGCCGGTGCGGCCGGGTTCCTTGTGAAGGACACCGAGCCGGCCGATCTGGTGCGCGCGGTGCGCGCCGTCGCCGAGGGCGAGGCGCTGCTCTCGCCCGGCGTGACGCGGCGGCTGCTGGACCGGCTGGCGGTAGGACTGCGCGAGGCGCCGGATGCCTCGGCGCTGCAGGTGCTCACCGAGCGGGAGCGCGAGGTGCTGCGGCTGGTCGGCCTCGGGCGCACGAACGACGAGATCGCGGCGGAGCTGTTCCTCAGCCCACTGACCGCGAAGACCCACGTGTCGCGCATCCTGTCGAAGCTGCAGGCGCGCGACCGGGTGCATCTCGTGGTGATCGCCTACGAGACCGGTCTGATCGCGCCGGGCTGGCAGTAGTACTCCCCTGGGCGTAGACGAAGAGACGCCCTGGGGCGGATTCGCTCGGAGTCCCGGATCGCGAGGCTGGATCCATCGGTCGAGATGCGGCCGATCGGATCGAAGGAAGGGCATCATGCTCGCAACATCGGCGGCCGTCGCCGCACACGCAGGCGTCTGGGGCGGGGCTCCGTTCTGGCCGTTCTTCTTCATCTGGCCGGTGATGTTCCTCGTCATCGTGGGCCTGCTCATCACGCTCATCGTCCGCCGTCGCCGGTACTGGGGCGGCCCCTGGCAGGCCGCCCCCGGCGGGCACGCCCCGTGGGCGCAGGGACGCAGCGCCGAGCAGATCCTCGCCGACCGCTTCGCCAAGGGCGACGTCGACGAGACCGAGTACCGCGCCAGGCTCGAGGTGCTGAGGGCCAACCGCCCGGAGGCCTGAGTCGCAGACCGAGGATGCCGCCCCGAGACCCCTCGGGAGCGGCATCCTCCGTGTCGGTCGCCGTCGATTCTCACGGCCTGCTGCCGTGGAGATCATCCGGATGAATGGAATACGATGCCCCTGTTCGAGGTTGTGGACCATGAACTAACGAAGAAGGGAATGGCTGTGGAGAACATGCAGAAGGTTGCGGTGCTCGGTACCGGAGTGCTCGGATCGCAGATCATCATGCAGGCGGCTTATCACGGTAAGGATGTGCGGGCGTACGACATCTCGGACGAGATCCTCGCGAAGCTCGCCGCACGGTGGGAGTGGATGCGAGGGCACTATCGCACCGATCTGCCCGACTTCACCGACGAGAAGTTCGACGCGGCGATCGGCCGCATCTCCACGACCACGGTGCTCGCCGACGCGGTCGGCGATGCCGATGTCGTCGTCGAGGCCGTGCCCGAGAACCTCGAGCTGAAGAAGAAGGTGTGGGCACAGGTGGGCGAGGCCGCTCCGGCGGGGGCGATCCTCGCGACCAACACCTCGTCGCTGATGCCGAGCACTTTCGCCGACGCGACCGGTCGTCCGGAGCGGCTCGGCACGCTGCACTTCGCGAACATGGTGTGGCGGTTCAACACCGGCGAGGTGATGGGGCATCCGGGAACCGACCCCGCCGTGCTGGACGCACTGGTGCAGTTCGCGACAGAGATCGGCCTCGTGCCCTATCGCGTGCGCAAGGAGTCGCCGGGGTACCTGCTGAACGGCCTGCTCATCCCGTTCCTCGACGCCGGCGCGCGGCTCTATGTGAACGGCGTCGGCTCGGTCGCCGACATCGACGGCATCTGGCGCAAGGCGACCGGTTCGCCGCAGGGCCCGTTCGAGATCTACGACGTGGTCGGATTCAACGTCGCCTACAACATCCAGGCCAACAACCCGCAGCCGAGTCCTTTCATCGATGTGCTGAAGCGCGGCATCGACAACGGCAAGACCGGCGTCGCCGACGGCGAGGGCTTCTACACCTACGACGCCGAGGGCCGGAACACCGGGGTCTCGTCGCAGTTCCCCGAGGTCTGGGGCAGCTGACCCGCACTGCGCACGGGGGAGCGGTCAGAGATCCCACTCGGAGAGCGGCGGGATGAGGGGCTCATCGCCCGCCCCCGCCGCCGGGCGCACACAGACAGTGACGCGAGTCTGCGATGTGATCCGCACGCTCATCCGCAGGCCTCCTCGCACGACGAACTCGACGAATCGCGGAGGGGAGTTCCCCGCCTCTTCGATCCTTCTCTTCACGTCCTCGATGTTCTGCCCGTGCTCGAGGACGAAGGTCGTGCCGTCGATGGACACTTCCATTTGCGTCCTGGGTCCTGCTGCGTCCATACCGGGACTCTCAACCCGATTCGGAAGACCGCAAACGGCCTTGAAAGAACCGGGAGATTCTGCAAGCGCTCCAGAAGGGCGGTGAGCGTTCTATGGTTCAGTAATGGGCAGGCTCAAGTACGACGGAACGTCCGGACCGATCACGATCGATGACGAGACCCTCGCGCACGTGAAGGTGGTCATCGCCACGAAGCTCCGCAGACAGGAGAGCTTCATGATGACGTGGCTGCATCCGGATGGAGAGCCGGATGCCCGCATCACCATCTGGATCCATCCCGCCATCCCTCTGCAGTTCGGTTTCGATCGTGCCGAGGTCCCGCCGCTGAGCGCCGCCCGCGTCAAAGCGATGATGACGCGCCTCAACGCGACGGGGGAACTCAATCTGAATCTGCTCGAGGAAGAGCCCGACGCGTCTGACAGGTGAGCCTGCGGAGACTGGAGGGTCCGGTGGAGCCTTTCTCACGCCGGTTCGTCGGGCGCGGAGCATCGGTCCGGTGGTCGACTGGAAGACATGGACAGCCTCGACACCCTCTCGGAGCGGACGCCGATGGTGCCCGTCTACTTCTCGTCGAGCGCGTCGGGGATGGTGCGCAGTTTCGCGGAGCGGCTGCGCCGGCCGGTGTTCGATCTGACTGTGCGCGAGATCCGGCAGTCCGCGCCGGAGGGGCCCTGGGTGCTGCTGACCCCGTCGTATGCCACCGGCAACCCCGACAATGACACGATTCCCGAGCCGGTGCGACGGTTCCTGTCGCAGCCGCGCACGCGTCGGCTGATGGTGGGCGTGATGGGATCGGGCAACCGCAACTTCGGAGCGCAGTACCAGGCGGCGTGCCGGCAGATCGCTCGCGCATCCGGGCGTCCGGTGCTGTTCGAGTTCGAGCTGCAGGGGACGCCGTGGGACGTCGAGGAGGCGCGACGTGTGCTCGCGGCGCTGGACCTGAGACTTGCCGGGATCACGAAGCCCTGACAGGTCGTGACCTGCGCGATGGAGAAGGACGGTCCTTCAGGCGCGGTGATAGCCCGGACGCGACGCCTCCGTTCGTGAGGGAGGCTGGCCGCCCACCCGGACGCCGATGAGGAACGCGATGGTCGCGGCGCTCCCCACCAGCATCCAGGTCATCCAACGGGGCACGGTCAGCCGCCCGACGGATTCTCGAGCGGCCTGCCGTTCTCGTCGGTCGTCTCCTCGTCGAGCACGTCGCGCTGCGTGCGCTGCTCGTTCTGCTGCTGGTCCGGCTGCTGGTCCGGCTCCTCCGGTGCACCGCCGGATGCGACATCCGCCTGCTCGTCGGGGCCGGGGGTTCCACGCGTGTTCGTCGGATCGCTCATGATCTCTCCTTCGTTCGGTCCGATGACCGTACGCGCGCACCGTCGCTGAAAGGAGGGGCTCGACCGCGGCGGCTTCGGCCCGGACACTGCGGCGCGTCTAGCCCGCGGGCGTGTGCATGCCCACATTGATGACGTGACCGCTGCTGTCGCGATAGAAGAACCGGGTGACGCCCCACGGCTCGTCCGTGAGCGGGTGTACGATCTCCAGCCCAGCGGCCTGAACGCGGGCGAGGGCCTCTGTCACGTCGTCCACGAAGACCGACACAGCCGGATTCATCGGCGCGGACGCATCGGCGGTCATCAGACTGAACTGGTGGCCGGCATCGTCACCGAGCGTGACGATCCATCCGTGGTCCATGAGCACGCCGAGGCCGAGAGCCGCCTGGTGCTCCGCAACCGCTTTCGCCAGGTCTGTGACGGTGAGGTTCGGTACGACCCTGTGAACGCGCATGCCGCCCATTCTCGCGCGGGCACCGGCGACGCGGGCTCGCCCGTCGCGTGTCCGCGTCGATCGGCGCGCCGAAGTCAAGGGGTATGCCGGAATCTCGATCCATCACCATGCTGTCGGGACGATGAAAGGAGACGATCATGTCTGATGCACAGCCCACGCCGGAAGAGACCATGATTCCCGAGGAGCTCGCTCCTCGTCAGCAGTCGGACGACCCGGTCGCGAACGATCCGGACGCGACCGGCGACGCAGGCGATTCCGATGAGGAGACGTCGACGGATGACGAGGGGGACGACGACATCGACCTCAGCGATCTGCCGTGACGTGACGGATTCAGCGGAGAGCGTCGAGGACGGCGTCGAGCGCCGCCTGCACGGTCGACTGGACGATGGCCGGTGGCGGCCCGCTGAAGTGATGCTCCTCGACGTGGGTCCGGTCGCCGGAGGCGACGGCGACGAACACGGTCCCCGGCGCTTTGCCCTCTTCGGCCCCGGGCCCCCGACCCCCGTGACGGCCACTGCGATGTCAGCACCCAGCCGGCTTCTCGCCCCGAGCGCCATCTGCCGCGCCGCGCTTGCGGTCACCACCGGTCCTGGGTCGACGCCGAGAAGATCGAACTTCACCGAGGGCAGGTATGCCACCACAGACCCGGCGAACCAGTCGCTCGCATCGGGGGCCTTGCCGAGAGCGGCGGCGATGGCTCCGCTGGTCAGGGACTCCGGCGGCACCCACGATTCTTCCCTGCTGCTTCGCGAGACGAGCGATCGCTGAGGCGTTGTTCTCCATCTGGTCAGTATCCGTCGCGCGGAGAGCGGCGACCAGCGGATTGACACGCGCAACGCCGGTGTGCTCGGCAGCATGGGCAGGACCCGGCCGCCGCACATCGTCCTCCCTTTCCGTCAGTTCACCACCCCCTTGCGCGTTCGGATGATGACGCGTTGACTCGCGGGACCTTGACGGACCGAAGGAGGGTTCCGACATGTGGAAGAACCAGACAGCACAGCGCACGCCTCGGCTCGCGCTCGTGTGCACCGCAGGTCTCGTGGTCAGCGTCCTCGCCGGCTGCAGCGGGGGCACGACCGGGACGCCGAGCATGCCGGAGGTGCCGCCGACGCCCGTCGGATCCGGTGCGCCGGGTTCCGCGGAGTCCGCCGGTCTCGATTCTCTGGTGGCCGCTGGTGAACTGGCGATGAAGGAAGTGCCCGGCAGCACGGTCATCACGATCGAGACCGAGCAGAACGGCGCCGTGTGGGAGGTGCAGGTCGTCACTTCTGACGGCACCGAGAATCAGCTCGACATCTCCGCCGACGGCACCGAGGTCGTCAGCGGCCCCAGGGCCGAGTCGGATGACGCCGCAGACAAGGCGAAGCATCAACAGCGCGTCGCTGCAGCGAAGATCGACTACAAGAAGGCGGCCGAGCTGATGCTCGATGCGGTGCCCGGCGGGTCGATCCAGGAGCTCGGCCTGGACAGCGACATGGGCAAGACCGTCTGGGAGGGCGATGTGATCGACACGTCACAGTTCAAGCACGAGGTGCAGCTCGACGCCGTCGACGGGAAGGTCCTGCGAGACGACTCCAGCGACTGAGCCGTTGCGCTCCCTCGAAGAGCGGGATTCTCACCGCGCAAAGCAAAACCCTCGCGATGTAGAAGCTACGCGAGGGTTTCTAGAACCGTTGTAACGACGGTCCTTGTGGCTCCGACGGGCGTCGATCCCGTGACCTCACGATTTTCAGTCGTGCGCTCTACCAACTGAGCTACAGAGCCGCGCGACCGGCGAACCTGTCGCGTCCTAGACGAAGAGCCCTCTCGAAAGAAGGCTCGTCGCTTGGAGCGACCCTGACGGGACTTGAACCCGCGACCTCCGCCGTGACAGGGCGGCACGCTAACCAACTGCGCTACAGGGCCATAACTTTTCAATTGTATCGGATGAGTGACCCCAACGGGATTCGAACCCGTGCTACCGCCGTGAAAGGGCGGCGTCCTAGGCCGCTAAACGATGGGGCCGAAGGTCTGCCTGGGGGCTTTCCTTGCCGACGCTCAAGCATAAGCGATGTCCTCGCGAAAACACGAATCGAGGGCGTGGCCTCTGTCGCTCGGGCGTGTTCAGGTGCACCATGGGAGGTGGCGAGCCGTGCCCGACGGCACCCCGCCGGTGAGTAGGACGCCGTTGTACGCCTGTTGCACATGTGACGGATGTTGTTAGTGTGGCAACTGTGAAACGGGCGGGAAGGGGCCGCGTGAACGACGAGAAATACCCGGTCGAGGCTGGCGAGCCCGACTGCGGGTGCGGTCCGACACCCGGCGAGCGCAGCCGGCTGTGGACGCCCGACGGCGTGACCCGCCGCAGCGCGATGACCATCGGCGCCCTCAGCGTCGCCGCGCTCGGCGTCTTCGGCATCGGCGCCGGAACGACGGCAGCGTTCGCCGCGAGCTACCCGAGCTGGGACGACGTCCAGAAGGCCAAGGCGAACCAGGCGGCGAAGGCCGGCGAGGTCACCCGCATCAAGGGCCTGATCCAGAGCCTGACCAACAAGGTCGCAGAGACCAAGGCCGCATCCGAGAAGGCGGGTGACGAGTTCTTCGTCGCCCAGCAGAAGTTCTTCGATGCCGCCCAGCAGGCGGACGACCTGCAGTCGCAGGCCGACGAGCAGGCCAAGCTCGCCGACGAGACCTCGGCGAAGGCCGGTCAGGTCGCCACCCAGCTGTACCGCAAGGGTGGCGAGGACTCCGCTCTCGAGCTCTTCTTCAGCGGGTCGGCGGCGAACGCCGACGGGCTGCTGTCGCGGCTGGGCACGATGGACAAGCTGCTCGAGTACAACCAGTCGGTGTACGACAACGCCGTCGCCGCCCGTAACTCGGCGCAGGCGCTCAGCAACAAGGCCAAGGTCGCCCGCGACGAGCGCGACCGTCTGCAGAAGGTCGCCGAGCAGAAGATGATCGCGGCGCAGCAGGCGGCGGATGCTGCACAGGCGGCGCTCGACGAGAGCGAGGCGAACCTCACCACGCTGCAGGCGCAGCTCGCCGCACTTCAGGACACCACGGCGAAGACCGTCGCCGCCTACCAGGAGGGCGAGCGGATCCGCAAGGCGGCCGAGGAGAAGCGCCGCCGCGAGGAAGCCGCGCGCCGCGCCCGTGAAGCCGCGGAAGCCGCGAAGAACAACGGCGGCGGCGGCGGAGGCGGCGGCGGAGGCGGAACGCCCACCTCCAGCGGCTGGGTGCGCCCGCACGGCGGCCACCGCAGTTCCGGGTACGGCGCCCGCCCGCGTCCGTGCCCCAGCTGCTCGGCCTTCCACTACGGCGTGGACCTCGCCAACGGCTGCGGAGCGCCGATCTACGCCGCCCACTCCGGCACGGTCGACGCCGCGTTCTACAACGGCGGATACGGCAACTACATCCGCATCCAGCACGGCGGTGGGATCGGCACCGGCTACGGCCACATCCGCCCCGGCGGCTTCCGGGTCAGCCCGGGTCAGCACGTGCGTGCCGGCCAGGTCATCGCCTACGCGGGCACGACGGGCGCCTCCACCGGATGCCACCTGCACTTCGAGGTCTATCGCAACGGCGGCGCGATCAACCCGATCACCTTCATGGCGGCACACGGCATCTCGGTCTGAACGCTCGTCTACATATGAGAATCCCCGGTCCTCAGGACCGGGGATTCTCATATGTCGTGCGAGGTCAGTGACCCCCGTTGGCGAAGCGCTGGATCGCCTCGTTCAGGATCCGCTCCGCCTCGGCGGCATCGCCCCACTCGTCGACCTTGACCCACTTGTTGGGCTCGAGGTCCTTGTAGTGCTCGAAGAAGTGCGCGATCTCGTCCTTGGTGTGCTGCGGCACGTCGTCGACATCGTGGATGTGCGCCCAGCGCGGGTCCTTCGACAGCACGGCCACGAGCTTGTCGTCGCCACCGGCCTCGTCGCTCATCTTGAGCACCGCGACGGGGCGCACGTTCACGACGACGCCCGGGTAGATCGGGTGGTCGAGAAGGACCAGCACGTCGAGCGGGTCGCCGTCCTCGCCGAGCGTGTCGTCGAAGTAGCCGTAGTCGGCCGGGTAGCCGAACGTCGTGTAGAGCACGCGGTCGAGGTGCACCCGTCCGGTCTCGTGGTCGACCTCGTACTTCACGCGGCTGCCGCGCGGGATCTCGATGACGGCGTCGTGTGCGCCCATGCGTTCTCTCCTTGTTGTGACGGCACCTGCGGATGCCGGAAGACGGTGGGATGCCGCCGACAAGCCTACTCCGGGCGGCCGGCGGCTCTCCGTGAGCACCTCGCGCGGAGAAAAACGCTTTGCGCGGACGTCTTCGGGGATTCGCCCGCCCGAAGCGCACTTCTCCGCGGCACCCGCTCGCCGGATCGCAGGGAGGCGACGCGTAAGGAGACGCGCGCAAGTCTCCTCACGCAAGTACCGTGGGGATGTGGCAGAACGATCCCTCGACCCCGCCGTCGCCGAGGTGCGCCGGGCCGTGCGCGCGGCGCTTCCCGACGGCGGCACCGTGATCGTCGCCCTCTCCGGCGGCGCCGACTCGCTGGCGCTCGCCGCAGCGACCGCCTTCGAGGCGCGCCCCCGCGGGATCGAGGTGGTCAGTGTCACCGTCGACCACGGTCTGCAGGAGGGCTCCGCGGATGTCGCGGCCCGAGCCGCCGCCGCGGCCGAGCGGCTCGGGCTCCGGGCGCTGGTCGTGCGCGTCGAGGTCGACGCCGAAGGCGGGCCGGAAGCCGCGGCGCGGGATGCCCGGTACGCGGCCCTCCGCGCGGTCGCGGCGCGCGAACAGGCGCCGGTGCTCGTCGGCCACACCCTCGACGATCAGGCCGAGACCGTGCTGCTGGGCCTTGCCCGCGGGGCCGGCGCGGCCAGTCTGCAGGGCATGGCGCCCCGACGCGAGGACGAGGACGGCACGGTGTGGCTGCGCCCACTGCTCGGAGTGCGACGTCAGACGACGCGCGCCGCGTGCGCGGCATCCGGGTTGCAGATCTGGGACGACCCGCACAACCTCGACCCGCGGTTCACCCGTGTGCGCGTGCGCGAGCGGGTGCTGCCCGTGCTCGAGACCGAACTCGGCCCCGGCATCGCCGAGGCGCTCGCCCGCACCGCCGAGCAGCTCCGGGAAGACGCCGAGGCGTTCGACGAGATGATCCACGAGACCATCGAGGACATCGTCGAGCACGCCGAGGCGGGAATCTCGGTCAGCGTCGCCGCCCTCGCGGCGAACCCTGCCGCGCTGCGGAACCGCATCATCCGGCTGGTCGTCGGCAGCGAGTTCGGCGTGAGCCTGTCGCGCGTCCAGACCCTCGAGGTCGCGCGCCTGGCCACCGACTGGTCGGGCCAGGGCCCGATCGATCTGCCCGGCTGCAGCGCCCGACGCACCGGCGGGCAGATCGTCTTCACCGCGCGCGTCACGGGTCGTTGAGCGAGGAGCGGAGCGACGAGACGAAACGCTCGCAGGTCGGTTGAGGCGTTTCGTCTCGCTTCGCTCGCTCAACGAACCGGGGAGCGCTACTTCTTGCTGCCGAACAGGCCGCCCAGGATGTCGCCGATGCCGCCACCGCCGGAGGAGCCCTGCGAACCGCCGCCGAGGAGGCCGCCGAGATTGCCGAGGATGTCGCCGATGCCGCCGCCCTGCTGAGCGCCGGACTGCTCGCCGCCGCCGAGCAGCCCGCCGATGACGTCGCCGATACCGCCGCCGCCCGCGGCCTTGCCCTTGTTCGCGTTGGCGATGAGGCCGAGGACGATCGGTGCGAGCACCGGCAGCAGCTTGCCGAAGTCGATGCCGCCGGCCGTCTTCTCCGAGGAGTTCAGCGCCTGCGCGACATCCGTCTCCTTGTCTCCGAACACGTGCTTCACGATCTTGCCGCCGTCGGCCGCGTCGATGTCGTCCACGGACGAGGCGCCGGAGAATCCTTCGTGACGGCTCAGGGCGCTCTCGATGGCCGCCGAACCCTCGTCTGTCTGAGCGTTCTTCGCGAGCCCGCCGAGCAGGGCGGCGCCGCCCTCCTTCACGGCCTGCGCGGCCACATCCGGGCTGACGCCGAACTTCTGCGCGATGTCGTCGACCGGGACCTGCGTGAGGATGTCGTTGATATCCATTTTCTGCTCCCCGTGCGGGACGGTCGCCCGCATCACCGCTCACAGTAGTGCGGATGCCCGGCATCCGTCGCCTAAAATCGATCCATGCGCGCCGCTGAGATCCAGGACGACCTTTCAGAGATCCTCGTCACCGAGGAGCAGATCCGAGCGAAGCTCGACGAGCTGGCGGCGCGGGTCGCCGTCGACTACGCGGGCAAGGATCTGCTGCTGGTCGGCGTTCTCAAGGGCGCCTTCGTCGTCATGGCCGACTTCGCGCGCGCTCTGCCCATGCACGCGCCGATCGACTTCATGGCGGTCTCGAGCTACGGCGCCAGCACCAAGTCCAGCGGCGTGGTGCAGATCCGCAAGGACCTCGACACCGACCTGCACGGCAAGCACGTGCTCATCGTCGAGGACATCATCGACTCCGGCCTGACTCTCAGCTGGCTGCTGGAGAACTTCGAGTCCCGCGGCGCCGAGTCGATCGAGGTGCTCGCCCTGCTGCGCAAGCCGGAGGCGGCCAAGGTGCACATCGACTGCAAGTACGTCGGCTTCGACATCCCGCCGGAGTTCGTCGTCGGATACGGCCTCGACTTCGCCGAGCGCTACCGCAATCTGCGCGACGTCGCCGTGCTCGCCCCGCACGTCTACAGTTGACGCGCTGTCGGGGCAATGGCGCGAAGCGGCGTTGCGGCGCAGCGGGTCAAGGTTGAGCGAGCGGAGCGAGTCGAAACCCGCATCCGTACGCCGTAGGCGAATCCCAGCGGATGCCACAGGTTCGAGCGGTACGCTGATCGGATCATGGATGTCAAGAAGGTCTCCCGGAACCCGCTGATCTACGTGGCGCTGATCGGCCTGCTGCTGTTCGGCGGCTTCCTGCTGATCTCGAACCTGAGCGCGCCGCAGACGATCACCACGCAAGAGGGTCTGAAGCTGCTCGAGGGCACGACCGTGACCAAGGTGATCACCACCGACGGCGATCAGCGCGTCGACATGGAGCTCTCCAAGGCCTTCAAGGACTCCACGGCCGTGCAGTTCTACTACACGCAGGCCCGCGCCGACGAGATCGTCACCGCCGTGAACGCGGCCGATCCGAAGGACGGCTTCAACGACGTCGTCCCGCAGCCCAGCTGGTTCAGCGGCTTCCTCTCGATCTTCCTGCCGATGATCATCCTCGGCCTGCTGTTCTGGTGGCTGCTCTCATCGATGCAGGGCGGCGGCAGCAAGGTCATGCAGTTCGGCAAGTCCAAGGCGAAGCTCGTCAACAAGGAGAGCCCGACGGTCACCTTCGCCGACGTCGCTGGCGCCGACGAGGCCATCGAGGAACTTCAGGAGATCAAGGAGTTCCTGCAGGACCCCGCGAAGTTCCAGGCGATCGGCGCCCGCATCCCGAAGGGCGTGCTGCTGTACGGCCCTCCCGGAACAGGTAAGACCCTGCTCGCCCGCGCCGTCGCCGGCGAGGCCGGCGCCCCGTTCTACTCGATCTCCGGTTCGGACTTCGTCGAGATGTTCGTCGGCGTCGGCGCGTCCCGCGTGCGCGACCTGTTCAACCAGGCCAAGGAGAACGCCCCGGCGATCATCTTCATCGACGAGATCGACGCCGTCGGCCGGCACCGCGGTGCGGGCCTCGGCGGCGGCAACGACGAGCGCGAGCAGACTCTGAACCAGATGCTCGTCGAGATGGACGGCTTCGACCCGAACGCGAACGTCATCGTGATCGCGGCCACCAACCGTCCCGACATCCTCGACCCCGCGCTGCTGCGCCCGGGCCGCTTCGATCGCCAGATCGGCGTGGACGCCCCCGACCTCAAGGGCCGCCAGCGCATCCTCGACGTGCACGCCAAGGGCAAGCCGCTGTCGAAGAGCGTCGACCTCGAGGTCGTCGCCCGCAAGACCCCGGGCTTCACCGGAGCCGACCTGGCCAACGTGCTCAACGAGGCCGCGCTGCTGACCGCGCGCTCGAACGCGCAGCTGATCGACAACCGTGCCCTCGACGAGGCGATCGATCGCGTGATCGCCGGACCTCAGCGCCGCACCCGCGTGATGAAGGACAAGGAGAAGCTCATCACCGCGTACCACGAGGGCGGTCACGCACTCGCCGCCGCGGCGATGAACCACACCGATCCGGTCACCAAGATCACGATCCTGCCGCGCGGCAAGGCCCTCGGCTACACGATGGTGCTGCCGCTCGAGGACAAGTACTCCGTCACCCGCAACGAGCTGCAGGACCAGCTCACCTACGCGATGGGCGGCCGCGTCGCCGAGGAGCTCGTCTTCCACGACCCCACCACCGGCGCCTCGAACGACATCGAGAAGGCGACCAGCATCGCCCGCAAGATGGTCATCGAGTACGGAATGACCACCGAGCTCGGGCCGGTCAAGCTCGGCTCCGAGGGCGGTGAGCCCTTCGCCGGCCGTGACATGGGCCGCGGACGCGAGTACTCCGAGTCGATCGCCGAGCGCGTCGACATCGAGGTGCGCGCCCTCATCGAGCAGGCCCACAACGAGGCCTACCAGGTGATCAGCGCGAACCGCGACATCCTCGACCGCCTCGCGCTGGCGCTGCTCGAGGAGGAGACCCTCGACCACAACCAGATCGCGGAGATCTTCACCGACGTGCGCAAGCTGCCGGAGCGCCCGCAGTGGCTCTCCAGCGACGAGCGCCCGGTCTCGCTGCTGCCCCCGATCGACGTGCCGCAGCGTGCGGACACCGCCGGCATCGCCGCGCAGGCAGCCGCTCCCGCCGAGACGACGCGGCCGAAGCCGCAGGCGGGACACACCCGACCGGCGACGGCCTGACGTGACCGTCGACAGGGGACGTGTCGAACGGCTCACCCGTGAGCTGCTCGAGGCGATCGGCGAGGACCCCGACCGTCCGGGGCTGAGGCAGACGCCGGCGCGGATGGCGGAGCTGTACTCGGAGTACTTCGCCGGCGTGCATGAGGACCCGGCGGCACCGCTCGCGCGCACCATCAGCGTGTCTCGCGGTCCTGCTCCCGAGACGCTGCCCTCGGGGGCGGTGCTGCTGCGCGGCATCCGGTTCCGCTCGGTCTGCGAGCACCATCTGCTGCCGTTCGCCGGGCATGCGCACATCGCGTACCTGCCGGGGAGCAGGTCGTCGGACTCGGCGCGCTGGTGAAGGTCGTCGAGATCCTCGCCGCGCGCCCGCAGGTGCAGGAGAGGCTCGGCGAGCAGATCGCCGACACGATCGCCGAGAACCTCGACGCCCGTGGCGTGCTGGTCGTGATGGATGCCACGCACGGCTGCGTCACGATGCGCGGCGGGCGCCAGCCCGAGGCGTCGACCCTGACGATCGCCGCCCGAGGCGCCTACACCGACCCGGTCGCACGCACCGAGCTGATCGCGCTCATCGGCGCGGGCCCGGGGCCCACCGCATGGAGCCCTTCGACGAGCTCAGGGACCGGGGAATGACCGGGATCTGGGGCATCCTCAACATCACGCCTGACTCGTTCAGCGACGGCGGGCGGCACATGGATCCCGAGAAGGCGCTCGCGCACGCGCACCGGATGCGGGCCGAGGGCGCTGCCGTGATCGACGTCGGCGGCGAGTCCACCCGGCCCGGGGCCTCACGCGTGCCGGTCGCCGAGGAGCAGAGCAGGGTGCTGCCGATCATCGCCGCGCTGGCGGACTCGGGCATCCCGGTCTCGATCGACACGCTCAACTCCGAGACCGCGGTGGCCGCCGTGGAGGCGGGCGCGCGGATCGTGAACGACGTCTCCGGCGGGCTCGCCGACGAGCGGATGCTGGCCGCCGTGGCACCGACCGGCGCTGACATCGCGATCGGGCACTGGCGCGGTCCGTCCGACGACATGTACGCGCGCGCCCAGTACGCGCGGGCGGCGCGCGAGGTGGCGGGGGAGCTGCGCGAGCGGATCGCCGCCGCAGCGGCCGCCGGTATCGCGCCCTCGCGCGTGATCGTCGACCCGGGCATCGGGTTCGCGAAGACCGGATCACAGAACTGGGATGTGCTGCGCGGCCTCGACGAGATCGTCGCGCTCGGCTCGCGGGTGCTGATCGGCACCTCGCGCAAGCGGTTCCTCGCCGAGACCCTCGCCGGCGACGCGGATCAGCAGCGGCGCGACCTGGCGACGGCCGTGACCAGCGCGCTCGCCGCGCGGGCCGGGGCCTGGGCTGTGCGGGTGCACGACGTCGCCGCGACGCGGGATGCGCTGGCGGTGCTGGAGGCGTGGGACGGCAGCATCGCCGGACGCTGAAAGCGTTTCGTCTCAGTCGCTGCGCTCCCTCGCTCAACGACCGGGTGGGGTCGGCCTCTGGTCGTTGAGCGAGCGGAGCGAGACGAAACGCTCTCGGAATCGGCGACCGCCGTAGGCTGGGGGCGTGGACTTCATGGACCAGATCGTGCTGACCGGACTGACCGTGTTCGGACGCCATGGCGTGTTCGACCACGAGCGCAGGGACGGGCAGGAGTTCACGATCGACCTCACTCTGCACCTGCCGCTGAAGGACGCCGCGGCATCCGACGACGTCGCCGACACGGTGCACTACGGCGAGCTGGCCGAGAGGGTCGCGGCGATCGTCGCCGGCGAGCCGGTCAACCTCATCGAGACTCTCGCAGAACGGATCGCCGACGCCGTGCTCGAGGACGATCGAGTGCGCCTGGTGCAGGTCACCGTGCACAAGCCGCACGCACCGATCCCGCTGAACTTCGCCGACGTGTCGGTCTCGGTGATGCGCGGCAGGGGGCAGGCGTGAAGCATCCTCGCCCCGACCGCACTCTGACGCAGGTGTCCGGCTTCCCCGATCCGCGACCGGCGCGCGAAGCCGAGGTCGCCGTGGTCGCGCTGGGCTCGAACCTCGGCGACCGTGGCGAGACACTGCAGCGCGCAGCGGAGCGGCTGCGCCGGCTGCCGCTCGTCGACGAGGTGCGGATGTCGGACCCGATCGAGACCGTCGCCGTGCACCTGAGCGGTCCCGACCCGGATGCGCCCCGCTATCTGAACGCCGTTGCGCTGGTGACCACCCGTCTCGCCCCCGAGGTGCTCCTCGGCATGCTGCACGCGGTCGAGGAGGAGGAGGGCCGGGTGCGCCGGGAGCGCTGGGGCGACCGCACCCTCGACCTCGACCTGATCGCCTATGGCTCGTTCGCCAGTGCGGAGCCGCATCTGCATGTGCCGCATCCGCGTGCCGCGGAGCGGCTGTTCGTGCTCGAGCCGTGGCTGTCGCTCGACCCTGAGGCCGTGCTGCCCGGCAGCGGGCGGGTCGCCGAGCTGGTCGCCTCGCTGCGCACCGACGAGGACGGCACCGCCGGAGATCAGGGAGCTGCGCGGTGAAGCGCACCTCTCCCGGTCTGCTGGCGGTGCTCGCTCTGCTCGGCGCGGCTGCGGGCTTCGCCCTCGATCACTTCCTCACCGTCTCGGGAAGAGCCACGTTCACGCCATCGCTCTTCCTGCCGGTGCTCCTCGTGCTGCTCGCGATCGTGGTCGTGCTGCTCGCGCTTCCCGTGCGCCGCAGCGTGCGCGGAGGCACACGCATCGACCCGTTCCGCGCGCTGCGCGCCGCGACCCTGGCACGCGCGTCCAGCCTGCTCGGCGCGATCCTGCTCGGGCTCGGCGCAGGCCTGGGCGTCTTCCTCTGGTCGCGTCCCGTCGCTCCGCCGGTAGGGTCGATAACGGCGATGATCGCGGTCGTGGTCAGCTCGATCGTGCTGATCGCCGCCGCACTCCTCGCAGAACAGTTCTGCACCCTGCCGAAGGACCCCGATGACCGAGAGCCAGACGACCCCGCCGAGTGACCAGAACGAGCCCGGTGCGCCCGTCCCGCCCGTGACCCCGCCGGCCCCGCCGGCGGCTCCCGCGCAGCCTCCGGCCTCCGTCACGCCTCCTCCGGCCGCGCCGCCGGTCGTCCCGCCGGCACCCGTCGTCCCGCCGGCACCCGCCGCACCCGCAGCATCCGCCGAGGCACCGCAGAACCCCGTCTCCGAGCCGGCCGTGCTCGACCAGGGCAACTACGAAGCCCTGCGCACGCCGCGCTCCGAGGGAGCGCTCGCCCTGGACGGCACCTGGCATCAGATCTCGCAGCGCTACGTGGCCTCGCAGATGGTGCAGAACACGCTGTTCATCGTGCTGGTGGCCGCAGCCGCCGCGGTGCTGTCGTTCGGCTTCGAGCAGACCTGGGCCTGGATCCCGGCGGGTGTGCTCATCCTCGTGACACTGGTGACCATGGTCATCCTGCCGCGCCAGGCCAAGGCCATCGGATACATGCTGCGATCCGACGACATCGTGTTCCGCCGCGGCATCCTGTGGCAGCGGATGGTCGCCGTCCCCTACGGACGCCTGCAGCTGGTCGACATCACGCACGGCCCGCTGGACCGTGCCTTCGGCGTCGCGCAGCTGAAGATGGTGACTGCCGCCGCGACCACCGGCGTGCAGATCCCGGGCCTGAACCAGCCCGCCGCCGAAGCCCTGCGCGACACCCTCATCCAGGTCGCCGAGACCCGCCGGACCGGGCTGTGAGCGCACCGGTCCCGCCGCCCGCTCAGGGGCCGGTGACGCCCGCACCGCCGATCCTCCCGGACGGCGGCTCGTCGACCCTCGCGGACGGCGACTGGCACCGGATGCATCCGCTCACCCCGCTGCTCAAGGGCGGCCTGGTGCTGATCATCGTCGCCGGCCTGGTCATCTCGAACATGCGCGACCGCGTCATCAACTGGCTCGTCGGCATCTTCGCCCCGGAGGAGGCCGTCGGCGACATCCCCGACGGCGACCCCGTCGACTGGGTGTTCGCGAACGGCCTCGCCTTCGTCGCGCTGCTCGTCGTGCTCGCCGTGCTCATCGTCGTCATCGTGATCTTCTGGGTGGTCTGGCGGTTCCACCAGTTCCGCATCACCGGGTCTCACGTCGAGGTGCGCAAGGGCATCATCTTCCGCTCGCAGCGGAGGGCGCCGCTGGATCGCGTGCAGGGCGTCAACCTCACCCGCCCGTTCCTGGCACGGCTGATCGGCCTGGCGAAGGTCGAGGTCGTCGGTGCCGGCACCGACGCGAACGTCGAACTGGAGTACCTGGCCACGGCGAAGGCCGAGTCGGTGCGCGCCGACATCCTGCGCCTGGCATCCGGCGCGCGATCGGCTCGCCTCGCCGCATCGGCCGGCACCGCGGCCACCGCGCCCGGCACGATGCGTCAGCAGTTCGTCGGCTCGGTGAACTCCGGTGTGAACGACCTGATCGCCGGCGTCGATCTCGCCGACGTCGCCCCCGAGAGCGTGGTGAAGATCCCCACCAGGCGCCTGGTCGGCTCGCACCTGATCAACGGCATCGTCTGGCTGGTGTTCTTCGGCCTCATCTTCCTCGTCGCGATGGCGTCGGTCATCATCTCGTCGCTCGCCGACGGCGAGGCGATCCGGAGCGTCGTGGTGCTCGGCATAGGTCTCGGCATGGGCATCCCGATGGTCATCGCCGTGGTCGGCATCGCCTGGACGCAGATCTCGCGCTCGCTGCGGTACTCGATCGCCCCCACCGCCGACGGCATCCGCCTCACCTTCGGGCTGCTCACGACCGTGACCGAGACTCTGCCACCCGGGCGCATCTTCGCCGTCGAGGTCGTGCAGCCGCTGCTGTGGCGGCCGTTCGGGTGGTGGTCTGTGCGCATCAACCGGATGTCGGGCAAGAGCGCCTCCGCGCAGCAGTCCAGCACCGCGCAGCAGTTCAACATCGTGCTGCCGGTGGGCAAGCGCGCCGACGTCGAGCGGGTGCTCGCGCTGGTGCTGCCGGATGCTCCGGCGTCGGTCATCCCGCTGATCTGGGAGCACGGCGTGCTGGGGCCGGTCGCCGGCGACCCGTACCGCACGACGGCGCGGCGTGCCCGGTGGACGCATCCGTTCAGCTGGAGGCGTCAGGGATACGCGGTCACCGAGTTCGCACTGATGACGCGCCGCGGAGCGCTGTGGCGCAAGCTCGCCGTCTTCCCCCTGGCCCGGATGCAGGGCATCGCGATCAACCAGGGGCCGATCGCCCGCGCGCAGCGCGTCGGCGGCGCTCAGGTGCACACCGTCACCGGTCCCGTCTCCGGGAGGCTGACCGGGCTCGAGCGCGACGACACGATGCGCCTCGTGGACGAGGTCGCCCTCGCCGCCGTGGCCGCGGCGTCGCGTGACACCTCGCACCGCTGGGCGGAGACCGCGCAGCCCTCGGGTCGTTGAGCGAGGGAGCCTGCGACCGAGACGAAACGGTGAGGATGGGTGTGGGCTTCGGGGCCCTCGGGTCGTTGAGCGAGGGAGCCTGCGACCGAGACGAAACGGTGAGGATGGGTGTGGGCTTCGGGGCTCTCGGGTCGTTGAGCGAGGGAGCCTGCGACCGAGACGAAACGGTGAGGATGGGTGTGGGCTTCGGGGCTCTCGGGTCGTTGAGCGAGGGAGCTTGCGACCGAGACGAAACGCATTCAGGTCTGCTGTGGGCGTTTCGTCTCTGCGTTTCGACTCGCCTGCGGCTCGCTCAACGAACGCGTTCCTCGCTCGCTCGACGACCCGGGCGGTTCGTCAACGACCGGAGGGGAGCACCACCCGATGATGGTCGGTGACCGACGGGGTCTCGTCGCGGGGCCTGCGTCCGGTCTCGTCGGAGACCCGCACGTCGATCGACTGGACGATCGGGTCGTGCAGCCCCACCATCCGCACGTCGCAGATCAGCGTGCCGGAGCGGCAGGGCACGGTCCAGCGCAGCGCCGAGGCATCGGTCGCCGAGACGATGCGCCCCTCGAAGGGCACGGCAACGGCCAGCGGGTCGCCGGTCTCGGTGAGAGCCGCCAGAAGCCGGCGAGTGCGCACGTCTGCAGGCACATCGCGCAGCACGTTGCGGGCCAGCGGACCCGCCTGGTCCCAGGCAACCGCCCGTCCTGAGCGCAGCAGCTCGTCGACGCGGCGGGCGGCCGCGACGGTCTGCGGCCACGGGCGCACGACGGCGGCCGGCGCGTCGATCCCGCCCAGCACGTCGTGCAGCAGGCCGCCGGCGACGCGTCCGGCGCCGAACTGATCGGAGTTGCCGAACACCACCACGCCGATACCCGTCGCCGGGTGCCAGCGCATGTGCGACGAGAACCCGGGCAGGCCGCCGGCGTGCTGCACGACCCTGCCGAAGCGGCGGTCGTGCTCCACGACGAGGCCGTAGCCGTAACCGGCACCGTCGAGCTCCCGTTCGCCGAACTGCCCCACGGCCGGGGTGATCAGCGTGTGCGCGACCTGCAGCTCGCGCCGCGAGGCGGCGCTGAGCACGGCGTCCTCGGCGTCCGGTGCGAACGCCGAGCCGAGGAACCGCATCCACAGCGCGATGTCCGAGACCGTGCTGAACAGGCTGCCGATGCACCCGAGCGCCCCGGTGCCGACGAAGGGCTCCGGCACGAAGGAGTCGCCGTCGTCGAACGTGCGGAAGCCGTGCGCGAGGTCGGCCCCGGCCGGATACAGGTCGGCGGATGCCCGGGTGTCGGCGAGTCCCAGGGGATCGAGCATCCGCTCCCGGACGACGTCCTCGACCGGGCGACCGGTGACCGTCTCGATCGCGCGACCGGCCAGCGACTGACCGACGTTGGAGTACTGGTACGCGGTGGCGGGAGTCGCCGACAGCCGGAGACCGTCGCCGACGAGAGCGCCGACGAACTCGCGGGACTCCCCGAGGTGCTCGTCGCCCCACGGGTTGTCCTCGGCGAGACCCGAACGGTTGCTCAGCAGCGTGTCGAGCGTGATGCGCGCCGGGCGGCCGTCATACGTCGCCGCTGCCGCCTCGGGCACGTACTGCCCGATCGGCGCGTGCAGGTCGAGCAGCCCCTCATCGCGCAGTGACAGCGCGGTCGCGGCCAGGAAGCTCTTCGACATCGAGGCGATCCGGAACACCGTGCCCGCGGCGGTCGCCGAACCGTCACGGCGTGGCTCGCCGTGCGTGCGCACCGCCACCACCTCACCTTGCCAGGTCACGGCGGCGACGGATGCCGGGGAGCGGCGCAGCGTCGCGGCGTCCAGTCGCGCGGCCAGCGCTTCGACGGCGACGCCGGGCAGGTCCGTCATCACGAGGTCCGTGCCGCGGCGGCCGCGCGCACCTCCGCGGCGAACGCCGCGGCCAGCGCCCTGCTCGCACGGGTGTTGACGTCGTCGACGTCACGGGCCTCGGCGAGGAGCTCGGCGACCGGCCGGTCGCCCTCGGCGCGGGTGGTCGGCTCCTGCCAGCGCGTGAGGTCCTCGGCGCCCACCTCGGGGTGGAACTGCAGCCCGCGCACGTGCGCACCCAGACGGAAGGCCTGGTTCTCGACGGCCCCGCTCGAGGCGAGCAGCACGGCGTCCGGGGGAGCACCGTGATCATGTCCTGGTGGTTCTCGATCATGTGCGCGGCATCCTCGAGCGCGGAGAGCACGGCATCCTCCGCGCCGTGCGACGAAGGCGTGATCAGCGTCGCGCCGCGCTCCTTCGGCCCGAACGAGGCGCGCACCTCGCCGCCCGCGACATGCGCGAGCAGCTGCCCGCCGAGGCAGATGCCGAGCGTCGGCAGGTCGGCGTCGATCGCCTCCCTGGCGAGCACCCGCTCCTGCGCCAGCCACGGCGCGCGATCGTCGTCATCCGGCATGAGGCCGCCGCCGAGCATGACCAGTCCGTCGTAGCCGTCCAGGTCGTCGGGCAGGCCGTCGGACCCGAGCACGGCGTCGACGACGACGCCCTCCTCCTCGAGCCAGCGGCCGAGACGGCGCGGACCGGAAGGCTCGGCGTTCACCACCACCAGCACCCGCGGCGCCTGTGCTGCGGCACGCCGGGCGAGGTCGACCGATGGCGCGAGCGACACCGGTTCGCCGGCGGTGCCGGCGAGGAACGCCGTGTGATCGGCGTCGGAGGCCTCGAGCACCCGCAGCACGTTGCCGTGCGCGACGGCTTCGAGGTCCTGCGGCGACCACCCGCGCCCGCGCAGCTCGTCGAGCAGGTCCTGGTAGCGCGAGACGTCGTCCAGGCCCGTCGGCATCGATCCTGTTCCGTCGTAGTCGGCGCCGATGCCGACCGCGTGCACGCCGGCCACGTCGCGGATGTGCTCGATGTGGTCGGCGACCGCGGCGATGCCGACGACCGGCGGTTCGCCGCGCTCGCCGGCGAGAACCCAGTCCCGTCGGGCCTGCGAGACGAACGAGGGCACGAACGCGACCATCACCGCGCCGCCCTGCGCGCCGATCGCGGCGAGCACGTCGTCGGGCACGTTCCGCGGGTGGTCGCACAGCGCCAGCGCGCAGGAGTGCGTCACCACGACGGGGCGAGTGCTCACCGCCAGCGCATCGCGCATCGTCGTCGGCGCCACATGGGCGAGGTCGACCAGCATGCCGATCCGGTTCATCTCGCGCACGACGTCGCGGCCGAAGTCGGTCAGTCCGCCGTGCTGCGGCTCGTCGGTCGCCGAGTCCGCCCACGCGATCGTGCGCGACCAGGTCAGGGTCATGTAGCGGGCGCCGAGGCGCGCGTACTGGCGCAGCACCGCGAGCGAGCCGTCGATCTGAGCACCGCCCTCGACGCCGATCAGCGACGCGATGCGCCCAGCGGCCATCGCCGTCCGGACGTCGTCGGCGGTGTGCGCGGCGGCGAGGCGGCCGGGGTACGCCGCGATGAACCGCTGCACGAAGTCGATCTGCTCCAAGGTGGCGGTGACCTGCTCGGCGCCGGTCAGCTCGGGGTCCACCCACACCGACCAGAACTGCCCGCCGACGCCGCCCGCGGCGAGTCGCGGCAGGTCGGTGTGCAGTTCCGGCACCGGGCCGTCCAGGCCCGCCGTCGTCGACCCGAACCGCTCGCGGCGCGCCCAGGCGAGGTCGTTGTGTCCGTCGATCACCGGAATCATGTGTCAGGCCCTTCGATCTCAGATGGTGAGGTCAGCGGTGCGCACGGTGTTCTGCCGCACCCACTCGACATCCACGTCGTATCCGATGCCGGGGCCGTCCGGGACGGCGACGACACCGTTCACGGCGACCACCGGTGAGGTGATCACGTCCCTCGCGTAGTACTTGGCGGAACCGGAGACGTCCGAGGGCAGCGTGAAGTTCGGCAGCGAGGAGATCGCGACGTTCGCCGCGCGCCCCACGCCGAACTCGTGCATGCCGCCGCACCAGACCGGGATGCCGGCATCCCTGGCGACATCGTGGGCGCGGCGGGCGGCGAGGAGACCGCCCATGCGGGACACCTTGATGTTCAGCACCCGCCCGGCGTCCAGTTCGATCATCGTTCGCAGGTCGGCCAGGTCGACCACGGATTCATCGAGGCAGACGGGAGTGCCGATCCGGCGCTGAAGCCGGGCGTGCGCGGGGAAGTCACGCGGTTCGTAGGGCTGCTCGATCATGGTGAGCGACTGCTCGTCGAGGGCGCGGAGTATCTCCGCCGACTCCGCCGTGTCGGGATAGGCCCCGTTCGCGTCGACGTGCAGATCGAGGTCGGGGTAGTGGCTCCGCACGGCTCGTACGGGCTCCGCATCCCAGCCGGGGGCGATCTTCAGCTTGATCCGCGGGTATCCGGCGCTCACCTGGCGCTCGACCTGGGTCAGCAGCTCATCGATGCTCGGCTCGATGCCCAGCGAGACGCCGGCCACCACCTCGGTCCTCGTGCCGCCGAGCACGGATGCCAGGGAGCGCTCCTGCGCGCGGGCGTGCAGATCCCACGCCGCGGCCGAGAACCCCGCCTTGGTGAACTCGTGTCCGCGGACCTTGGACCAGGTGCTCTCCAGCGCGGCCGGTTCGTCCCACTCAGTGCCCAGTGCGGCCGGAGTGATGTAGCGCTCGGCGACCGACCAGGCCGTGTCGGTGATCTCGGACGTGTAATACGGGTCGGTGGGAGAGGCGATCTCGCCCCAGCCGGTTCGGCCGTCGTCATCGACCGCTCGGACCAGGATGTGGCGCAGGCCGCTCTTGCGATGCGAGCTGGTCTCGAAGCTGTGCAGGAGCGGCAGTGACACCTCGAACAGCGTGATGCGTGTGATCCTCATCCCTGCGACTCCGCTCCCGCGACGGGCCCGGTGAGCGGACCGGGGTGGTACAGGCTCAGGTCGCTGCCGAACCTGTCGCGCACGGTCAGTCGCCGGCGGGCGCCCTTGGCGCTCGCGGTGGTGAGTGTGGACAGCAGGTGGCAGACCGCGGCGACAGAGGTGGGGGAGTCGGCGTAGGACGCCGATCCGGTGTGCACCCGGATGAGGGCCGAGGCGATGGATGCCAGCGGCGCGTCCGCGCTGTCGGTGATGACGACCAGCTGGCCGCCGGCCTCGCGGAACAGCTCGCCGAAGCGCACCGTGTCCTCCCGGTAGCGGCGCATCGAGAACACCACCAGCACGTCGCTGGCCCGCACGTCGGTGAGCACGGTGAGCGGCGTGAGGGCTCGGCCGTCGACGAGGAACACGTTCGAGAGCGTCGCGGAGAGATCGGCGCCGAGCAGCTCGGCGTACGCGGCGGCCTTGCCCTGCCCGCCGATGTACCGTCGCCGGGCGCCGAGGATCAGGGTCGCGGCGCGGGGCACGTCACCGGTGCGCGAGAGCTCCTCGAAGGTCTGTGCCAGCGAGCGAGTCTCCGCGTCGATCACCCGCGCCTGCAGCGCTTCGGCGGACACGTTCGTGCGGATGCGCTCGCCGTAGCGCTCTCCGGGTGAGACCAGCGTCCTGTCGTGGGCGTCCTCGTCGTCCGTGGCCGGTGAAGGGGGCCTGTTCGCGCTCACTCTTCCTCCTCATCGAGGCGGCGCACCGCGAGGTGCGCGGCGGTCCTGTCGTCGATTCTCGTGCACGCGACGAGCACGCGTCCCTCTGTGACGAGGCTGCGCAGGGCGGCGCGCACGGTGCTGCAGATCGGGGCGTCGCCAGCCGGCCGTGCGGGGACCGGCAGCCACACGGCGTCGCCGCCCGCCGAGACCGGGCGTCCCCAGTCGTCGGGGCCGAACGCCGGGGGCTGCAGCGCGCGCTCGGCGGCGTACGGATCGCCGGAACGGTCCAGCGCCCACTCGACCACGATGCGGTCGGTGCCGGGACGCCCGTAGTAGTCGTCCTCGTAGCCGATGCCCTCCGCGCCGAGCGTGCTGAAGTTGAAGTGCGCGTTGCGGGCGAGGGACGGGTCGAAGGTCCAGCGCATCCGCCGCTGCCCCCACTCCAGGGCGATGTCCCGCTGGGCGCTCTTGAGCAGCCGTCCGACGCCCGCGCCCTGGTGCCCGGGGGCGACGACCGCCGCCTGCGAGTAGTGGAAGTCGTTCCCCGCACGGTCGCGGCCGGCGAAGCCGTAGGCGAACCCGACGAGCTCGCCGTCGTCGGTGTGCACTCCGACCGCCGAACCTCCGTTGCGCGCCAGGGCGCTCAGCAGGTTGGTGTTCAGCTGCAGGTCGGGGGTGTCGTAGTCGAAGACACGCGCGTACAGCTCGGCTGCCGCGTGCAGCTCCGCGTGGCTGCGCAGCGTCGAGCAGTGGTACCGTCGCCCCGATGCGTCGTGCATGATACGTATCCTATATTCCGTTGACTCCCGATCCGAACGTCGAAGATATCCGAGGATCGCGAGGGAATCGATCATCCGATATGTTTCATAACAGCGCGTGAAGGGGGTGCGATCATGACGGAATCCGCGACGGCGGAGGCGGACCGCGTGCTGGCCAGGCTGCGCCGGCTCGTCGAGATCGAGTCGCCCTCCTTCGACCGTGAGTCCGCCCGCGAGATCGCCTCCGTGCTCGCCCAGTGGTGGTCGGATGCCGGTGCGAGGGTGCGTCTGGTCGAGAGCGATGCCGGCCCGCATCTCGTCGCCGAGGTCGACGGCGAGGGCTCCCCGCTGCTGCTGGTCGGGCACACCGACACCGTCTGGGCGCGCGGCACCCTCGACGCGGAGGTGCCCTGGATCCGTGACGGCGACACCGTGCGCGGCCCCGGCGTCTACGACATGAAGAGCGGCCTGGTCGTGATGATCGCCGCGATCGAACGGCTGCGCGCTCGTCCGCACCGCGCGGTGCGCGCGATCCTGGTCTGCGACGAGGAGGTCGGCTCCCCGCTCTCGCAGGACCTGCTGCGGGAGTGCGCCGTCGGCGTCGCCGGCGCGATCGGCTTCGAGTCGCCGCATCCGGACGGGGCGATGAAGGTGGGCAGGCGCGGCAGCACCCGGCTGCGGCTGCGGGTGCGCGGCCGCGCCGCGCACGCCGCGCTCGACCCGGATGCCGGGATCTCGGCGATCGACGAGCTCGTCGATCAGCTCGTCGTCATCCGGGGCGTCGTGACCGACCCCGCACTGGCGTCCGAGGTGCTCTGCAACGTCGGCACGATCGGCGGCGGAGGACGGGCCAACGTCGTACCGGCCGAGGCCGAGGCGGAGATCGGCCTGCGGTTCCTCGACGGCGTCACCGAGGGTCGGGTGCTCGAAGCCCTGCGGGCCCTCGCCCCCGTGCGCGCCGGCGCCGTCGTGGAGACGACCGTGCTCAGCCATCGTCCGGCGTGGAGTCCCTCCGCCGCCGACAGCCATCTGCTCGAGCTCGTCGGCGCCGCCGCTGCCGGGATCGGTCAGACCGTCGACGGACGACCCGCCGACGGCGCCGGCGACACGAATCTGCTGGGCAGCCTCGGCATCCCGACGATCGACGGCTTCGGCCCCGCGGCGGCGGCGCCCACGCCGTCAGCGAGCACGTGGACCTGTCTTCGCTGGCCTCGCGCATCGACCTGCTCGAGGCCGTGCTCGCCGACGTCTGAGGCGTTCTCACCAGGCCCCGTCACCCGGGGCCTCCGGCAGCTCGTGCCCGCGCGGGGTGACCAGGTAGACCGTGCGGCGGCTGCGCGACCACGCCGTGTCGAAGGCGGCGCGCGGATAGGTGCGCAGTCCCGCGTTCCCGCCGGGACTCGCCGGGTCGGCGACCAGCACGTCGCCGTCGGCGGTGAAGCCGCGGATCACGACCAGGTGACCGGTGGGCGCCTCGTAGTCGGCGCCGGGCAGCTCGGCGCGGTCGGTGAACCGGATCGACGAGATCACCGGGATGCCGGCGTCGGTGAGCGCGCGGGCGTCGCGGAGCGACGGCAGCCGGGTCACGACCGCGTCGAAGCCGAGGCTGCCGGCGACCGCGGCGTTGAACGACCAGTTGCCGGTGCCGGCGTAGACCGTGTCGTGCACGGCGCGGGCGACCCAGGGCACGTGCGAGTCGGTGCCGTCCGGGGCATCCGCCGGTGCCTCCGGCACCTCCGCACCCCAGGCGGTGAGCACCATCGTCAGCGAGGTCGGCGAGCACCACACCGGTCCCCCGCCGAGGTCCTCACGGGCGGGGTAGGCGCGCTGCGACAGCGGTCGCAGGGCGGCCGCGGCGCCGACGACACCCGCGGACGATCCGTCTGCGGCGACCAGCGCGGCATCCGCCGGCGCGGTGAAGCTCGCCGCGGCGAGGAGGAGTGCGGGCGCGGCATCGGGTCGCCCGTCGAGGGTGACGCGCAGCTGTGCCGCATCGAACGGATGCGCGGGACGCGCCTTCAGCACGTCGGTGTCGACGAACGGCGCGCCGGAGGCGGCATCCGGGGTGCCCGAGGGGCTGCGACGCGCACCCGGTTCACCCCACTCGGCGAGGAGCAGCCATTCAGACCAGGTACCGTCGATATCGCGTGCACGGATCTTCACGTGCGCCGAGACCCCGGCATCCGCGTTCCACGACGCGACCGCCTGGTCGGCGGCGAAGCCGGGCTCCAGCACGGCGGACGTCCACCTGCTCCCTTCCCAGCCGGTCTCCGGATCGGCGCGGAGAAGCCGGGTGCGCCAGTTCGGCGCCGTGGGCGGGGTCGGAATCGGCACGGTGGCTCCCTGATTGTTAGGACCGATGATCTGTAACGGATCATCGGTCGCAGAGGCGTGCGCTGTCAAGGCTGATCCAGCCATGCAGGCCGTCGGAGCGGACGTCGTTCCACCGTCCGTTTCACAGAGCAGAACAGGTGACGTAGGCTGTAGATGCGTCAATGCAGCCGCCGAGACCCTGTTCGCGAATTGTCGAGGATGACATCGCGAATGTCCCTTCGATGGCAACGATCTGGTACGAATCTGTTGACCAGAGTGCCTGACGTGCGGTTCTATAACTGAATCCCACGGGGCCCCTCCCCAGGGCTCCCGCACCGAAAGAAGGACGCTGATGCGAACTCGTCACAGTAAACACCTGGTCCGCGCCTTGTGCGTGGCGGCCGCCGCCGCGATGGTCGTCGCTCCCGCCACGGTCGCGAACGCGGCCGGTCCCACCGGCATCCATGCCGCGGACTCCTCGGCACCCCCCTCGAGCAAGTCCGACGCCAAGACGCTTCGCGTGGCGACCTCGGGCTTCGTGGACTCGTTCAACCCGTTCACCTCGATCTACCTGCTCCCCACCAACACGCTGCGCTACACGTACGAGTTCCTCGTGCAGAACGCGCAGGAGGACGGCTCGCCCACGAAGGGACTCGCCGACAAGTGGGAGCCGTCCGACGGCGGCAGGACGTGGACGTTCACGCTGCAGGACGGCCTGAAGTGGTCCGACGGCGAGCCGATCACCTCGGCTGACGTGGCCTACACCTACCAGTCGATGATCGACGACCCCGCACTGGGCGTCGCCAACGGCGGCCTGCTCGCCAACCTCGACTCGATCGAGACGCCCGACGACAAGACCGTCGTGCTGAAGATGAAGGACCCGCAGGCGCCGAACCCCGGCGTCGAGATCCCGATCGTGCCCAAGCACGTCTGGGAGAAGATCGACAATCCCGCCGAGTACGCGAACGACAAGGACGTCGTCGGCTCCGGTCCGTTCCTGCTGGAGAGCTACAAGGCGAACCAGTCCATCGTCCTCAAGGCGAACAAGGAGTTCTGGCGCGGCGCCCCGAAGATCGACAAGATCCAGTACATCTACTACACGAACAGCGACGCCCAGGTGCAGGCGCTGCGCTCCGGCGACGTCGACATGGTCACCGGTCTGACCGCGACGCAGTTCGAGGCCCTGGAGGGCGCGAAGGGCATCACCACGCACTCCGGGCAGGGTCGCCGCTACTCGGCCATCAGCTTCAACGTCGGCGCCAAGACCCAGGACGGTCAGGCCTACGGCAACGGCAACCCGGCCCTGCAGGACGTCGCCGTCCGCCAGGCGATCCGTCTCGGCACCGACACCGACACGCTGCTCGACAAGGTGCTCGGCGGCTACGGTGAGCCGGCCACCAGCTTCGTCCCATCGTCGTACCCGAAGTGGACGCTGCCGGCCGATGACAAGGTGATCATGAAGTTCGATCCCGAGGCGGCGAAGCAGAAGCTCGAGGACGCCGGCTGGAAGGCGGGCGCCGACGGCATCCGTGAGAAGGACGGCAAGAAGCTCACGCTGCGTCTGTTCGTGGACTCGTCCAGCACCACCGACCAGGCCGAGGCCGAGTTCTTCGTGCCGTGGATGAAGGACATCGGCATCGCGATCGACCCGAAGTCGACCGACACCGACACGATCACGGCCGAGACCACCAAGGGCAACTACGACATGTACTTCAGCGGCTGGAGCCAGGGCGCCGACCCCGACTACCAGCTGGGTATCAACACCTGCGCGGGCCTGGCGACCAAGACCGACGGGACGGGCGGCACGTCGCAGGACGGCTGGTGCGACCCCGAGTTCGACAAGCTCTACCAGGAGCAGCACACCGAGCTCGACCAGAGCAAGCGCGAGGCGATCGTGCGCGAGATGCTCGAGATGAACTACACCGCCACGCCGCAGATCGCGACCTGGTACGCCAACGGCCTGGAGGCGTACCGCTCCGACCGGTTCACGGACTTCTCGCTGCAGCCGAAGAAGGACGGCATCATCGCCAACCAGTCCGGCTACTGGGGCTACCTGACGGTGCGTCCGGCCGGTGACGAGGCGGCAGCGGCCGACGGAGGGCCGAACGTGGGCCTCATCGTCACGGGCGCGGTGATCGCCGTCATCGTGATCGGCGGCATCGTCTTCCTCGTGATGCGACGTCGCAACAGCGCCGACGTCGAATAACCCGCGCTTCGACAGGCTCAGCGACCCATGCTTGTGGGCCCCTGAGCCTGTCGAAGGGCTCATCGACAGCAGAAGGAGACGCAGATGTCGAATGCGGTGCCGGTCACGGAGGCCGTCATCCTGGAGGAGCAGGGCGAGGCGCGACCGCGCGGTGTCCCCGCGCTGAAGTACGCGCTCACGAAGATCGGCGGAGCCCTCATCAGCCTGGCGATGGTGATCCTGCTGGGCTTCTTCGCCTTCAAGATCCTCCCCGGCGATCCCGTGGCGGCGATGGCCAGGGACCGCATCATGACCCCTGAGCAGATGGCCGAGCTGCGCCGGCAGCTGGGGCTCGACCAGCCGCTCTGGCAGCAGTTCCTGACCTACCTCGGCAACGTGTTCACGCTCAACTTCGGCGAGAGCTACGTGTACAAGCAGTCGGTGTCCTCGCTCATCGGCGAGTACTTCTGGAACACGATCCTGCTCACGGGCACCGCGGCGATCATCGCGATCGCGCTCGGCCTCTGGCTCGGGCAGAAGGCCGGATGGCTGCACGGCTCGAGGTTCGACAAGGTCACCACCGGCACGTCGCTCGTCCTCTGGTCGGTGCCGACCTTCTGGCTGGGGCTCATCCTGCTGATGGTCTTCGGCGGCACGCTGCACTGGTTCCCCACCGGCGGGATGACGTCGCCGAATCCGCCGGACGACGTGCTCGGGCAGATCCTCGACGTGATCTCGCACATGGTGCTGCCGGTGATCACGATGGTCGCGGTCGTCTACGCGCAGTACGTGCTCGTGATGCGGGCATCCGTGATGGAGGAGAAGAGCGCCGACTACCTGGTCACCGCACGGGCCAAGGGCCTGCGCGACGATCTGGTGCGCAGCCGACACGCGGTGCCGAACGCCCTGCTGCCCGCGGTCACGCTCGTGTTCATGCACCTCGGCGGTCTCATCGCCGGTGCGGTCACCGTCGAGACGGTGTTCTCCTGGCCCGGCCTCGGCAAGCTCACGTTCGAGGCGATCCAGGGTCCCGATCTGCCGCTGCTGCAGGGCACCTTCGTGGTCTTCTCGGCGATCATCATCGTGATGAACCTCGCCGCCGACTTCGTCTACCGCTGGCTCGACCCGAGAGTGAGGCGCGGATGAGCGCTCAGACCGCCACCATCGCGCGCTCGCCGCGCAGCATGGCGTGGGCACGCCGCCGCAAGGCCTTCGCCGCCTTCTGCAGTGAGTTCGCGCGCAGTCGCACCGGCATGATCGGCCTGGTGTTCCTGCTCGTCGTGATCGTCATCGCGATCATCGCCCCGGTCATCGCCCCGGCGTGGATGCTGGATGCCACCAAACTGGTCGACGCGCCGCGCTTCGCGCCGCCGTCCTGGGAGCATCCGCTCGGCACCGACCACCTGGGTCGCGAGATCTGGGTGCGCATGGTGTGGGGCGCACAGGTCTCGCTCGTCGTCGGCTTCGCGGCCACGGCCGTGTCGATGCTCATCGGAACGATCGTCGGGATCGCGGCAGGGCACTTCACCGGCTGGACCGGCGGACTGCTGATGCGCATCATCGACTTCTTCCTGGTGCTGCCCTCGCTGATCCTCGCGATCGTGCTGTCGTCGGTGCTGCAGCGGGGCGTGTGGACGATCGTCATCGCGATCGGCCTCACCTCGTGGGCGGGCACCGCCCGCGTGGTGCGTTCGCAGACCCTGTCGGTGGAGTCGCGCGACTACATCGAGCGCTCCCGGGTGCTGGGAGCCGGTCACTGGCACATCATCGTCAAGCACCTGCTGCCCGGCGTGCTGCCGCTCGTGCTCGCCAACACCACGCTCACCGTGGGATCGGCCATCATCGCCGAGTCGACGCTCTCGTTCCTGGGGCTCGGCGACACCACCATGCAGTCCTGGGGCTCCGTGCTGAAGAACTCGATGGAGTACTCCGGCGGCGACTGCAGGCTACTGGTGGTACGTGCTCGTCCCCGGCATCGCCATCGTGCTCGTGGTGCTGGCCTTCACCCTGGTGGGCCGGACCGTGGAGAACATCGTGAACCCGACCCTGAGGAGCCGTTGAGAGATGCCCGACCTGACTTTCGACGACGTCTCGATCACCTATCGCACCTCGGGTCGCGGCGGCCGAGGCGAGGTGCACGCGGTGAAGAACATCTCCCTGCAGCTGCCCGCCGGCGGCACGCTCGGCGTGGCCGGGGAATCGGGCTCGGGCAAGTCCACGCTCGCGATGAGCGTGCTGCGCCTGCTGCCCGCGAACGCGAAGCTCACCGGGCGCGTGCTCGTCGGCGACACCGACATCACCGAGCTGAACTTCGGTGCGCTGCGCGCACTGCGCTGGGCAGACGCCTCCATCATCTTCCAGGGCGCGATGCACTCGCTGAACCCGGTGCGCACGGTGGGACAGCAGATCATCGAGGCGCTCGAGCTGCACGTCACGGATGCCTGGAAGAGCGACAAGGAGCGCCGCGCCCGCGTGGCCGAGCTGCTGAAGGTGGTCGATCTCGCGCCGCAGAAGATCGACGCCTACCCGCATGAGATGTCCGGCGGCCAGAAGCAGCGCGTGATGATCGCGATGGCACTGGCCTGCGAACCCGACATCATCATCGCCGACGAGCCGACCACCGCCCTCGACGTGATCGTGCAGAAGCAGATCCTGGAGATGATCAGCGAACTGGTCACCGACCGCGGCATCTCGATGCTGATGATCAGCCACGACCTGTCGGTGCTCGCGACGGCCTGTGACCGGATTGCGGTCATGCGCGACGGCGAGCTCCTCGAGATCGGGGAGTCGCTGCAGGTGTGCCTGGAGCCGGAGCATCCGTACACCCGGCAGCTGGCGGACGCCTTCCCGACGATCGGCGACCCGGCATCCCGTCTGAACCCGGTGACCCGCCGCGACCGCACAGCCCCGGGTGGTGAACCGCGGACGCTGAGCGACGAGGTGCTGCTCGAGGCGAAGGGACTGAACGTCACCTACCATGGCCGCGGACCGGCCCTCCGGGCCGTGAAGAACGTCGACCTCGCGGTTCACCGCGGCGAGATCCTCGCCCTGGTGGGACAGTCCGGGTCGGGCAAGAGCACGCTGGCGCGCACGCTGGTGGGCCTGCAGCATCCGGACGACGGATCGACGGTGCGCTTCCGCGGCCAGGACCTGCCGCGCGGCGGGCGCGCGATGCGCGCGTTCCGCAGCGAGGTGCAGATGGTGCTGCAGGACCCCACCGCGGCGCTGAATCCCAAGCTCAGCATCTACGAGTCCGTCGCCGAGGGGCTGCGCGTGCAGCGCTACCCCGGCGATGAGGCCGAGCGGGTCGCGCAGAGCCTGACCGACGCCGAGCTGACTCCGCCGGAGCGGTTCATGACCGCGATCCCGCAGGAGCTGTCCGGCGGGCAGCGGCAGCGCGCGGTGATCGCCGGGGCGCTGGCACTCGGTCCGCAGATGCTGGTCGCCGACGAGCCGGTCGCATCGCTGGATGCCTCGGTGCGCGGTGAGATCCTCGCCCTGCTGCTCTCGCTGCGCGACCGACTGGGGCTCAGCGCCCTGGTGATCACGCACGACCTCGGGCTGGCGTGGAACATCGCCGACACCGTCGCGGTGATGCTGGAGGGCGAGATCGTCGAGTACGGCACGACGGAGCAGGTGCTCCTGGATCCGCAGCACGAGTACACCCGGCGGCTGCTCGCCGCGGCACCCACGATCGAACGGACCGGCGCATGACGGGGACGGCGGTGGCGGTGGACCGGCACGCGTACCTCGGCGAGGCACCGCTGCAGCCGGGCGATCGGGTGCACTTCATCACGCCGTCGGGTCTCGGCAACGCCGAGAGCCTGGACCGCGCTGTGGGGTACTACCGCGACTGGGGTCTGGAGGTGACGGTCGGCGACCATGTGCTCAAGCCGCATCCGCGGGCGAAGTACCTCGCAGGGCCGGATGCCGGGCGCCGTGACGACCTGGTGGATGCCTGGCTCGACCCCGACACCGCCGCCGTGGTCTGCGTGCGTGGCGGGTACGGCGCGATGCGGCTGCTCGACGGCATCGACTGGGGCCTGATGCGCGGGGCGGCACTGCGTCGCGACGGCCGGCCGAAGCTGCTCACCGGGTCGTCGGACATCACCGCGCTGCACGAGGCGTTCCGCGTGCATCTGGACGTGCCGACGCTGTTCTGTCCGATGCCGGGGAACGACGTCTTCCGCGACTCCGAGCTGATCCGCGACGACGTGCGCCGCTGGCTGTTCGAGCCGTGGGGAGGGCGCGGGATCGTCGGGCCCGCCGCCGAGGTCCTCGTGCCGGGACGGGCATCCGGCCGGTTCACCGGAGGCAACCTGGCACTGCTCGCGGGCGCCCTCGGCGCGCCGGAGGCGGCCGTGGCGCCGGGCGGCATCCTGTTTCTCGAGGACATCGACGAGGACCTCTACCGGCTGGACGGGTTCCTGCTCGCCCTGCTGCGCGCGGGCCGCATCGCCGCGGCATCCGGCATCGTGCTCGGATCGTGGCACAACTGCGCGGTGGTGGACGGGGTGGCCGACCTCGGCGGGGTTCGCGCTCTCCTGACGGAGTATCTCGCCGAGCTCGGCAAGCCGGTGCTCTGGGAGCAGGGCTTCGGGCACGACCCGAACGCGCTGAGCGTGCCGCTGAACGTGGACGGCGTGCTGGATGCCTCGGATGCCGGCATCCGCCTCGTCGTCGGAGAGGGAGTCTGATGGCCGTGGAACTGCCGGAGCTGGACGGTCGGGTCACCTGGTCGATCCGCATCGTGGATGCCGCGACCGGTGCCGTGCTCGCCGAGCATGCGCCCGACCAGCAGTGCGAGACGGCGAGCATCGGCAAGATCTTCCTGCTGATCGAGGTCGCGCGCCGGCTCTCCGACGGGTCGCTGTCGGCGGATCAGATCGTGCCGATCCCGGCCGAGCATGTGGTCGAGGACTCCGGGCTGCTGTACCGGATGCGCGACCAGTCGCTGTCGGTCCACGACGCGGCTCTGCTGGTCGGGGCGTTCAGCGACAACCTCGCGACCAACGCCCTGATCGCGCTCTGCGGCCTGGAGGAGGTGCGGGCGGTGGCGCCCGCGCTCGGCTACACCGACACCGCGCTGCACGACTACATCCGTTCGGAGCGCACGCCCGACCTGCCGTGGACGCCGTCGTACGGGACCGGTGCCGAGCTCGCCGACGTGATGCGGCGGCTGGGCGAGGGCGACGTGATCTCCGCCGAGGTGAGCGAGCAGGTGCTGACCTGGCTCGCCGCGAACGCCGACACGTCGATGGTCGCCGATGCCCTGCTGCTCGACCCGCTCGCGCACGTGGAGCCGGAGTATCAGGGCATGGTGCTGCGCCACAAGACCGGCAGCACCTCGTTCGCCCGCATCGACGCCGGGCACCTCGAAGGGCCTGCCGCGAGCGTCGCCTACGCCGTGGCCGCGAACTGGAAGGGCAGTGCGGACGATCTGCGCGCACCGGTGATCGACGCGATGCGCGCGATCGGCGAGCAGCTGCGCAGGCACGTCACCGGCCGCGCTCGCGCCGATGCGGCGCTCTGCTGAAGCTCCGGTCTCACTCGTTGCGGGTTGTTGGTGGTGTGCACCCGCAAGCGTTGGGACCGGAACTGGGGAGAGCGCCGGCTGTCAGCTACTCGCCCTCGCGTTGGCGGTCTTTCTGAAGCTCCGGTCTCACTCGTTGCGGGTTGTTGGTCGTGTGCACCCGCAAGCGTTGGGACCGGAACTGGGGAGAGCGCCGAGGGACGGGACGGGACGCCCGGCACCCGGCGTTAGCATCGACGGATGACTCGAAACGGACGCCTCGGTGTCGGCATCATCGGCGCGGGCCGGGTGGGCCCGGTGATCGGCGCCGCGCTCGCCGGCGCGGGGCACGCCATCACGGGCATCACCTCAGGCTCGGACGACGATCGGGCGGCTGCCGTGCTGCCCGGTGCTCCCGTGCTCGATGCGCCGGAGGTCGTGCGGCGCAGCGAGCTGGTCGTGCTCGCGGTCCCGCACGACCAGCTGCCCGGCCTGGTCGCAGGCATCGCCGAGGTGGGCGGCTGGCAGATCGGCCAGCTCGTGCTGCACACCGACCCCGGCTACGGCACCGAGGTGCTGCGCCCGGCGGCCGAACGGGGAGCGATACCGCTCGCGGTGCATCCGGCGATCTCGTTCACCGGGACCACGGTCGACCTGCGTCAGCTGCAGGCCGCGTTCGCCGCGGTGACCGCACCTGCCGCAGTGCTGCCGATCGCACAGGCGCTGGCCGTCGAACTCGGGTGCGAGCCGGTCGTCGTCGCCGAGGAGGATCGCGCCGCGTACGCCGAGGCCATCGCCACGGCGTCCGAGTTCTCCCGGTCGATCATCGGGCAGTCCACGGCGCTGCTGCGCGGCATCGGCGTCGAGAATCCCGGCGGGTACCTGTCGGCGCTGGTGCAGTCGACGGTCGAGCGCGCGCTGCGCGAGGCATCCGACCAGACGCCCGACGTCCGGGACGTGTGATGGAGATCACCCACCTCGACCCCGTCTCCGGCCTCGCCTGGAGCGTGTTCCGCGGCGGGCGCGAAGAGGTCATGCGCGCTCTCGGCAGCGAGCATGCCGACGCGATCCATGCGTTCCGCGACCTGCGGGGAGGGAGTTGGCAGGCGCAGGTGCGCCGAGCGGACGGCGCCGCGGCCGAGCGGTTCGACGCGGTCAGGGAGTCGACCAGTCGGCTGCTGCCGGTCGAATCCCAGGAGCTCGCCTGGATCGCGGAGGGCGCAGGCGTGCCTGAGAGGGAGCTCTGGGCGAGGAACCTGCGCGGCGATCTGGGCAGGGACGGCACCGGATGCAGCGATCTCGCGCTGACCACGGATGCCGGCGTGCTGATGGGGCACAACGAGGACGGCGACGGTGAGCTGCGCGACGAGATCCGCCTGGTCACCCTCGACATCGAGGGCGACCCCACGATCACGGCGGTCTGGTACCCGGGGATGCTGCCCTCCAACGCGTTCGTGACCACGGCCGACGGTCTCGCGTTCGGGATGGATCACGTGCCGGTGGTCACCGCGGACACGAGCGGCGCCGGCCGTCACTTCGTCGCACGGCATGCGCAGCGTCAGCACAGCGGAGAGGCGGCGCGGGCCGCCCTGTCCGTCGGTGCCCTGCGCCGGCGGCTTCGCGTTCGACGTCGCCGACGCCGCAGGGCACGCGGACCTGATCGAGAATGCGGCGGGGCGCGTCGACCGCGCATCGGGCCGGTATCTGCACACGAACCATCTGCGCCTGCTCGACGGCACCGTGGACGGCCTCGCGGTGCCCGATGATGACGAGTGGCTGCAGGAGAGCAGGAACCGGTTGGCCGTGCTGCACGGGTGCGGGACGCCGGCGACGGCGGACGAGGCCCTCGCGGCTCTGCGGATGCCCGGTGTTCTCGGGCGCTCCGACGAGATGTGGACCTTCGTGACCGCGGTGGTCGACACCGCGGCCGACGAGGTGCTGCTGGCTGGGAGCGGGGCGCCCTGGCGCGGCCGCTGGAGCGCCTTCACGCGCGGAGAGCGGGTGCCGCTGTGACGATCGGCTTCGACGCGCTGTCGGCAAGATCTGCCGCGCAGGCGGTCATCGGCCGCTCAGACGCGAGAAGTGGTCCTCTGTCTCGCGGATCAGCTGATCGCGCTGGCCGGGCGTCTTCGAGGTGATGCTGGCGTAGTTGCGCCACCTCAGGTTCCTGACACCGATCTTTCCGAAGGTGCCCTTGAAGAGGATCTTGGTCACAGGATCACGGAACCACCAGCGATAGGCTCCGTGCGGCGTCGTCATCACCGTGAGAATCGTGACGCCCTGCAACCGGGGCATCAGGTTTCGGAACGGGTTTCCCCTGGCGTCGGTGAGCTCCTCGAAGTGGACCCCCTTGGCGACCACCTTGTCGAGGAAGCCCTTCGTCGCCGCGGGCATCGCTTCCCACCAGATCGGGAACGCGAAGACCACATGATCCGCCTCCAGCAGGCGTTTCTGGTAGTCGCGCACAAGCGGGTCGGGATCGCCGTGGCCTCGCCAGGCGAGAAGGTCCTCGCGAGTCATCGCGGGGTTGAACCCGTCGGCAGCCAGATCCACGACATCCACCTCATGTCCGGCTGCTGTGGCTCCCCGGATGGCGGCTGCGGCGACCGCTGCGGTGAAGCTTCGTCGGTGCGGCACATTCTCGGCGGAGTCGAGCGTGTACGGGTGGTCGAGCAGCAGCAGGATGCGCATGGAATCTCCTTGGTTTGGCTATCAACCGTTGCATACACAACCGTTGATAGTCAAACCGTATGATAGGATCATCGGATGAACGGCGCGCAGGACGAGACGGCCACGCTGTGGTTTCTCGTGCGGCAGGTGGCGGCGCGGATGGATCGCGCCGGTGACGCCCTCTACCGGGGCGGGCTCGGTCTGTCGTTGGCGCAGTTCCTTGTCCTCAGCGTCGTCGACGCCCACCCAGGCCCTCTCAATCAGAAGAGCATCGCCGCCCGTCTCGGCTTGACGAAGGGAACGGTGAGCCGGCAGATCGATTCCGCTGTCGCCGCGGGATTCATGATCGTCGAGCCCGCTCCTCATTCGCGTCGTGAGAACGCTGTCCGCCTGACTCCGAGCGGCGAGGCTCTCGTCCGGAAGGGGGATGCGCTGCTGGCCGAGTCCCTGCGGCGGGACATGCCGCAGTTCTCGCCCGACGAGCTCTCACTGACCGTCCGCACCCTGAGTGCGCTCAACGCGGCTCTGGGCGGTGACCCCGTCCCGGAGTGGAACGGCGGCAGCTGACCGGATCCGGTCGGGAGTGAAGTCGGCTCACGGCGATCGCCGCCGGGAGGACGCCCCGCAGGACGCACCGGGCCGCGCCGGTAGACTGGGCGGCGACTTTCGAGGAGCCCGCACATGACCGACGCGCCCGTCACCGCGCCCACAGACGACACCGCCGAGGCGGACGACACCTTCGAGCAGCGCGAGGTCCGTCTGGCCAAGCGCGAGAAGCTGATCGCCGAGCGCGCGGATGCCGCGGGCGGGGCGTTCCCCGTCTCCGTGCCGGTGACACACACGATCCCCGCGCTTCGCGCCGAGTACGGCGAGCTCGAGGCGGGCGCCGAGACGGGCGTCATCGTCGGCGTCGCGGGTCGCGTCGTGTTCAGCCGCAACACCGGCAAGCTCTGCTTCGCCACGCTCCAGGCCGGCGACGGCAGCCGCATCCAGGCGATGATCTCGCTGGCGAACGTCGGCGAGGAGTCCCTCGCCGCGTGGAAGGAGCTCGTCGACCTCGGCGACCACGTGTTCGTGCACGGCGAGGTGATCTCCAGCCGCCGCGGCGAGCTGTCGATCATGGCCGACGACTGGACGATCGCGTCCAAGGCGATCCTGCCGCTGCCGAACGTGTACGGCGACCTCAGCGAGGAGGGCCGCGTGCGCAGCCGCTTCCTCGACCTGATCGTGCGCGATCAGGCCCGCACCACCGTGCGCGCACGCGCCGCCGTGAACGCCAGCCTGCGCGCCACCTTCACCGCCCACGACTTCCTCGAGGTCGAGACCCCCATGCTGCAGGTGCAGCACGGCGGCGCATCGGCCCGCCCGTTCATCACGCACTCGAACGCCTTCGACACCGAGCTGTACCTGCGCATCGCGCCCGAGCTGTACCTGAAGCGCGCCGTCGTCGGCGGCATCGATCGGGTGTACGAGATCAACCGCAACTTCCGCAACGAGGGCGCCGACTCCACGCACAGCCCGGAGTTCGCGATGCTCGAGGCCTACCAGGCGTACAGCGACTACAACGGCATCGCCGACCTCACCCAGGAGCTCGTGCAGAACGCGGCGATCGCGGTCTCCGGTTCGACGACGGTCACCTGGGCGGACGGCACCGAGTACGATCTGGGCGGCCAGTGGGACCGCATCTCGATGTACGGCTCGCTGTCCGAGGCGGCCGGTCGCGAGTTCACCCCGCGGGACGCACTGGAGGATCTGATCGCGTTCGCCGAGGCGCACGACGTCGAGGTTCCGCCGCACGCCACGCACGGCAAGCTGATCGAGGAGCTCTGGGAGCACTTCGTCAAGCCCGGCCTCGAGCGCCCGACCTTCGTGATGGACTTCCCCGTCGACACCTCTCCGCTGGTGCGCGACCACCGCTCCATCGAGGGCGTCGTCGAGAAGTGGGATCTGTACGTGCGCGGCTTCGAGCTGGCCACCGGCTACTCCGAGCTGGTCGACCCGGTCGTCCAGCGCGAGCGCTTCATCGAGCAGGCCAAGCTCGCGGCCGGCGGCGACCTCGAGGCGATGCGCGTGGACGAGGAGTTCCTGCGTGCGCTCGAGCACGGCATGCCGCCGACCGGCGGAATGGGCATGGGCATCGACCGCCTGCTGATGGCCGTCACCGGACTCGGCATCCGCGAGACGATCCTCTTCCCGCTGGTCAAGTAGGGCCCGCGCTTCGACAGGCTCAGCGACCCGGCCCGGCCGGCGGCACGAGGCGCTCGCCCCGCTCCATCAGCCACATCGGCAGGAGCGCGCCGTCGAGCACTCGCAGCAGCAGGCCGGTCAGGCCGTGCTCGGGGTCGATCTGCTGCGACATCCGCAGGTACGCGTCCGCATGCGTCGACCGGCCCAGCGCCCAGGACAGCCATGCGGCGGAGGCCAGGGCGCCGGGTCGCAGCTCGCGCGGCGAGCACGCAGCGGCGTGTCGCACCGCTTCCAGCGCCCGGCGCAGGCGTGCCGGATCCGGGTCGCCGGCACGACCGAGGAAGATGTCGCCGATCTCGGCCGGGGTCTCCGCTCCACTCCTCGCGTGCCCCAGCTGCGCGTCGAAGGCACGCACGCCGGTCCCCTGGTCGCTGGCCCATTGCACCAGCACGGCGTCGCGCAGCGCGGGGCGGTGCAGGCACCACAGCAGAGCGGCGCATGCGAACGGCGGCGGGTCGTCCTCCCCTCCAGCAGCGTCTCGGCGAACGAGGGGATGTCGTCCAGCATGACGGCGGCTCCGATCGCCTGCGGGTTCTCATCGTGGCCGAGCCGCGCGCCGTCGCATCGGAGACGTTCCAGGACGGCATCCAGATCGCGCAGCGCCAGGCCGACACGCTGACGCGCGGCGAGATCGGCCTGCGGCAGGCTCGCGCCGGTGTGCTGGTCGGCGGCGACGTCGACACCGGGCAGCCCGGGGACGGGCGGGATCTCGTCGAGTGGATGCAGGGCGGGCTCCGGTTCGAGGTAGTCGCTCCACCCGGACGGCAGCACGCACAGGCCCTCGACGATGTGGAACCCCTCGTCGTGCGCGCAGCCGAGCAGGTGCTCGAGGAGCACCGCATGGGGCAGCACCAGGCCGTCGCGCGTGTGCGTGGCGTCCTCATCGGTGTAGACGACCACGGCGATCGCGTCGCAGCCGCGCACCTGCACGAGCAGCTCGAGGACGGCGTCGACGTAGTCCTCGACGTCGTCTCCCGGTGGCAGATCCATTCGCAGCACGCCGGGCGCCCGTGTGCCGTGGAACGGCAGCAGCACCAGGCTGCGCGCCGGGGTGAAGCCCGCGAGTGCGGGGACGAGACTGAGCAGTTCTGCGGCATCCGATGCCTTGATGATCGTGTCCATCCCGAGAGTGTGCTCGTCTCCCGCGCCCTGCTCTCCGCGGCATCTCCGGGGCTGGTGATCGCCCGTGGCGATCCGTCCGATGGGGAGCAGCAGTGGAAGACGCGTACGATGGTGGGGTGGACAGCTATTGGAGCGCGGTGATCTGGTCGATCCTTCCGACCATCGTGGTCTGCGCCGTCTTCTACTTCGTGCTGCGCGGCATCCTGCGCTCCGACCGCACCGAGCGCAAGGTGCACTCCGAGATCGAGGCCGAGGAGCGTGCCCGGCGCGGCCTGCCACCGCGCGCATCCTGACCACACCCCGTGCTATCCGCGGAATGACGCGGATCGTCCGTCCCAGCCGTTACGCTGATCCGAGCGACTGACGGAGGCGGGGAGTGATCAACACCAGCAATTGGCCGTGGTGGATCGTCGGCGCGATCGCCGTCATCGACATCGCCATCCGCATCACCGCGATCATCGTCATCCCGCGCAACCGCCGCCCCACCTCGGCGATGGCCTGGCTGCTCGCGATCTTCTTCCTGCCCGAGATCGGCATCGTCCTGTTCCTGCTGATCGGGAACCCGAGACTGCCCAGGGCACGACGACGCAAGCAGGCGCAGATCAACGCCTACATCGACGAGACGTCCAGCCACCTGCAGTTCGGCACGCTGCGCCCGAATGCGCCGGAGTGGTTCCCGCCCCTGGCCGCGATGAACCAGCGCCTCGGTGCGCTGCCGATCGCCGGCGACAACGGCGCCCACCTCATCTCCGACTACCAGGAGTCCCTCGACGAGATGGCCGACGCCATCCGTCAGGCCACGGAGTACGTGCACGTCGAGTTCTACATCCTGCAGGCGGATGCGGCCACCGACAACTTCTTCCGCGCCCTGGAGGAGGTCGCAGCGCGAGGCATCCCGGTGCGCGTGCTGCTGGACTTCTGGGCCAACCGCGGCAAGCCGAGGTACAAGCAGACCCGTGCTCGGCTCGATGCGATGGGCGCCGACTGGCACGAGATGCTGCCGGTGCAGCCGCTGCGCGGCCGTTGGCAGCGCCCCGACCTGCGCAACCACCGCAAGCTGCTCGTCGTCGACGGTCGGATCGCCTTCCTCGGCTCGCAGAACGTCACCGACTCGTCGTACAACCTGCGGAAGAACATCAAGCGCGGGCTGCACTGGGTCGACCTCATGGTCAGGGTCGACGGCCCCATCGTCGCGAGCGTGAACGCCGTGTTCCTCAGCGACTACTACGCGGAGACCGACCGGGTGCCCGACGGCATCGACATCACCCGCGTGGAATCCGGCAGCGGAGATCTGGACTGCCAGATCGTACCGTCGGGGCCCGGATACGAGGCCGAGAACAACCTGCGGCTGTTCCTCGGTCTGCTGTACGGCGCGAAGCAGAAGATCATGATCGTCAGCCCCTACTTCGTCCCCGACGAGGCGCTGCTCGTCGCGGTCACCGCCGCCGTCGACCGCGGCGTACAGGTCGAGCTGTTCGTGTCGGAGGAGGGCGATCAGGCGATCGTCTACCACGCGCAGCGCAGCTACTACGAGGCGCTGCTGAAGGCCGGCATCCGCATCTGGATGTACCGCAAGCCGTACATCCTGCACACCAAGACGCTCACGATCGACGACGAGGTCGCGGTGATCGGCTCGAGCAACATGGACATGCGCTCGTTCGGTCTGAACCTCGAGATCTCCATGCTCGTGCGCGGCGAGGAGTTCGTCTCGGAGGTGCGCGCGGTCGAGGACGAGTACCGGCGGCTGAGCCGCGAGCTGACCCTGGAGGAGTGGGAGCAGCAGCCGCTGCGCTCGACGGTGCTCGACAACCTCGCGCGGCTCACGTCGGCGCTGCAGTAGCCGATGCGGCGGATGCCGGTGCCCCGGTAGCGTGAAGACATGAACAGCACGCGCATCCTCGTGTCCGCCGCCGCGCTCGCCGCGGGGCTCTCCTGATGGCCGGATGCGCGCAGTCGCCGTCGTCTCCGGCCTCCTCCGCACCGGCTCCGACGAGCAGTGCGGGCGGATCGGCGCCGGACGGCGCCGACGTCGAGGTCGCCTGGCTCGACGGCGGACGCTCGTTCGCCGTCGTCACCTGGGGGTCGTCCACCTGCGTGCCGCAGACGGAGTCGACCACGGCCTCCGGGCAGGAGCTCACCGTGACGCTCCTCGACCCCGAGGAGAAGGCCTGCACCAAGGATCTCGTTCCGCGCGCCTCGCTGTCGGTGATCCCCGAGGGCGTCGATGTCACCCAGGACGTCGACGTGACGGTCGTGAACGGAGACCTCACCGGCGACGCCGATCTCGATGCCCTTCCGGCCGCGCCCTCCGGGCCCACCGACATGCAGCCCTCGGCCGGCTGGTTCGACGATCAGGGGATCGTGCTGCTGACCTGGGGGTCGTCGAGCTGCCCGCCGGTCGTCTCGGGTGTCGAGCAGAACGATGGGGGCGCCACGGTGACCTTCGCGGAGGAGGACCGCGTGTGCACGATGGACATGGCTCCGCGCGTGACGGTCGTCGGCGTGCAGGAGCCCGCCGACGACGACGCCCCGTTCACGCTGACGCTGAGCGGCGGAAACCTCACCGGCACCGTCGAGGTGATGCGCTGAGCACGCTTCGACAGGCTCAGCGACCCAGGGTGTGGTCCCTGAGCCTGTCGAAGGGCCCCGCTCAGCGACCCAGGGTGTGGGTCCCTGAGCCTGTCGAAGGGCCCCACTCAGAACCTGCTGGTGTCGTGCCCCTCGGGGAGCACCAGCAGCAGTCCGCCTCCGTCGATGCGGCACCGGATGCGCACCGCCTCGCCGAACTCGTCGCCGTCGAGCTCGATCGAGGTCGGCTCGGTCATGGCCGCCTCGGCCGAGGTTCCGCGGAGATAGCGGATCGAGGTGTCGCGGCCGCGCCGATCGAGGACCCGGCGCCCGGCACGGGAGCGCCGCAGCACGGAGTTGTCCCACCAGATCCGCCGCCAGACGCCCAGCCAGCCGAACGGGCCGGTCGGCTGGATGACCGCGATGTCGAGGGTGCCGTCGTCGATCGAGGCATCCGGCACGAGTGCGATCCCGGCCGGCAGTGCGCCGCAGTTGGCGAAGAGCATGCTCTGCACCTTCACCGTGTGCAGACGGCGGTCGTCGATCTGGTACACCGTCCGGAACGGCTTCGCGCCGGGAAGCGAGCGGGCGGCGCCGTCGACGTAGGCCACCCAGCCGACCTGCTTCTTCAGGTTCGAGTTCGTGTTCGCGATCATCGCGGCGTCCAGGCCCATGCCGGCCAGCACGACGAACGCGTGCTCCGAGGTGCTGCCGTCGGCGCGGGTGAGCAGCGCCCAGCCGATGTCGACGGGGAAGGTCGTGCCGGTGAACACGGCGTCGATCATCCTCTCCGGGTAACCCAGGGGAAGCTCGAGGTTGCGGGCGAACAGGTTGCCGGTTCCGCTCGGCACGATCGACAGCGGCACCCCGGTCGCCGCGATCGCCTCGGAGACGGCGCGGACGGTGCCGTCACCGCCCGCGACCAGAACAGCCGCCGCTCCGTCGTCGATCGCCCGGCGGGTGGCATCCTGTCCGGCATCCTCGACCGTCGTGCCGTAGAACTTCGGCGACGACCAGCCGTGCCGCCTCGAAGCGGTCTTGAGCGCCGCGTGCAGTCGCTTCTCGTCGACCTTGACGGGGTTGAACACGAGCGCGGCATGCGGATGCCGGGCGTTTCGAGTGCTCATGGGGCCACTCTAATGGCGTGCCATGGGTCGGCGTCTCGTCACGTCTGCTCGCTTCGCCAGCGCGGTACGGCGGCTCGCTCCGCTCGCGGGGCTGCCCGGGAAGGAGCGCATCCGCCCGCCGGTAGACTTGCCGGATGATCGACCTCGCTCTGCTCCGTGACGAGCCGGACACCGTCCGGCGCTCTCAGATCGCGCGCGGGAACGCGCCCGAGACCGTCGACGCCGCGATCGAGGCCGACCGGTCGCGCCGGGCCGCGATCACGTCGTTCGAGGAGCTGCGGGCCGAGCAGAACGCCTTCGGGAAGCAGGTCGCGAAGGCCCCGAAGGACGAGAAGGCCGCTCTGGTCGCGCAGGCGAAGCAGCTCGCCGAGCGTGTGAAGCAGGCGCAGCAGGCGGCGAACGAGGCGGCGGATGCGGCGTCCGCCGCGCTCGACCGCATCGAGAACGTCATCATCGATGGCGTCCCGGCCGGCGGAGAGGAGGACTTCGTCGAGCTGCGCCGGGTGGGCGACATCCCGGTGTTCGACTTCGAGCCGCGTGACCACCTCGAGATCGGCGAGCTGCTCGACGCGATCGACATGGAGCGCGGCGCGAAGGTGTCCGGTGCCCGGTTCTACTTCCTCAAGGGCATCGGCGCGCGCCTCGAGATCGCTCTGATGAACATGGCGCTGGACAAGGCGCTGCAGAACGGTTTCACGCCGATGATCGTGCCGACCATGGTGCGACCCGAGATCATGCAGGGCACCGGCTTCCTCGGCGAGCACGCCGACGAGGTGTACCGCCTCGAGGCGCAGGACATGTACCTCGTGGGCACCAGCGAGGTGCCGCTCGCGGGCTATCACAAGGACGAGATCGTCGACCTCGCGCGCGGTCCGCTGCGGTACGCCGGCTGGTCCACGTGCTATCGCAGCGAGGCCGGGTCGCATGGCAAGGACACCCGCGGCATCATCCGGGTGCACCAGTTCAACAAGCTCGAGATGTTCGTCTACACGACCGCCGAGGAGGCCGAGGCCGAGCACCTGCGCCTGGTCGGGCTGCAGGAGGAGATGCTCACCGCGCTCGGCCTGTCGTACCGGGTGATCGACGTCGCCGCCGGCGACCTCGGCTCCAGCGCCGCCCGCAAGTACGACATCGAGGCGTGGGTGCCGACGCAGGACGCGTTCCGCGAGCTCACCTCCACGTCGAACTGCACCACTTACCAGGCGCGGCGGCTCGACGTGCGTCACCGTGCGGACGAGGGCGGGAAGACCCAGCCCGTGGCCACGCTGAACGGCACGCTCGCGACCACGCGCTGGATCGTCGCGCTGCTCGAGACGCATCAGCAGGCCGATGGCTCGGTGCGGGTGCCCGAGGCGCTGCGCCCCTATCTCGGCGGCCTCGAGGTGCTGACCCCGGTGCGCGACGCATGATGCCCGCGGACACCTGGCTCGTCGCGCTGGACGTCGACGGAACGATCCTGCTCGAGGACGAGACGATGAGTCCCGGCGTGCCCGCCGCCATCGGCCGGCTGCGCGACGCCGGCCACGTCGTCACCCTCGCGACCGGGCGCAGCTGGGCGGCACCCGCCGGCATCTGGAGGCGCTCGGGCTCGAGCCGGAGTACGTGGTGTGCTCGAACGGCGCCGTGACCATGCGTCGTGTCAGCGGCGACTGGCAGCGCTGGCACGTCGAGACGTTCGACCCTACTCAGGTGCTCGATCTGCTCGGCGCGCGGTTGCCGGATGCCCGGTACATGGTCGAACTCGAGTCCGGGCTGCGTCTGTTCACCGAGCAGCTCGACGACTGGACCCTCGACGGTGCGCGGCAGGTGCCGTTCGCAGAGCTCTCCGCCGAGCCCGTCTCGCGCGTGGTCGTCGTCGCCCCGGGACGGGATGAGCAGTACTTCCACGACCTGGTGGCCGAGGTGGGCCTGAACGAGGTCTCGTACGCGATCGGCTGGACCGCGTGGCTCGACATCGCTCCGCAGGGCGTCGACAAGGGCACGGCGATGGAGCGGGTTCGCGGCAGGCTCGACCACGCATCCGATCGGGTGCTCGTCGCCGGCGACGGACGCAACGACCTGGGCATGTTCGGATGGTCGCTCGGCGGTGGCGGGCGAGCGGTCGCGATGGGTCAGGCACCGGACGTCGTCAAGGACGCGGCCGGCGAGATCACTGCCACCGTCGAGGAGGGCGGCCTCGCCCTCGCCCTCGATTCGCTCCTCGTCGCCGCTCACTGAGCTGGGGCATCCGCAGGCCGGGGCCTATTCGGCGGGGCGCCGCACCTGCAGCTCGAGGCCGGCCAGCAGAAGATCGAGGCCGGCCAGGAACTGGTCGCGGTCGTCGTGCTCGGCGAACTCGTCGACGATGTGGTGGATGAAGGGGAATTCGTCCGGGTCGAGCGTACGCCACTGCGCGGTCGCCGTCGCGAGGTACTGCTGCTGATCGAGCTCTCCGGAGACGACGGCGTCAGGCAGCTCCTGACCCATGTCGGCGGCTGTGCCGATCACGAAGCCGACGACGGCCGAGGTGGCGTGGAAGCACTGGCGCGGGGTGAGCCCGAGGCGCATCACCTGCTCGCCCATCCGTTCGTAGAGCTTCAGCGAATGCACCTGCCTGCCGGTGTCGCGCAGAGCGTACGCACCGAGCCAGGGACGGTCGACGATGGCATCGAAGAGGGTCAGCGCGATGGTGCGCAGATCGGCGAGAGGGTCGTCGGATGCCGCGTCGGCGACATCGACGAGCACGCCGGCCAGCACGGAGTCGGCCGCGAGATCGAGCAGCTCGTCCCGTCCGGACACGTACCAGTACACGCTCGCCGCCCCGCCGCCGAGCCGCGTCGCCAGTGCGCGGATCGTCAGTCCCTGCGCGCCGGACTCGTCGAGGATGGCCACCGCCTCGGTCAGCACGGACTCGAGTGAGTGCGACGCGCGTGCACGCGTCCGCGGTCGGCGGCCGCGTGGCCGCTCGTCTCGCCGGGGGTGGTCATAGCCCCATCCCATCACATCGTCGCGTCCTGCTTGCGGATTATCGAACGGTGTTCTATTCTATCGAACGTTGTTCGAGAAGGAACGCTGTTCGATTGGAGTTGTCATGAGCGCAGTCCTCGCCACCCGCCCCCGCACGTATCGGTCGATGAAGGCCGCATGGATCCCTCTCGCCGCGCTCTGCCTGGCCTTCTTCGTGGAGATGGTCGACAACACGCTGCTGTCGATCGCGCTGCCCACGATCGGCCGCGATCTGGGCGGCGACACGACGGGTCTGCAGTGGATCACCGGCGCCTACTCGCTGACGTTCGGCGGGCTGCTGCTGACCGCGGGATCGATCGCCGACCGCTTCGGCCGCCGCCGGGTGCTGCAGGTGGGGCTGGGGCTCTTCGGGGTGCTGAGCCTCGGGGTGCTCCTGGTCACCACCACGAATGAGCTCATCGTGCTGCGCGCGCTGCTCGGCATCGCAGCGGCCGCGATGGCGCCCATCACCAACTCCCTCGTCTTCCGGCTCTTCGACGATGACAGGCTGCGCATGCGCGCGATCACCCTCATGATGGTCGTCGGCATGTCCGGATTCGTGCTCGGCCCCCTCCTCGGCGGCACGATGCTCGCGCATCTGCCGTGGCAGTGGCTGCTGCTGATCAACGCGCCGATCGCGCTCGTGGCGTGCATCGGCGTGCACTTCGGGGTCGGGCCCGACACCGCCGACGGCCTGACGCGAGACAGGCTCGACCTGCCAGGGGTGGCGCTGAGCATCCTCACGATCGGCCTGTCCTGCTACGCGCTGACCAGCGGAGTGCAGAACGGATGGATGTCTGCACCGACGATCCTGATCGTCGTCGGTGCGCTGGTGTCCCTCGTCCTGTTCATCGTCCGGGAGCGGCGGGCCGCATCTCCCATGCTCGACCTGGCTCTGTTCCGCCTCGGCACCGTTCGCGGCGCCGCTCTCGCTCAGATCGGCACATCCATCGCGATGGCCGGCGTGATGTTCGCCCTGGTGCTGCACTTCCAGTACGCGTGGGGGTGGACCCCCATGGTGGCGGGCCTGGCGAACCTGCCGATCATCGTCACCATGCTCGCTGCGACGCCGCTCACCGAATGGCTGGTGCGCCGCTTCGGGCACCGCATCGCGTGCGTCATCGGCGCTCTGCTGCTCGCCGCCGGTCTCGGCATGATGGCGTGGGCCGTCGAGCAGGACTACCTGGCGATCGCGATCGCGATGGTGGTCATGACGATCGGCCTGCGCACGGTGATGACCATCTGCGCGGTCGCCCTCGTCGGCGCCATGCCAGAGAACCGCACCTCGATGGGCGCGGCCATGAATGACACCGCTCAGGAGGTCGGCACCAGCATCGGAACGGCAGTGGTCGGCACGCTCATCGCCGTGCTCGTCACGACGATCCTGCCGGACGGCGCCTGGAGTCCTGAGCTGGTCGCCTCGTTCTTCCGCGGTGAGCGGGCGATCTTCGGCATCCTGGCCGTCGCCGTCGGTCTCATCGCCGGTGTCGGCGCGCTCACCCTCACGGACTCGCGAGCCACGGACGAGCACGCACCCGCGGCGGCCGCCTGACCGCATCCGGCCGGAGGGATCCGACGCCGGGAATCCCGTACGCCGCGCGGGCGTCGCCCAGTGGTTCCCCAGGTGAGCACGCCAGAATGAGGGACGGCGCATCCGGTGAACTGCGGAAACCGGATAGACTCGACGCCTGATCGCCCGGCTCCGGCCGGGATCGGGAGGGTTGTCCGAGCGGCCGATGGAGCTGGTCTTGAAAACCAGTGAGCAGAGATGTTCCGCGGGTTCGAATCCCGCACCCTCCGCAGCAGATCCGAAAGGCACCGATTGAGCGAGTCGAGCACGCCGCGGCGACCCCTCGCCCGTCATGGTCAGCAGACGACCCCGTCGTTCGTCGGCCAGCTGCTGAAGATCGTCGGCATCTTCGCCGCCGTCGTCCTGGTCAGCGGCTTCGCCGTCGCCGGATACGTGGTCTACGGCCTCACCAGCACGGTGCAGGCCAACGCCGTCGAGCTCGAGGGACAGAAGTCCGTGCCGCCGGACATCGGCGCCTACGAGGGCGGCTTCAACCTGCTGCTCACCGGTGTCGACACCTGTGAGGCCAAGTACGCGCACCTGCTGGGGGACCGCTGCGAGGGCCGCGAGAACGAGGGCACGCTCAACGACGTGAACCTGCTGGTGCACGTCTCGGCCGAGCCTCGGCGCGTCACCGCGGTCAGCTTCCCTCGCGACATGATGGTCCCCATCCCGTCCTGCACAGACGAGAAGGGCCGGGTCAGCTCGGCGATGAGCAAGCAGCCGCTGAACTCCGCCTGGGCCTACGGCGGACTGAGCTGCGTCGCGAAGACGCTCTCCGAACTCACCGGCGAGGACATCCAGTTCGCGGCATCCGTGACCTTCGGGGGCGTGATCGAGATCACGAACGCGATCGGCGGCGTCGACGTGTGCCTCGCGAACCCGATCAAGGACAAGTACACCGGTCTGGACATGACGGCCGGCAACCACACCGTCGTCGGTCTCGAGGCGCTGCAGTTCCTGCGCACCAGGCACGGCGTCGGCGACGGCTCCGACCTCGGCCGCATCGGCAACCAGCAGCAGTACATGTCGAGCCTCGCGCGAAAGATGATGAGCAGCGAGACGCTGGGCAACATCCCCGTGATGCTGAAGCTGGCCGACACCGCCGTGCACAACCTCAAGACGAGCACGACCCTCGCCGACCCGATGAAGCTCGTGCAGATCGGACTCGCGCTCAAGGACGTGCCGCTGAACGACATCGTCTTCGTGCAGTACCCGACCGGCACCGACCCGGACAACGCGAACAAGGTCGTCCCGGACTACGACGACGCCGAGGAGATGTGGGCGGCGATCTCGGCGAACAAGCAGCTCGAGATCACGCACCAGAACACCAAGAACGACGGCGTCGTGGTCGAGGACGCCCCCGAGGCGACGGCGCCGCCGGCCACGGCCGACCCCAGCGCGACGCCGACCCCCGAACAGGTGGCGCAGCTGCCGTCGTCGGTCAAGGGCAACTCGGCCGCGCAGCAGACCTGCTCGAACGGAAACGTCCGGCGCTGACCTCTGCGGCCTCGCGTGGGCTGCGGGGTCGTCGGCGACCCCGCGGGTAGGGTGAGGATGTCCTCCGACCCGGCGAGGGCCGCGGCAGGGGGTGCACCTGGTGGGACTGAGGAGAACGCGGCCGATCCTGCGGCACGGACCGCAGCGCACGCCCCGGGCATTCGGGCAGTTGATGTCGATGATCGGCATCGTGCTCGCCGTCGTGCTGGTGAGCACCGCCGGCGTGGTCGCGTTCGTCGTCACGCACCTGGCGAGCACCGCGGCCGAGAACTCGGTGGCGCTCGAGGGGGAGCAGGACCTGCCGCCGGACATCGGCGGTTACAAGGGCGGCTTCACCGTGCTGCTGACGGGCGTGGACAAGTGCGAGAAGGACATCGCGAAGCTCTTCGGCGACCGGTGCAGCGACAAGGAGCAGAGCGGCAAGCTCAATGACGTGACTCTGCTCGTGCACGTGTCGAACGAGCCGCGGCGGGTCACTGTGGTGAGCTTTCCGCGCGACATGATGGTCCGGCAGCCCGCGTGCACCGACGACGACGGCGCCGAGCACGCCGAGACGAGCCGTGCGGCGATGAACGAGGCGTACGGCCGCGGCGGGCTGAACTGCGTCGCCAAGACGGTCTCCGAGCTGAGTGGCCAGAAGGTCACGTTCGCGGCATCCGTGACCTTCGGCGGCGTGATCGAGATCACGAACGCGATCGGCGGCGTCGAGGTCTGCCTGGCGAGGTCGATCGACGACCCGAACACCGGCCTGCAGCTGAAGGCCGGGACGCACTCCCTGAAGGGCCTGCAGGCCCTGAACTTCCTGCGCACCCGGCACGGTCTGGTCGGCGGCAGCGATCTGAGCCGCATCGGCAACCAGCAGCAGTACATGTCGAGCCTGGTGCGCAAGACGACCAGCGCCGAAGTGCTCGGCAACGTCGCCACGGTGCTCCGTCTGGCGACGATCGGGCTGGAGCGCTCGCAGTTCAGCGACAACCTCGACCCGATGCGGATCGCCCAGATCGGTCTCGCGCTGAAGGACGTGCCGCCCTCGGACTACGTGTTCCTGCAGTACCCGGTCTTCGATGACCCGAGCAACAGCAGCAGGGTGGTCCCCGACGAGGATTCGGCCGATGAGATGTGGGCGGCGATCGCGGAGAACCGGCTGCTGCAGGTCACGCACGAGCGCGGCGACGGCGAGGGTGTGGTGGATGCTCCGGGGCAGACGCCGGCGCCGACGGCCTCCACGGCGCCGACGCCCTCGGCGACGGGCGGTGCGGTGGCGCTGCCGCCGAACGTCAAGGGGCAGAGCGCCGATGCGCGGACCTGCTCCAACGGCAACGGACGCTGAATCGCGCAGAAACTTGCGCTCTGATGAAAGATGTTGCGTAAACTTGCGGCATGTCCAAACGTCTGGCGGAGGTCGCTCGCAAGGTCGGCGTGAGCGAGGCGACGGTGAGTCGCGTGCTGAACGACAAGCCGGGGGTCTCGGATGCCACGCGGCAGGCGGTGCTCACCGCACTCGACGTGCTGGGCTATGAGCGGCCGACGAAGCTGCGCGGCGAGCGCGCCCGCCTGGTCGGCCTGGTGCTGCCCGAGCTGCAGAATCCGATCTTCCCCGCATTCGCGGAGGTCATCGGCGGCGGGCTGACGCAGAACGGGTACACGCCGGTGCTGTGCACGCAGAACGCCGGCGGCGTGACGGAGTCCGACTACGTCGACCTGCTCCTCGCGCAGCAGGTCTCGGGAGTCGTCTTCCTCGGCGGCAACTACACCCAGGCGGATGCTCCGCACGAGCACTACTCCCGGCTCAAGGCGGTGAACCTCCCCACGGTCCTGGTCAACGCGCGGATCCCGGAGCTCGACTTCCCGACCGTCTCGACCGATGACGTCGCGGCCGCCGAGCAGGCGGTGCTGCACGTGCATCAGCTCGGGCACCGCAGGATCGGACTGGTCCTCGGGCCGGCCGACCACCTCCCGTCACGGAGGAAGGTCGACGGTGCGCGCGCGGCGCTCGCGCGCTTGGGCGGCGCACTGGAAGACGACCTGATCGCGCGCGGGCTGTACTCGCTCGAGGCCGGCCAGGCCGGAGCGGCGAGGCTGCTCGCCGCCGGCGCCACCGCCATCGTGTGCGCGAGCGACCCGCTGGCGCTCGGCGCCGTGCGGGCAGCCCGACGCGCCGGTCTGCGCGTGCCCGAGGACGTCAGCGTCGTGGGCTTCGACGACTCCGCGCTGATGGGCTGCACCGAGCCCCCGCTCACCACCGTCCGTCAGCCCATCGAGGCGATGGGCCGCGCGGCCATCGAGCTGCTGCTGTCGCAGATCGCCGGCGGCTCTGAAGCGGGGACCGAACTGCTCTTCGAGCCGGAGCTCGTGCTCCGCTCGTCGACGGGCCCCGCCCGCAGCTGAGGCGGGTGCGCTGGCGTGGCGGCTGGGGATCGACGGGATTGGGCGCGCTCCGCAATCATCTGAAAATTGCGTAAGTTGATCAAACTCTTGCAATTGTTCGTCGAGAAAGCTACATTCGGATCACCCGCTCATCGATGACGAGGAGTTCCGTGGACACCGAGGTTCCGCAGACCGCACCTGCCAGACCGGTCACCCTGCCCGAGGATGACGGCTGGTGGCGCACCGCCGTGATCTACCAGGTCTACGTCCGCAGCTTCGCAGACGGCGACGGCGACGGCACCGGGGATCTCGCCGGAGTGCGGTCGCGCCTCGGCTACCTTCGCGACCTCGGCGTCGACGCGATCTGGTTCACGCCGTGGTACCCCAGCCCGCTCGCGGACGGCGGGTACGACGTCGCCGACTACCGCGACATCGACCCGCGTTTCGGGACCCTGGGCGAGGCCGAGCTGCTGATCCAGGAGGCTCTGCAGCACGGCATCCGGACGATCGTCGACATCGTGCCCAACCACGTGTCGGATCAGCACGAGTGGTTCCGGCGTGCGCTCGAGGCGGGCCAGGGCAGCCCGGAGCGCGAGCGCTTCTGGTTCCACCCCGGTCGTGGCGAGGACGGAGCCGGCATCCCCACCGACTGGGTGTCCAGCTTCCAGGGCGAGACCTGGACCCGCACCGTCGACGCGGACGGGAACCCGGGCGAGTGGTACCTGCATCTGTTCACCGCGCAGCAGCCGGATCTGAACTGGAACCACCCCGACGTGCGCCGCGAGCACGAGGACATCCTGCGGTTCTGGTTCGACCGCGGCGTCGCAGGGGTGCGGATCGACTCCGCTGCGATGCCGGTGAAGGATGCCACCCTGCCGCCGCTCCCCGTCGGCGACGCGGCACCGGGCGCCCACCCGCACATCGACAGAGATGAACTGCACGACATCTACCGGGGCTGGCGCCGGGTCGCCGACGGGTATCCGGGCGAGCGCGTGCTGGTCGGCGAGGTCTGGCTGGAGGATGCCGAGCGCTTCGCCCGCTACCTGCGACCCGATGAGATGCACACCGCCTTCAACTTCGACTTCATGACCCAGCCGTGGAGCGCGAGCGCGATGAGGGCCAGCATCGAGCGCACGCTCGCCGCGCACGCGCCCATCGGCGCACCGGCCACCTGGGTGCTCTCCAACCACGACGTCACCCGCCCGGTGACGCGCTACGGGCGGGCCGACTCGGGCTTCGCGTTCGAGCGCAAGCGCTTCGGCATCCCGACCGACCTGGCTCGCGGCACACGCCGCGCTCGCGCTGCGGCGCTGCTCGTCGCCGCGCTGCCCGGCAGCCTGTACATCTATCAGGGCGACGAGCTGGGACTCCCCGAGGTCGAGCTTCCCCGCGACGCCCTGCAGGACCCGATGCACTTCCGCTCGCAGGGCGTGGACCCGGGAGAGACGGATGCCGGGTGCCGTTGCCGTGGTCCGGCACCGCATCGCCCTACGGCTTCGGCGGTGAGCCCTGGCTTCCGCAGCCGGGGGACTGGGCAGGACTGACCGTCGATGCCCAGGAGCACGACCCGGAGTCGATGCTCGCGCTGTACCGCTCCGCTGTCGCCCTGCGCCGCAGCAGTCCCGACCTCATCACGCCCGAACTCGTGTGGCTGGAACTCGGAGCCGACGTGCTCGCCTTCCGCCGCGGCGAGTCGACCGTCTGCATCACGAACCTCTCCGCAGCTCCGGTCCCGCTGCCCGCTCATCGCGAGGTGCTGCTGGCCAGCTCCCCGACGGCGGGCGTCCTCGAACCCGACACCTCCCTCTGGCTCGCGCTCTGAGCCGCCGCTCCCCGGAGCACTCGCAGTCACAACCGCACACACCCTGCAATCACGGGACGAGCCGATCCGGCATCCCGTCCATGGAAGGAAAGACGATGAAGTCAACACGGATCCTCGTCGCGGGCATCGCCGTGCTCGCGACGGTCGGCGCCCTCGCCGGCTGCTCCAGCGGTCCCGCGGACAGCGGCGGCAAGACGCAGCTGCGCGTCGCGACGTTCCCGCCGGGCGCCGACGCCGCCGCGTACAAGGCGTTCGCCGAACAGGAGAAGCAGTTCGAGAAGGAGCATCCCGACATCGACATCATCGGTGTCGAGTACGAGTGGAAGGGGCCGACCTTCGCCGTGCAGCTCGCCGGCGGGAGCCTGCCCGACGTCTTCACCGTGCCGTTCACCGACACCAAGACACTGCTCGAGAACGGCCAGCTCACCGATGTCACCGAGGCGCTGGGGAAGCTCGGGTACGAGGACAAGTTCAACCCGGTGATCCTCGACGGGGTCACCGGATCGGACGGGAAGATCTACGGATTCCCGCGGCAGGCCTACGCGATGGGGCTGCACTACAACCGCGATCTCTTCACCGCTGCCGGGCTCGACCCCGACAAGCCCCCGACGACGTGGGACGAGATCCGTGCCGCAGCCAAGACCATCGCCGAGAAGACGGGCAAGGCCGGCTACGCGCAGATGGCGGCCAACAACACCGGCGGCTGGCAGCTGACCGCAGCCACCGTCGCGCGCGGCGCCCGCACTCAGACCGACGCGGAGGACGGCTCCGCCACCTCGACGATCGACAACGACGCGACCAAGGCTGCGCTGCAGTTCCTGCACGACGTGCGCTGGGAGGACGGATCGTTCGGATCCAAGTTCGACCTGGACTGGGGCACGATCAACCAGGAGTTCGCCGCCGGGAACCTCGGCATGTACACCTCGGGATCCGACGTGTACACCGCGCTCGTGCGCGACTTCGGCATGAAGCCGGAGCAGTACGGGCTGGCCGTGGTGCCGGTCGAGGGCGACGACCCCGGCACGCTCGGCGGCGGCGACGTCGCCGTGATCAGCCCGAAGGCCGACCAGGCGAAGAAGGATGCCGCCGTCACCTGGATCGACTGGTACTACATGCAGAAGCTGATGGATGAGGATGCCGCGGTGACCGACGCGAAGACGCTCGCGGACTCCGGCCAGGCGGTCGGCACGCCGCTGCTGCCGGTGCTGAGCCGGGAGCAGTACGAGAAGTCGCTCACCTGGATCGAGCCGTACATCAACGTGCCGCGCGACCAGATGACGCCGTTCACCGACAGCATCTGGGAGCAGACGCCGGTGGGCGAGCCCAAGAAGAAGACGCAGGAGGTGTACGCGCTCCTCGACACCGTGGTGCAGACCGTGCTCACCCAGAAGGACGCCGACATCGACGCCCTGCTGCAGAAGGCGCAGACCGACGCGCAGGCGCTGCTCGATCAATGACGTCTCTCACGGACCCGCAGCGCCGCCGCCCCCGCCGGACACCACTGACCTGGTACCGGGGCGGCGGCCTGTGGAACCTGCTGTTCCTGCTGCCGATGATCGTCGTGTTCGCGGTCTTCAGCTGGTCGCCGATCGTGCAGTCGGTCGTGATGAGCCTGCAGAAGACGAACCTGATCACGTCGGACTGGGTGGGGCTCGCGAACTACACGAAGGTGCTGAGCGACCCGTTGCTCGGCGAAGCGGTGCTGAACACCCTGTGGTTCGCGGTGCTCGCCCTGATCTTCGGGTTCCCTGTTCCGCTGTTCATGGCGGTGCTGATGAGCGAGGTGCGTCGCGCCAAGGGCATCTACTCGGCGCTCGCCTATCTGCCGGTCGTCATCCCGCCGGTGGTCGCGGTGCTGCTGTGGAAGTTCTTCTACTCCGCCGACCCGAACGGCGTCTTCAACACGGTGCTCGGGTGGGTCGGCATCCCGCCGCAGCCGTGGATCCAGGATGCCGTGCAGGCGATGCCCTCACTCGTGCTCGAGGCGACGTGGGCGGGCGCCGGCGGCTCGATCATCATCTACCTCGCCGCGCTGCTCGGCGTGCCGCCAGAGCTCTACGACGCCGCCGAGGTCGACGGGGCCGGTGTGTGGCGCAAGGTCTGGCACGTCACGCTGCCGCAGCTGCGCGGCATCCTCTTCATCATGCTGATCCTGCAGATCATCGCGACCGCGCAGGTGTTCCTCGAGCCGTTCCTGTTCACCGGCGGCGGACCCGCGGGCGCGACCAGAACGATCCTGCTGTACATCTACGACAAGGCGTTCCGGAACAGCCTCGGCGGCGCCTACGGCGAGGCCACCGCGGTGTCAGTGCTGCTCGCGATCGCGCTGGCGCTGCTCAGCTGGCTCTACTTCAAGCTCACCGAACGCTGGAGCACCACATGACCGCGACCGCACCCGCGCGACTCGTTCCGCAGCCCGCTCCGAAGGCAACGAAGCGTGCACGCCGCGTGACCGCCGACCAGGGCGAACGCTCGATCGTCTCGGCCTTCGATCGCCGCAGACGCGGCGCCAGGCTCGGGATGGGCGCGACCCACGTGTTCCTCACCGTCACCCTGGTCATCGCCGGCCTGGGGCCGATCCTGTGGCTGATGAAGTCGGCGATCACCCCGACGCAGGACACGCTCTCGCAGCCGTTCGCGCTGTGGCCGAACGGCGTGGACTGGGCCAACATCGCGACGGCGTGGAACGACGTGGGCATCTCGCACTACTTCTGGAACACGATCCTGCTCGCGGTCGGGGCGTGGTTCTTCCAGCTGTTCGTGGCGACCACCGCCGGGTACGGACTGTCCGTGCTGAAGCCGCGCTACGCGCCGATCCTGAACGCGCTCGTGCTGGCGACCCTGTTCATCCCCGGGATCGTCCTGCTCGTGCCGCTCTACCTCACGATCGTCAACCCGCCGCTGGTCGGTCAGTCGATGCTGAACAACTACCTCGCCGTCTGGCTGCCGATGGCGGCGAACGCGTTCAACATCCTGCTCGTCAAGCGCTTCTTCGACGCTCTGCCCCGAGAGGTGTTCGAAGCGGCGAGGACCGACGGCGCAGGTCCAGTGCGGCTGTTCTGGTCGATCGTGCTGCCGATGTCGAAGCCGATCCTCGGTGTGGTCTCGGTGTTCGCGATCATCGCCGCCTGGAAGGACTACCTCTGGCCGATGCTCGTGCTGCCCGATCCCGCGGTGCAGCCCCTGTCGGTGCGGCTGCCGGCCGTGCAGTCCCAGACCGAGCTGGATGTGTTCCTGGCCGCCCTCGCGATCGCCACGCTGATCCCGATCGCGATGTTCCTGATGTTCCAGTCGGTCTTCCTGCGCTCCGCAGGTCTGGGCGGGGCGGTGAAGGGGTAAGGGCTCAGATCCGGTCCACGTACCTCGGGATGTCCGCGCGATCCACACCGAGCGCGTCCACCGCGGCGACGTACTCGCGGGTGAGCTCCAGCATCCGCTGGTGGCGCGCCGGGGCGTCCAGCCGTGGTGCGACCACCGTGCCGCCTCGTCCCCGCGTCTCGACGAAGCCATCGGCCTCCAGCTCGCGATAGCTGCGCGCGACCGTGTTGGCCGCGAGGCCGAGCGACGCCGCCAGCGCGCGAACGGGAGGCAGCTTCGTGCCCGGACGCAGCCGGCCGCTCGCGATCCGTTCGCGCAGACCGTCTCGGAGCTGCTCGAACGGCGGAGTCGCCGCCTCGGGGTCGATGGCGATGTCGATCTCTGGCATGCGGACCTCCTGCGCAGAACGTATCAGGCGGAGGACCCGCAGGCTGCGGATCAGCGCGGGTCGTGACGGTGCGGACGGTGCGTGCGGGACACGAGGTCGCGCAGCCCCTCCAGTGTTGCGGGGCAGCACCGGCCGCCCGCGCCTGCATCAGCACGTTGCCCAGCGCGGTCGCCTCGACGGGGCCCGCGAGCACCGGCAGCGCTGTACGGTCGGCGGTCACCTGGCAGAGCAGGTCGTTCAACGAGCCGCCGCCGACGAGCTGGATCGCATCCACGCGGCGACCGGTGAGCTCCGAGCCGGTGGCGACGGCGCCGGCGAACGCCGCGGCGATCGACTCGACGATCGTCCGCACCAGCGCAGCCCGTTTCGGCGGCACCGGGCGCCCGGCAGCGCTGAGCACGCCGGCGATGCGATCCGGCATCCCGCCGGGCGCCGCCAGTGCCGCGTCGTTCGCGTCGAACAGGGGGAGCGCGTCATCGACGGATGCCGCCTGCGCGAGAAGGGCGGGGAGGTCGATGGGCGCGCCGTCCTCCGCCTCCCAGGCCCGCACGCTCTCGCTGAGCAGCCAGAGTCCGGTGACGTTGTGCAGGAAGCGGATGCGGCGGTCGACGCCGAGCTCGTTGGTGAAGTTCGCGGCGCGAGCCGCTTCGGTCACGACCGGCGCATCGAGCTCCAGCCCGACGAGTCCCCATGTGCCGCACGAGATGTAGGCCGATTCGGGCGAGGAGAGGGGAGCTGCGACCACGGCGGAAGCGGTGTCGTGCGAGCCGACCGCGACGACGGGAAGGTCGGCACCGATCCGCGCGGCGACGTGAGGCGCCAGATATCCGATCACCGTGCCTGCATCGACGAGCGGCGGCAGGATGCCGGGATCGACGCCGATCTGCTCGGCGAGATCTCGGTCCCACTCCCCGGTGCGCACCGAGAGCAGGCCCGTCGTCGACGCGTTCGTGCGCTCGGCGACCCGAGCGCCCGTGAGCAGGAAGGCGAGCAGGTCCGGTATCAGCAGCGCGGTGTCGGCATCGGGATTCCGCTCGTCGACGGCGAACTGGTACAGCGTGTTGAACGGAAGGAACTGCAGGCCGTTGCGGGCGTACAGCTGGTCGAACGGGACGACCGAGTGCACCCGCTCGACGCCGCGGGCCGTGCGCTCGTCACGGTAGTGGAACGGCTCGGCCAGCAGCTCGCCGTCTCGGAGCAGGCCGTAGTCGACCGCCCAGGAGTCGATGCCGATGCTCTCGATCGCGGGCTCGCGGCGCACCGCCTCGGCGAGGCCGTCGAGGATGTGCTCGAGCAGGGCTGCGAAGTCCCAGTGCAGGCCATCCTCGCGCTGCACCGGTCCGTTCGGGAACCTCGCGACCTGCTCGAGCTCGAGCAGGTCGGGGCCGACGCGTCCGATCATGACCCGGCCGCTCGTCGCGCCCAGGTCGACAGCGGCGAACGCGCGGGTCATCGGCTGCCTTTCCACGGGTCGTTGAGCGGAGGCGAGGGACGAGCCGGAGACGAAACGTGGTGAGGTGTGTCGGGAGTCCTGGCGCGTTTCGTCTCGTCGCTGCGCTCCTCGCTCAACGACCGGAGGAGTGGCCACAGGAGAACAGGGCTCATCGCAGGAAAGCCGCCGCGACGCCGGAGTCGACCGGGATGTGCAGGCCGGTGGTGCGGGACAACTCCGGGCCGGTCAGCACGTAGACCGCGTCCGCGACGTTCTCGGGGACGACCTCGCGCTTCAGGATCGTGCGGTTCGCGTAGAACTGGCCGAGGTCCTCCTCCGCGACGCCGTAGGTCGCGGCGCGGTTCGCACCCCAGCCCGAGGCGAAGATGCCCGAGCCGCGCACGACGCCGTCGGGGTTGATGCCGTTGACCCGCACGCCGTGCTCGCCGAGCTCGACCGCGAGCAGCCGCACCTGGTGGGCCTGATCGGCCTTCGTCGCGGAGTAGGCGATGTTGTTCGGGCCGGCGAAGACGGAGTTCTTCGAGGAGATGTAGATGATGTCGCCGCCGAGCTTCTGATCGATGAGCACCTTCGCGGCGGCCTTCGAGACGAGGAACGACCCCTTCGCCATCACGTCGTGCTGCAGGTCCCAGTCCTTCTCGGTGGTCTCCAGCAGCGGCTTCGACAGCGACAGGCCGGCGTTGTTCACGACCAGGTCGACACCGCCGAAGGCCAGCACGGCTGCATCGAGCGCTGCCCGCACGGCATCCGCGTCGGCGACGTTCGCGGCGACGCCGATCGCGACATCCGCGTTCCCGAGCTCGGATGCCGCCGCCTGCGCCTTCTCGAGGTCGAGGTCGGCGACCACGACGCAGGCGCCCTCGGCGGCGAGGCGGGTGGCGATGGCCTTGCCGATGCCGGAGGCCGCGCCGGTGACGAAGGCGACCCGGCCCTGGTGCGACTTCGGCTTCGGCATCCGCTGAAGCTTGGCTTCCTCGAGCGCCCAGTACTCGATATTGAACTTCTCGGCGTCCGAGATCGGCGCGTAGGTCGACAGCGCCTCGGCGCCGCGCATCACGCCGATCGCGTTGACGTAGAACTCGCCGGCGACGCGGGCGGTCTGCTTGTTCGCGCCGTAGGAGAACATGCCGACGCCGGGCACCAGCACGATCAGCGGATCCGCGCCGCGGATCGCAGGAGACTCGGGAGTGGCGTGCGCGTCGTAATAGGCCTGGTAGTCGGCGCGGTACTCGGCGTGCAGCTCGTGCAGTCGCGCGATCTGCTCCTCGGCGGATGCGGTCGCCGGCAGGTCCAGGATGAGCGGCTTGACCTTCGTGCGCAGAAAATGATCCGGGCAGCTCGTGCCCAGCGCCGCCAGAGCCGGCGCCTTCTCGGAGGCCAGGAACTCGAGCACCGCGTCGGAGTCGGTGAAGTGCCCGAGCATCGGCCTGTCGGTCGAGGCGATGCCGCGGATCGTCGGGGCCAGGGCTGCGGCACGGGCACGACGCTCGGCCTCTGGCACCGCCTCGAATCCGGTGCGCACACCGCCGAACGGCTCGGCCTTGCCGTGCTCCGCGATGTAGGCGGCTGCCGTGTCGATGATCCACAGCGAGTTCGCCTCGGCCTCGTCGCTCGCGTCGCCCCACGCGGTGATGCCGTGGCCGCCGAGGATGCAGCCGACAGCCTGCGGGTTCTTCGCCTTGATCGCGGCGATGTCGAGGCCGAGTTGGAATCCGGGGCGGCGCCACGGCACCCACACGACCCTGTCGCCGAAGATCTTGGTCGTGAGCGCCTCGCCGTCAGCGGCGGTCGCGATCGCGATGCCGCTGTCCGGATGCAGGTGGTCGACGTGTGCGGCATCGACCAGTCCGTGCATCGCGGTGTCTATCGACGGGGCGGCGCCGCCCCTGCCGTGCAGGCAGTAATCGAATGCGGCGACCATCTCGTCCTCGCGGTCGACGCCGGGGTAGACGTTCACCAGCGCGCGCATGTGGTCCAGGCGCAGCACGGCGAGTCCCTGCTCGGTGAGGGTGCCCAGGTCTCCGCCCGAGCCCTTCACCCAGAGCAGCTCCACGGGCCCGCCGGTGACCGGGTCGGTCGACGTCCCCTTCGCCGAGGTGTTCCCGCCGGCGTAATTCGTGTTCTTCGGATCAGCGCCGAGGCGGTTGGATCGTGCGATGAGGGCGGCGGCGGGGTCGGTCATGTCGGTCTCCTCGTGATCGGCGCTCATGCGCCCCAGCCGGCCTGGGTTCCGCCGACGCGGTCGACGGCGATCCGCTGCTGATAGCCGGATGCCAGGTAGGCGGCCATCGGATCGGGTGAGAGTCCCCGGGACTCGCGCCAGGAGGCCAGGGCGGGGCGGACATCCGTGTAGAAAGCGTCCATGAACACGGCATTGGCGGCCAGCACGTCGTTCGCGCTCTGCGCGGCGGCGAGGGCGTCGCGGTCGACGAGCAGTGCGCGGGCGGTCATCTCCTGCACGTTCAGCACCGAGCGGATCTGTCCCGGGATCTTGTCCTCGATGTTGTGACACTGGTCGAGCATGAATGCCACATCGTGGTTGTTCAGCCCGTCTCCGCGGATCACCTCGAACAGGATGCGGAACAGCTGGAACGGATCGGCGGCGCCGACGATCAGGTCGTCGTCGGCGTAGAAGCGGGAGTTGAAGTCGAACGAGCCCAGCTTGCCGAGGCGCAGCAGTTGCATGACGATGAACTCGATGTTCGTGCCGGGGGCGTGGTGGCCGGTGTCGAGGCAGACCATCGCCTTGTCGCCGAGCGCAGCCACCTGCGCATAGCTCGTCCCCCAGTCCGGGACATCCGTGTGATAGAACGCCGGTTCGAAGAATTTGTACTCCAGGACCAGGCGCTGATCGTCACCCAGCCGGGCGTAGATCCTCTGCAGGGAGTCGTGCAGGCGATCCTGGCGGGCACGAAGATCGGCCTGCCCGGGATAGTTCGATCCCTCGGCCAGCCAGATCTTCAGGTCGCGGCTGCCGGTCTGATCCATGACATCGATGCAGGCGAGGTGGTGGTCGATCGCCTTCCGTCGGACGTGATCGTCCTCATGGGTGAGTGCGCCGAACTTGTAGTCCTCGTCCTGGAAGGTGTTCGAGTTGATCGTCCCCAGCCGCACGCCGTGGTCCTCGGCGTGTCTGCGCAGATCGCCGAAGTCGCACATGTCCCACGGGATGTGCAGGGCCACCGACGGCGCGAGCGCCGTGAAGGCGTGCACCTGTGCGGCATCCGCGATCTTCTCGAACGGGTCGCGCGGAGTGCCGGGTGTGCCGAACACCCGGAACCGGGTGCCGGAGTTGCCGAAGGCCCAGGAGGGGAGCTCGATGGACTGCTGCTCGAGCTCGGACAGGATCGATGGGGACAGGCTGCTCATGATGCGGTGCTCTCCTTGTCGGCGGTGGATGCGAGCTGATCCTCGAGGTGGAAGATCTCGTCGAGAACGAGGAAGCCGGTGTCCGGTGCACCGTCGAGATCGACGAAGAACCGCGCCATCTCGGACTGCCACCGCTCGTTGACATCGGTGCCGGCCATGGCCGACTGCGCCTGCTCGAGAGTGCCCTCCGATTCGAAGTATCCGATCAGCAGGCCGTCCTGACGCAGGAACAGCGAGTAGTTGTGCCAGCCGCTGTCCTGCAGGGCGTGAAGCATGTCCGGCCAGACGGCGGCATGACGCCGGCGGTACTCGTCGAGGTGCTCGGCGGCGACCTGCAGCTGGAAGCAGTAGCGATTCATGCGCGCACCTCGCGGAAGTCGATGCCGAGGAGGGATGCCGCGGCGCGATAGGTCTCCGCGCGGTGGCCGGTGGACAGGCTCCAGTGATGCCCGACGCCCGTCGCAGACCAGGCATCAACCCATTCCCCGGGGTCGCGTCCGAAATCGACGCGACTGGTGGTGTTCCCGATCGCGAGCAGCGGGCCTGGCACGACGACGCCCTCGGAGGCGACGAAGGACAGCGCGCCGTCGCGGTCCTGACCCAGGCCCAGAAGCGTGACAGGACCGTGCTGAACGTCGAACTCCACCGAGACGCCCCAGCCGCGCTTGCCGTGGTAGACGCCGAGGCCGCGCAGCAGCGGGTCGCGGGAGGAGACGGCGAGATGAGCGGGGCCGTCGTGCCCCATCTCGACCACGCCGTCCTCGAAGTTCAGGGCCTGGATCTCGCAGAACGAGCCGCCCGCTCCGACCACCTGCGTCGCCAGCTGCGCGACAGTCGTCCGCAGTTCGTACTCACCGGTCGTGGGAATGCCCCGCGCGGTGAGCAGGGAGGCGCCGAGGATCATCCCGGCACCCAGCCGCTCGTGCTGCTCGCCGTCGAGTCCGCGGTGGTAGTAGGCCAGGGAGTCGAGCCCGAAGTCGTCTACGAGCCGGTCGAGGCCCACCGAGACCCGGGCGCCCCAGGCGAAGTCCGCCTCCTGGACGGAGTCGTCGATCGTGAAGATCTCCCGTGCCAGAGCCATGCGCTCGGCGGTCTCCGTGTCGGTCACCCTCTCGACCCTGACCCGCAGGTCGTCGAACTCGAGCACCTCGACGTGGGATCCGAACGTGGTCGGCAGCAGCGTGAGGTCCGTGGAGACGTCGAGCATCCCCGGGTACACGTGCCCCATCAGTCCGTGACGCGCATGCCGCAGCGCTGCGTGCACATGCGCGGCCGAGATCCATCGTCCGATCCGCTCCCAGGCGGATTCCTGACGGAGCCAGCCTGAGACCGACCGGAACGGGATGCCCGCGCGGCGGAAGACGTTGCCGACCTCGGGCACGGGGCACTGGCCGCAGTAGGCGAGCCAGGCGCCGGTGTCGAAGGCGGCATGATCCATCTTCTCGGTGGGCTGCAGGTCGATGACGAGCACCGGGGATCCGGCGCGCTGAGCGATGGGCAGCACCATCGAGCTCGTGAGATACGTGGTGAGGAACAGCACGATCAGATCGCAGTCCGCAGTGCGCAGACGCTCCGCGGCGACAGCCCCCTCCTGGGCATCCGAGATGAAGCCGACGTCGACGACTTCCGCGTCCATCTCCGCGAATCGCTCCGACACGTAGCGCGACGACTCCTGCAGCTGCGGGAGCAGCCCGGGGAACTGCGGCCAGTAGGTGCCGAGGCCGCCGGCCACGAGGCCGATCCTCGGCCTGCGGCGCCGGTGCGGCGGGAGGAGGGCGGCGGTGTTGTCTGCGGTCATCTCATTCTCTTTCCGGGACTTCAGGCGGACCGGTGCTGCGGGGCCGGACGCCGGCCCCGCAGCACCGACGGATCAGAAGTCGTAGTCGTCGATGTTGTCCTTGTTGAACACCGTCGGAGGCCCGACGATGACGACGCCGTCCGCACCGACCTCCTTCTCGCCCAGGTCACCGGCCGTGAAGGTGTCGCCCTCCTTGCCCGTGATCTTGCCGTCGGCCAGTGCCTTGCCGGCGAACGCGGCGACGTATCCGAGCTGAGCCGGATCCCACAGCGCGAACTCCGTCACGGTGCCGTCCTTCACGAACGGGCGCATCTCGTTCGGCAGGCCGAGCCCGGTCAGCGCGACCTTGCCCTTGTACTGCGAGGTCGACAGGTATCGCGCGGTGGCGGCGATGCCGACCGTCGTCGGAGAGATGATGCCCTTGAGGTCGGGGTACGCCTGCATGAGCCCCTGAGCCTCCTGGAACGACTTCGTGTCGTCGTCGTCACCGTAGACGGTGGCCACGAGCTTGATCTTCGCGTAGTCGGGGTTGGACTTCAGCTCCTCCTCCATGTACTTGATCCACTCGTTCTGGTTGGTCGCGTTCGCCGTGGCGGACAGGATGGCGATCTCGCCCTCGCCGCCGATCTGCTCGGAGATGAGCTTCACCTGGATGAGAGCGACATCCTTGGCCACCACCTGGCTGACGAACAGATCGCGGCAGTTGAGGTCCGAGTCGAAGCCGACGATCTTGGCACCGCCTGACTTCGCCTCCTCCACCGCCGGGCAGACCGCGTCGGGGTCGTTGGCGGCGATCACGAGGACGTTGGTTCCGGCCTGTGTCTCGGCGTTGATGAACGACACCTGGCTCGAGGCACTGGCGTCCAGCGGCCCGACGACCTGCGAAGAGGCGAATCCGGCCTCCTTCGCGCCGTCCTTCCCGCCGCCCAGGACGACATCGGTGTACGGGTTGTTCAGCTGCTTCGGGATGAAGGTGATGCTCAGGTCATCCGCCCCGCCGCCACCACCCCCGCCTCCGCCATCGGAGGGTGTGCCGCTGCAGGCGGCGAGTGCGAGAGCCGCCGAGGCGGCAAGCGCGACGGCCGCTGCGATCCGTCCGCGCCGACGGTGTTTCAGGTTCAACTCCATTGTTCTTCCTTTCGACGGGCGCCTGGTGCTAGGCGCCGACGGATCCCGAGGTCGTGCCCTGGGGACGTGCATGCCGCATCCGGCGCTCATGTCGGCGGCGGGCGAGCGCGGCGGTGATGCTGGGGAGGACCACCGAGACGATCAGCAGAGTGCCGGTGACGATGATCAGGACCACGTCGGAGACGCGTCCGAGGCGGAGTGCGTAGTTGATCGTGCCGATCAGGAGCACGCTCGCGACGACTCCGGGAACGGATCCGCGGCCGCCGAAGATCGACACACCGCCGAGCAGGACGGCGGCGATCACCGTGAGCTCGAGCCCTGCGGCGTTGTCCGATCGGGCGCTCGAGTACCGCAGCGTCCAGTAGATGCCGGCGATCGCCGCCACAACGCCGCAGGCCACGTAGAGCCAGAACTTCGATCGCTCGACATCGATGCCGACGAACCGCGCCGCCTCCTTGGAGTAGCCCATGGCGTAGAGGCCCCGACCGAACGGTGTGAAGTGCAGCACGACACCGAACATCAGGACGACGATCGCGACGATGATCATGACCGTCGGGATGCCCGTCGCGCCGAGTTTCGACGTGACGAAGGCGTTCAGCTCGGGCGGGAAGTTCGCCACGGCATTGTCGCCGATCACGACCAGGGCGAGACCGCGGAACAGCGCCAGAGTGCCGATCGTGACGGCGAGGGACGGCAGGCCGACGACGGCGATGAGGATGCCGTTGACCGCTCCGGTGACCACGCCCACCATGAGGCTGATCAGCAGTGCGGGGACGATGCCGACGCCCGACTGCCAGAGCACGCCGAGCACGGCGCTGGTCAGACCGGCGATCGATGCCACCGACAGGTCGATCTCCCCGGTGATGATGATCAGCGTCATCGGCATGGCGATCAGCAGCACGGGTACGACATCCAGCAGCAGGAACCCGGTCGTCACCGGTGAGGCGAATCGGGGGACGGTGACGCTGAAGAGCAGGATCGTCGCGACCAGGACGTAGATCATGATCGCGTCGCGGCCGAGCAGCATCCGGTTCCACCCGGTGCGGCCCTTCGGCTCGCCGGCCAGGGTCTTGGAGGTGGACGCCGCCGCCAGCGACGTGGAGGTGTCGGTGTCAGTCATCTCGTGCCTCGCTGAGTCGGAGCCGGCGTGCGGTGCGCAGCGCGGCGATGCGGTCGATGAGGATCGCGACGATGATGAGCGCGCCGACGATCGCCTGCTGCCAGAACTTGTCGACGCGGATCGCGGTGAGGGCGCTCGTGATCGTCGTGAGCAGCAGCGCGCCGAGGGCGGCCCCGACGACGCTTCCCGATCCGCCGAAGATGGCGACGCCGCCGACGACCGCGGCGGCCACGACGTTCAGCTCCATCCCCGTGCCGGTCGTCGCGCCGACGGAGTTGAACCGTGCCGCGTACAGGACGCCGGCGAGGCCGGCGAGAAGTCCGTTCGCGACGAAGGCGAACAGCACGCGGCGGTTCACCTTGATGCCGAACAGCACGGCGGCGGACGGATCCGAGCCGATCGCGTACAGATCGCGTCCGGAACGGGCGCCGGCGAGATAGACGGCGAGCGCGGCGACGGCCACGATCGCGATCAGCGTGATGATCGGGAACCCGAGGATCGTGTCGACGGCGAGCGCGCCGAAGGCGTCGGGCCGGTCGTCGGCGAAGTACTGGGTGCCGCCAGCCCACCAGTTGTTGAGGCCGCGATAGATGTACAGCGTGCCGAGCGTGATCACCAGAGCGGGAACGCCGGCCAGCGTGACGAGCAGTCCGTTGACCGCTCCGAGCACTGCTCCGAACGCGACCCCGGCGAGGAGGACGACCCAGATCGGGATGCCCGGGGAGTTCGCGAACAGCGTTCCCGTCATGAACGCGACCAGGCCGAGGATCGAGCCGACGGAGAGGTCGATGTTGCGTGTGACGATGACGAGGGTCTGCCCGGCGGCGAGGATGATCATGATCGTCGCGTTCAGCAGCAGGTCCTTCACGCCCTGCGGCGACAGGAACAGCGGATTGGCCAGGTAGGTGAGGAGCACGAGGGCGACCAGCGCGATCAGCACCGGGAGCTCGCGTGCGCGCAGCAGGCCGCCGAGCCGGGAGGGGGCCGACGCGGGCCCTCGCTGCGTCGTGCTCTCGTCGACGGCGGTCATGCGGCCTCCTCCTTCCGTGCGGCGGGGGCGTGGGTCGCGGCATGCATCACGGCCTCGGGGGTCGCCTCGTCGCGGTCGATCGTCGCCGTGACGCGTCCTTCATGCATCACGACGACCCGGTCGGCCATGCCGAGCACCTCCGGCAGCTCGCTGGAGATCATCAGGATCGCGATCCCGCGCCCGGCGAGGTCGGAGAGCAGGCGATGCACCTCGGCCTTCGTGCCTACGTCGATGCCCCGCGTCGGTTCGTCGATGATCAGCAGCCGGGGCTCGGTCGACAGCCATTTCGCGAGCACCACCTTCTGCTGGTTGCCTCCAGAGAGGGTCGAGACCGGGTACTCCATCGATCCGGTCTTCACCTGCAGCCGCTTCGTCCACTCCTGCGCCGTGCGGCGCTCCCGGTCGCCGCGGATCAGGCCGAAGCGCGCCAGTCGCCCGCGGAGCGCGAGGGTGGCGTTGCGCGACACCGACAGGTCCATGACCAGTCCCTGCCGACGGCGGTCCTCGGGCACGAAACCGATGCCGGCGTCGATCGCCTTCTGTACGTCGTGCCGACGCAGCGGCACGCCGTCGAGGGCGACATGGCCGTCGTCGTACTCGTCGATGCCGAACACTGCGCGGGCGACCTCTGTCCGTCCGGCGCCGACCAGGCCGGCGAGCCCGACGATCTCACCGGCGCGCACGTCGATGTCGATGTCCTGGAACACGCCGCGCCGGGTGAGTCCCTGTACGGAGAGCACGACGTCGCCGATCTGCGCCGGCGTCTTCGGGAAGAGCTGGTCGACATCGCGACCCACCATCTGCCGGACGATCCCTTCGACCGTCGCCTCGGCCGTCTGATGGGTGGCGATGTAGCGGCCGTCGCGCATCACGGTGATGCGATCGGTGAGTGCGAACACCTCGTCGAACCGATGGGAGATGAACAGGATCGCCGCTCCGCGGTCGCGCAGTGAGCGGGCGACCTGGAAGAGCCTCTCCACCTCTACACCGCTCAGGGCCGCTGTCGGCTCGTCCATGATCAGGACACGGGCGTCCAGCGAGATGGCCTTGGCGATCTCGATGATCTGCTGGTCGGCGATCGAGAGGCCCTCGGCGATGCGGTCGGGATCGATCGGCACGCCCAGCGTCTCGAAGAGCTCGCGGGCGTCGGCGCGCATCCGCGTCCGGCTGATGAGTCCGGCGCCTCCGCGCGGCTGGCGACCGATGAAGATGTTCTCGGCGACGGTGAGATCGGGGAAGAGCGTGGGCTCCTGGTAGATGACCGACACGCCTGCGGCCTTGCTGTCGGCGACCGACCGGAAGGCGACGGGATCGCCTTCGATGAGGAAGTCGCCGCCGTCGGGGTGGTACAGCCCGGCGAGGAGCTTGACCAGCGTCGACTTCCCCGCGCCGTTCTCGCCGACGAGCGCGTGGATCTCACCGGAGCGCAGTTCGATCGTCCCGTCGGCGAGGGCGATCACCGGTCCGAAGGTCTTCACTGCGCCGCGGAGCGCGAGCACGGGCGGATCGGATTCCGCGGCGGGCGGCGGGAAGGTCATGATGCAGCCGTCTCCTCATCGAGCGTCGGGTCATTGGATGAATCGTTTCATTGACTCATGCACGACGATGCTATGGCGTAGCAACCGTGAAGACAAGAGGCGGACGAAACTGATTCTGATTCGTTTCATTGCTTGGCGATCGTCGTAGAGTTCTGTTGACGGGAGGAGTGCGTCGTGGCGATCAGCGTGCGAGATGTCGCGGAGGATGCCGGGGTGTCGGTCGGCACGGTGTCGAACGTGCTGAACAGGCCGGAGAAGGTGTCCGCCGACATCGTCGCGCGGGTACAGGCGTCCATCGCGCGGCTCGGCTTCATCCGCAACGATGCGGCGAGGCAGCTGCGCGCGGGGCGCAGCCGGGCGATCGGACTGGTCGTCCTCGACATCCGCAACCCGTTCTTCGCCGAGGTCGTGCGCGGCGCAGAGGAGCGGGCGGACGAGCACGGACTGACCGTTCTCGTCGCGAACAGCGACGAGAACCAGCAGCGTGAGGCCGGTCATCTGGCCTTGTTCGAGGAGCAGCGCGTCACGGGCGTGCTGGTGACGCCCGTGGCGGAGCTGCTGCCGAGACTGGTGCAGATGAGCGAGCGCGGCATCCCCTCGGTGCTGGTCGACCGCGAGTCGCAGGATCCGCGGTTCGCCTCGGTCGCGGTGGATGACGTCGAGGGCGGACGGCTCGCCGCCGAGCACCTGCTCGCGACCGGACGGCGACGCCTGGCTTTCGTGGGCGGGCCGGTGAAGCTGCGGCAGGTCGCCGACCGGCTCAGTGGAGCCCAGGCCGCTGCGGCCGCCGCCAACGCGAGCGTCGAGTTCCTCGCCACCGAGGCACTCACCGTCGATGAGGGGCGACGGCTGGGCGACCTGATCATGCGGAGGCCCGCCGCCGAGCGGCCGGACGCGGTGTTCGCCGCGAACGACCTGCTGGCACTCGGCCTGCTGCAGAGCCTGGTGATGACGGGGAACGCCCGCGTTCCGCAGGACATCGCCCTGATCGGCTACGACGACATCGACTTCGCCGCGGCAGCGGTGATCCCGCTCAGCTCGGTGCGCCAGCCCGCCTCCCTCATCGGATCCACCGCCGTCGACATGCTCTTGAGCCGGAGCGGTGGTGCGGCTCCCTCCACGGAGCACGTGGTGTTCCAGCCGGAGCTCGTCGCCCGCGCATCGTCCCTGGGGGCCTGAACCGCGCGCCGGCCCGGTTCGCGACGTCACAATCGACCGGTTATGATGGATGGACGTGCGCGGCCGAGGCTTCGCACATGGAGACGTCGCATAGTCAGGCCTAGTGCACCACCCTGCTAAGGTGGAGTCCCCTCACGGGGACCGAGGGTTCAAATCCCTCCGTCTCCGCACTGGAAAGTCCTGATCAGGGGCTATTTTATACCACTTCTGCCACGTGATCTGCCATCTCTGCCACGTCTGCGGCATGGTCGGCGTTGAGCAGTGTTGCGGTTCTGCGGGATTTCTCTGAGCGTTCTGCTCGATGAGCGCTCGTCCACTGTGCGGTTTCGGTCACCTGAGAGCGAGACCGAGAGCGCCGATCCCTCCGTCTCTCTTCGCCCGGCAGACACCCGAAGGAGCCTGCTGCGGTCCTCCGACTCCCGGGTCGGGTCTCGTCGCGAACGAAGTCGACGTTATCGGCAGGCCCGAGCTGGTGCGTGCGCAGCGGGTTCTCGTGCCATTCGAAGCGGCCAACGGGCGTGTCGCATGCGGTCCCGTCTTGGTGTGGAAGGGCGGCCAGGACAGCGGCGCGCCCTTAGCGCCCACATGGGCGAGGTTTCGGCGGTCAATTAGGTAGAGGCCGATTCGACCCTTGCCGAGACCGCTGGGTGCATGCCAACCCACCACCGGTCGAGCAGGTCATCGACGGCCTTGACCGCGAGCTCGGCCACTGGGCGGCTGGGGTCGAGCATCATCTGGACGATGAGGCCATCGGTGATTCCTGAGAGCTGGGCGGCAGCGACGGACGCGTCCAGCGTCGGATCCAGGTAGCCGTCGGAGAGCGCGTCTCGGACCAGGTTGGCGAGGATGTCGCGCCAGCTCTGGTAGAGCTCAGCTTGTCTGGATCGGAGCGCGTCGTTCGTGTATGTGTGCGCCCACATGGACAGCCATACGCCGAACTCGTCGGCTCGTTCAGGGTCCAGTGGCAGGTTGCTCAAAGCCACCAGCCGCAGGCGCTCTCGTGCGTCACGCGCGGGCGCGATGTTGATTCGGAGGTGCTGCCGGAAGCTTTCTGTGAGCAGCTCGAATGCGGCGAAGATGATCGCTTCCTTGTCGGGGAAATAATGGAACAGCACGCCGCTACCGATCCCGGCTTCCCGGGCGAGTTCGCGCGTAGTGACGCCGGCGATGCCGTGGCGCACGATCACCCGCCAACAGGCGCGCGCGATGTCCTCGCGTCGCCGTTCAACGTCGACGATCTTCGGCATCCGTATCCATTCCCCACGTTTTCGTTGACCGTGCGTTCGATTATCCATAGTGTCATAATCGCCGCAACCAGGGGCCTCATTGCCGGGGTGGCTTCCTGCCACACACGTGGCAGCCGGCGCTCGTGACTGCACTGACATCTTTCCCATCGACCGCGGAACTGGAGTAACACCATGACAGAGCAGACCTACGCGTTCCTGGCTGGATTTCCGACGCCAGAGACCATCGACGCCGCGTACGACGCCTCCGATCTTGTCCGCGCCATCGCCGTCTACAAACACTTCTTTCCCGCGGTCTCCGGGTACGCATTGTTCGACGGCAACCTGGCGATCGGAGTCGTCCCGAATCGGGTGTTCGGGACGATGGATACTCGCCCGGATCAGCGCGGACTGACGCTGAACTCCGACACCCCGTATGCCTCGGTCATCCTCGACTTGTCGGACGGCGCGCTCGTCGTCGACCTTCCGGCCGGCCCGATCCTGGGAGCGCTGCTGAACGCCGATCAGTCGTGGATCGCCGACGTGGGCATCCCTGGTCCCGACAATGGTGAGGGTGGCCGCTTCGTCATCCTGCCGCCGGGCGCCTCGGCAGATGACGTCGCCGCCCAGTCCGAGTTGGAACGCACATTCTTCGTCCGCGCAACCACGCCCACCGTCATCGCCGGGCTTCGGGCCGTGCCCGTGGACGCCGACGTCGACGCGGCGATCGCGCTGATGAAGCGAACGGTCGTCACCCCACTAGATTCACGCGCGCCTTGGGAGCAACCTCGTTGGATCGACCTGACGGGCACACGGCAGGACACCAGCCCGAACCGAGTGCAAGGCACCGCTGCCTATTGGGACACGCTCCTTCGCTACATCACAGAGCAGGGCACCACGCCCGCCGACCAGACGGCACTCGCCGAACTCGCCGTTCTCGGCATCCGAGCCGGCGAACCGATGCCCGCCGACGAGCGAACAGTGTCGATACTCAAGCACGCCGCAGTCGAGGCAGACGCTCAGATGCGAGTCCAGTCGCTCGCAGATCGCCGCCAAGACCGCGTGGCGTGGCCCGATCGTCATTGGGAATGGGTGAGCCTTCGCCCGGAGAACGCATCCTTCGACCTCGACGGACATCTCGACGTGACCGCCCGCGAGACCTGGTTCTACCAGGCCATCGCGTCATCACCCGCGATGTTCCGCCGCCAGGCTGGGGGCGGATCGGTCTATTGGTTCTGCGCGCGCGACAGCGCCAACGCCTACCTCGACGGCGGATCCGCCTACACTCTCACCGTGCCGCTTCCGGTGCCAGCGAAACTGTTCTGGAGCATCACCGTCTACGACGCTCAGACCCGCAGCCAGATCGCCACGCAGCAGGGCAATGCCGCACTCAGATCGATGTTCGAGCTCCGTAGTCACCTCGACGCCGACGAAGTCACCTTGCACTTCGGGCCCACTCCGCCCGAGCATGCAGATCATCGATGGGTTCAGACGATCCCCGGGTCGGGCTGGTTCGTCTACTTCCGCATCTACGGCCCCTCCGAAGGGGCCTTCGATGGCAACTGGCGACCCGGCGACTTCATCCGTCAGCCACACGGTGAGAGGACAGCATGAACGATATCAGCGCAGACGCCCTAACTCGCGGCAAGCATCGTCACGCCGTAGAGACTGCAATCTGGGGAATGCCCGCGGTCAACTTCCAGCTCATGCGAGAGACCCTCGCGGCCGGCAAGACGAACCAGTTCGTCTACTGGTCCAAGCTGCTGGACTGGCGCAACCAGACGCTCACCCCGAACCCCGACCTGATCTACTACATGGCCTTCTTCGACACCCATGACGGCCCCGTCGTTGTCGAGATCCCCGCAGAAGAAGACGGGCAAGCGCTCAACGGGTCCATCTGCAACCTGTGGCAGGTTCCGCTGGAAGACGTCGGCCACTTCGGTGTCGACGAGGGGCGAGGCGGCAGATACCTCATCCTCCCGCCTGACTGGGATGAAGACGTGCCTGACGGATACATCGCGCTACCCGGCGAAACCTACGGCAGCTATGCGCTGCTCAGGTCGGTGCTGGAAGAGGGCACGCAGGAAGCACTTGACCGGGGTCTCGAACTCTGCCGAAAGATCCGCGTCTACCCGCTCGCCGAGGCCGCCAACCCACCGGCGACGTCCGCTCGGGATCTGCAAGGCCAAGTCGTCGACACCACCATCCCGTACGATCTGAGCTTCTACGAGCTTCTGCACCGCGCCATTCAAGACGAGCCCCTCCTCGCTCGAGACCGACCGTTCGAGCAGATGCTCGAATCCATCGGCATCCGAAAAGGCGAACCCTTCGCTCCCACCGCCGACGATGCTGCCGTCCTCACCGATGCCGTCGGCGAGGCGCATGCCTGGCTGAAGGCGGAGTACGAGGGCAGCTTCGAGCCCTTCTTCAACGGCACGCAATGGTTCTTCCCCGGGCGGCAGGATTTCACCGACAGTCAGCGCGACGGGTTCGACGCCCACCCGGAGGGCTACCCGTATCCCAACCGTGGTGTCATCTACCACATGGCCTTCATCGGCATCCGGCGACTGGGCATCGGCCAGTTCTACCTGGTCAACCTCCGCGACAGCGACGGCGCTTTCTTCTCTTCCGCAGCGAGTTACCGGATGCGTTTGCCCGCGCACGTGCCCGTATCGCAGTTCTGGTCGGTGACGATGTACGACGCACGGACGCACGCGTTCATCCGGGACAACACGAAATACTCCGTGTCCTCGCAGACACCCGGACTGATCACCAATGACGACGGCACCGTCGACGTGTACTTCGGGCCCCGCGCGGAGCCCGGTCAAGAAGCCAACACCATCGAGACGGGTGACTCCGACGCTTTCGAGCTGATGTTCCGCTTCTACGGCGTCGGAAAGGACGTCATGACAAAGCAATGGGCCCTTTCCGATGTGGAACGCATCTACTGATGGCACCGTCCGAAGACACGTCTGGTGACGTTCGAGGACGCCTGTGTCTAGTCGCAGGTCGCCCGCCTGAAGCGGCTGTTTCCGGATGGTCGTCCCTAGGTACGTGCCATGTTTCTGCCACGAATCGAACCGAACTGATCGGATCGAGACGGTAGTCCGGGGCGTCAGACGCCGCGGAATCACGCGGTTTCAGTCGACCTCGATTGGGATCGGCGCGAGTTCAAATCCCTCCGTCTCCGCCATGTGAAACGGCCCGGACGAAGTCCTCGGGGCCGTTTCATGTCGGCGCAGGCGGGTGGCGCTTTCCGCGAGGGACTCGAATCCCTCATCCGCACGGGTTCTGCTCGTTGCCTTCGCCGTACTGCGAGTGCCAGGCTGGGCGGATGTTCGACCTGGTGGCGTGGTTCGGAGTCCTCGCGGGTGGTGCCCTCTTCTACCAGTCCGTGAAGGGCGCCAGCGACGCGAGCGTCGGCCGGCGCCTCGCGTACTGGCGGAGTCCTGTTGCGATCGCTCTGGGAGTCGTCGGCATCGCGCTCGTGACAGCCTCAGCGTTCTTTCTCGTTCCGGCTCTGGGGTTCTGGGCGATCGCAGTCCTGGTCATGGCGCTGATGCCGGGGCTTGTCGCGATTCCACAGCACAACCGGCGCGTGCCACCCGACAGGTGACAGATGCTTGGGCCGAGTCGGAGTGCCTGCTGAGCGGGCGCGTGGCGGCTGCTCGGCATGTGAGCCGAGCGACACGACCCGGGTAGGGTTGCGACGTGACCTCACCCGCCCCGTCGGCCCCCGGCCTGGACCCCGGCCAGGGGCCGTCTACTTCATCGGACGGGTGATCCTTCGGCCGCTGTTCTGGCTGATGTACCTTCCGCGCATCGTGGGGCGCGGCAACCTGCCTGAACACGGGGCGGTGCTGCTGGTGAGCAATCACCTCTCGTCGCTCGACACACTGATCATCCCGACGTCCGCCGCGCGCCCTGTGCAGTTCCTCATCAAGTCGTCCTATTTCGAGGGCGCGGGCCTGCTCGGCAGGTTCAAGCGCTGGTTCTTCGGCTCCATCGGCGGCGTTCCGGTGCGCCGCGCGACCGGACGCGACGCCAGGGGCGCGCTCGACGCCGGCAGCAGCATCCTGCGTGCCGGGAGTGTCTTCGCCGTGTTCCCGGAGGGCACCCGGTCACGCGACGGGAAGCTGCACGCGGGGCACGGCGGCGCCGCGTGGATGGCGCGCGACACGGGCGCAGCGGTCGTGCCCGTCGGGTTGGTCGGCACCGGCACCGTCACACCGCTGAGCCATCTGTGGGGGAAGCCGCGTGTCGAGGTCCGCTTCGGCGAACCGCTCGATCTGACCGACCTCGCGAACGTGCCGGACGGCAAGGCCCGACGCGAGATCACCGAGCGCATGATGGCCGCGATCGCACGTCTGAGCGGGCAGGAGCGCTCGGGCAGCGTCAACGCGACCTCGCGCGACTGAACCGCTTCCGCGATCGGGGCTCGGCGTCCGCGCATCGGAGTCTGCTCAGGGTGGAGATTCTCATGACGTCGAGGTGTCAGCCCCTCCGTCTCCGCACGCGGCGCTCACAAGGCGCACGCACTTCCGACTTCCTCCTGCGGCCCGCCAAAGATGGCGCGGAACGCGAATCACTGAAAGACTGCTTCACATCTTCATCACTGCAACACTCGCTCCGGCGCTGCTCTGGCGCCAGGCCGACTACGACGTGCACGTCGCCACGCGCGACGGCGAGTACGCCGGCCATGTCGTCGTGGACGCCGACGACCGTTTTCTCGTCTATGGCCCCGTCGGTGAACGCATCAGCGCGCATCAGACGCTGGATGCCGCGCGCAGCGCGCTCGAGGAGCACGCCGTCCCTGCGCCGGACCATCTGTCCGCGCACACCCATACCCCGCCTCGGCGTCGCCGTCGCGGTTTCACGGATCACTCCCGTGGTCCCAGACAACGAAGGAATGACGTCATGGCCACTGGCACCGTCAAATGGTTCAACTCCGAAAAGGGCTTCGGCTTCATCGCTCCCGATGACGGCTCGGCCGACCTGTTCGCGCACTTCAGCGCGATCCAGGGCAACGGCTACCGCAGCCTGGATGAGAACCAGAAGGTGGAGTTCGACGCCGAGCAGGGCCCCAAGGGCATGCAGGCGGCGAACATCCGTCCCCTCTGATCAGTTCTGATCTCTGACGCGAACGGGCGGTCGGGCTTCGGCTCGACCGCCCGTTCCGTCTGCCGGATGCATGCAGGTTGCGGCATACGCACCCGCGTACGGTGTGAAGAAGCGATCGGCATCCGCCTTTGGCTCCGCCCGATCGTTTCCTCGACGGTCGGCCACACGTCAGGGGCTCGATCATCTCCACTTCAGCCGCCGTCGCATCAGCGACACTCGGTCCCATCCGCCAGACCTATGCCGGTGCAGAGGACTTCCCGCCGATCACGCGCGCCTACACCCACGTCTCGCAGGTCGTGCGCGAGACCGGCCTGCTGCAGCGCGCGCCGTGGTTCTACGCGCTCGTCGGAGCAGCGATCGCCACGGCGTTCGGCGGGGTCATCACCGGATTCATCCTGCTCGGGCAGAGCTGGTTCCAGCTGCTCATCGCGGCAGCGCTGGGCATCCTCTTCACGCAGGTGGCGTTCCTCGCCCATGAGGCCGCACACCGGCAGATCCTCGCGACCGGCCCTGCGAACGACCGGCTGGCGCGCGTGCTGGCATCCTTCGTCGGCATCAGCTACTCGTGGTGGGACTCGAAGCACAGTCGCCACCACGCCAATCCGAACCGCGTCGGCAAGGACCCCGACATCGAGATCGACACGATCTCGTTCCTCGACGAGGATGCCGCGCAGGCGCGCGGGCTGCGGCGCATGATCACCCGGAGGCAGGGCTGGCTGTTCTTCCCGCTGCTCACGCTCGAGGGGGTCAACCTGCACTATCTGAGCGTCAAGCACCTCGCCGGCCGCGGGCAGGTGAAGGGTCGCTGGGCGGAACTGGGCATGATCGCCGGACGCTTCGTGCTGGTGCTCGTGCCGATCTTCCTGCTGCTTCCGCTGGGCATGGCGTTCGCGTTCGTCGGCGTCATGCTCGCCGTCTTCGGCGTGTACATGGGGGCGTCGTTCGCCCCGAACCACAAGGGCATGCCGGTCATCGACCGTGACGCGAAGCTGGACTTCTTCTCGAAGCAGGTGCGCACCTCGCGCAACATCCGCGGCGGATGGTGGGCCACCTGGCTGATGGGCGGCCTCAACTACCAGGTCGAGCACCACCTGTTCCCGAGCATGGCCAGGCCGCACCTCGCGCGGGCGCGTGAGATCGTCCGCGACTTCTGCGCGGCCAACGACGTGCCGTACACGGAGACATCGCTCGGTCGCTCGTACGCCATCGTCATCGAGTATCTGAATCGGGTCGGCCTCGCCGCCCGTGACCCCTTCGACTGCCCGATGGCCGCGCAGTACCGTCGGGTCTGAGCAGGGCGCCGCACGGCCGCAGCCGACGACTCGCATCTCCGCGGCGGCGGACATGACCTTGGCGTTCGGGCCTGCCCGTGCTTGAATCCATCCATGGGGCTGGGGCCTGTAGAACTGGAATCAGTGCGCGTGTCGCGCGTGCTGAGGGACGACATCGTCCTGGGAAGGCGCTTACCAGGTTCGCGACTGGTTGAGCGGGACCTCGCGGCGGAGCTGAACGTGTCGAGGCTGCCGGTGCGTGAGGCGATCCGGCGGCTGGTCGTCGAGGGGATCGTCGTCTCGCGCCCGCGAACCTGGGCGATCGTGCGCGATTTCACCGCGCAGGACGTGCTCGACCTGACCGTGCTGCGCATCGCCATCGAGAACGCGGCGTTCAGCCTCGCCGCCGTGCGGCACGACGAGGAGGGGCTGGCGCGAGTGAAGGCCGCGCTCGCTCAGGAGGAGGACGCCGCCGCGTCGCACGACGTGGTGCAGACGAACCTCGCAGCCGGCAGGTTCCACCGGACTGTCATCCAGCTGGCGGGCAACGAGACCTTCGACGAGACCATGGGCGTGTTCGAGACGCGGTTCCGTCGCGCTTTCGGCCGCAACGCCGATCTGCACTCCCATCTGGCCGCCCATCGCGCGATCGTCGAGGCGCTCATCGACCGGGACGCCGAACTCGTCTGCGAGCTGAATCGTGCGCATCTGCAGACCGCCTGCGATGAGGCCGTCGCGCTCTGGGGCGCGCCTGTGGCGTCCGCCTCCTGACGCCGGTCCCGGACCCACGGCGGCCGGGGCTGTCCCGACGTCGGACCCGGCAGGTACGCTCATGGCAGGAGGTGTCGTGGGACGGACAGCGGATGCCATCGCGGAGGGCGTCGCGATCGCCACAGCGGCGGCGCGCCTCGCCGTGAAGAACCACATCCTCGTCGGAACGATCGCCCAGGGCGGCACTTTCGACCTCGACCGCTACGCCGGTGACGCGCGCGACGTTCTGCGGGCGATGGCCGCCGAGTCCGATCAGGCCGCCGAGCATCTGAATGCGCTGCGCAAGCGCGCTAAGGGCCGTCATTCCGATCCGTCCGGCACGCACGACTATCGTGATCGCGACGTGCGCAACCTCAAACGGCGGGCGCGGCAGTCCACCGGCGTCGCACAGCGCCTGCGCGAGATGGCCGACGATCGCGACGAGGTGAACGAGCTGGTCGAATCGGCTCGGGCGGCCGCTTGGGCCGACGTGCGCGGCAACCTCGACCGCCGTCTGCTCGTCGAGGGCATGCGACCCGACCAGGACCCGGAGTACGCCACGATGCGCGAGGCGCGGATGCAGGCGCTGAAGCTCGTCGATCTGCAGGCTCTCTCGTCGCAGCAGCGCAGCAGGCGCAAGCACGCCGAGAAGCTCGCGAAGGAGGCGGCGAAGGCAGGGGCCAAGGAGGAGCGCACCTCGCGCTGGAGCCGGAAGGCCTCGGCGAAGAGCTGAAACGGCGCCGATTCGTGTTCCCCGCTAACCTGCTGTAGGCTTTTCCTCGGCCCGCTGAGGGCCGTGCGCCTGTAGCTCAATGGATAGAGCATCTGACTACGGATCAGAAGGTTGGGGGTTCGAGTCCCTCCAGGCGCGCACTGTGTTGAGACAGTATAGGAAGCCCCGGACGGTGTCCGGGGCTTTCGTCTTTCCTGGAGAGCCTCATGACCGAAGAGCGTACCGCCGCCGAGCGTCTCGTGCGCAGGTTCGCCCGCGAGACCAATCTGCTGGTCGCCGGTCGCGCGTTCTCGGTGCGCGGTGAGGATGCGGTCGCCGCGGAACTGCGTCGCCTGATCCCCGCTCTCGGCGGGCACCTCACCGACGGGGGCGTGACGTTCGCGCCGGGGGAGGCACCCGACATCCTGATGGACGGCGGCCCGCTGCCCGCCCGCGCGACCGCGGACGACCGGGTCGACATCGCCGGCGCGCACATGCCGGTCTCGGCCCTGGTCGCCGAGCGCCTGCGCGACGCAGGTCTGGTGCGCGGCATCCGCATCGGCATCGCCATGGTGCTGGAGCCCAAGACCGCCCAGCTCGCCCTGCTGCTGCGGGATGCCGGCGCCGAGGTCGCCGTGTACGCGCACCCCGACGAGATCGACGTCGAAGTCGCCCGGGTGCTGCGCGATCGCAGCATTCCGGTGGACGGCGATCCGGCGCTCGACGGAGCCGCCGAGCGCGACGCGGCCATCGCGTTCCTGCGCCGCGGCTTCGACCTGCTGCTCGACGACGGGTCGCATCTGATCCGCCTCGCGCACGAGGAGGGCCTCGCGGACGGCCTGCGCGGGGCCGCCGAGGAGACCACCAGCGGGCTCACCCCTCTGCGCCTCATGCAGCGTGACGGCCTGCTGCGCATTCCGGTGATCGCCGTGAACGACGCCGCCATGAAGACCTCCTTCGACAACCGCTACGGCACCGGGCAGTCCTGCGTGTTCGCGATCGCCGACGTGCTCGACGCCGCCGGCATCGGCCTGCGCGACCAGCCCGCCGTCGTGATCGGCTACGGACCGGTCGGCGAAGGCGTCGCCGCGCATCTGCGCGCACTCGGAGCCGAGATCGCCGTCGCCGAGACCGATCCGGTGCGTGCGCTGAAGGCCGCACACGACGGCTTCCGCATCGGCCCGCTGCGCGAGCTCGCGTCCGGCGCTCTGGTGATCTCCGCGACGGGTGCTCCGCACACGGTGGATGCCGCGACGCTGCGCGCAGCGGCGATCGTGACGGTCGCCGGCGGGGTCCCGGGCGAGGTGGACGTCGACGCGGCCGCGCTGACCCCGGTCGCGGAGCACTTCGATCGCGTCGGCGACGGCGCCCTGCTGATCGCCCGCGGCGGCTGCGTGAACCTGGCCGCCGCCGAGGGCAATCCGATCGAGATCATGGATCTCTCCTTCGCCGTGCAGCTGGGCGCCGTCGAGCAGCTGCTCACCGCCGATCTCGCCCCCGGCCTGCATCCGTTCCCCGTCGAGGCGGATGCCGCGATCGCCCGCGCTGCCCTCGCCGCCCGCGGCGCCCGCATCGACGAGCGCAGTACAGCGCAGGTCGAGGCGCAGGCCGACTGGCGCTCGCCGCGCTACACGTCGCCTCGTGGCGACGAGATCCCCGCTCAGGTCGCACTTCGTCACGCTCTCCGGCCGCCATACCGGGGCGGACTGCGACCTGAACCGGTGGACGGCACCTCGGAGCGCCCAGTCGACGGGGGTGCGCGCTCGTGATCACCGTCTACTCCGCAGGACTCGTCGTCCCCGTCACGGCGCCGCCGATCCCGGACGGCGCCGTCGCCGTGCGCGACGGCCGCATCGTGCACGTCGGCGAGCGCGCCTGGGTGCTGCGCTCGCTCGCCGAGCGCGGCGTCGCCCACGAAGAGGTGCACTGGCCCGGCATCCTGACTCCGGGGCTGGTGAACGCGCACACGCACCTGCAGTACACCGGCATGGCCGTGGTCGGTCAGGGCCGGTACACCGGCTTCGACGACTGGGTCGCCGCGTTCGACCCGGTCTACGAGGGCGGCAGGGACTGGGCCTCGGATGCTGCGGACGGTGCCGAGCTGGCGCTGCGGAGCGGCACCACCGCGGTCGCCGACGTCGTCACCGATCCGTCCGCGGCATCCGCACTGCACGACGCGCGACTGCACGGCATCACCTACTGGGAGGTGATGAGCTGGACCAACGCCGACTGGGCGCGCACCGGGCGCGCGCAGGTCGAGCAGGCGCTGGACGCGCTGCCCACACCGCCCGGCACCGGCCTGTCGCCGCACGCCCCGTACTCCCTCGACATCGAGCCGCTGCTGGAGATCCCCGACATCGTGCGCGAGCGCGGCGGGCGCATTCACATCCACCTCGGTGAGGCGGCCTTCGAGAACGAGTTCGCGCACGAGCACCCGCAGGCCTGGCACACGGCGGGCCTGGCCAGCTTCCAGGAGCTGCGCCAGGCCGGCTTCGGCACCAGCGCCACCGAGTTCGTCGACCAGCTCGGCGTGCTCGGTCCGGACTGCCACATCGCGCACGGCGTGTACATGAGCGCCCGCGACCGCGCCATCCTGCGCGAGCGGCGCACCACGGTGGCGCTGTGTCCGCGCTCGAACGCCGTGATCGGCCTGGAGGAGCCGCCGATCGCCGCCTACCTGCGCGAGGGCAGCCCGATCGCGGTCGGCACCGACTCGCTCTCGTCCAGTCCGTCGCTCGATCTGATGGCGGATGTCGCAGAGCTGGCGCGCATCGCGCGCTCGCAGGGCTACACCGATCGCGACCTGCACGCGCGGCTGCTGGGCGCGGCGACGATCGGCGGCGCGCACGCGATGGGCATCGACGTCGGTCCGGAGCGCACCGGCTACCTCGCGGTCGGCGCGCTCGCCGACCTGACGTTCTTCGACGTGCCGGCGGGCGCCGATGCGGTCGTCGAACTCATCGAGGCCGGCGCCGGCCGCGCCGCGGCCACAATCGTGTCCGGAGAGGTGCGGTGGGCGGCATCCGGCTTCCCGGCCCCGGCCGCCGGGCGAGCGACGGCCGCCGGGAGAGCCGCAGGCGAGTCGACACGCAGGGACGAGACGCAGGGAGCCATCACATGACCGCACGACCGGCGACCGCCGAGCGACTCGACCTCGCCCCGCACCCCGAGGGCGGCTGGTTCCGGCGCACCTGGACCAGCCCGCTCGTCGTCGAGACGCCGAACGGAGCCAGGCCCGCCGGCACCTGCATCCACTACCTGTTGCAGCCCGACGAGCGCAGCGCCTGGCACGTCGTCACCAGCGACGAACTGTGGCTCTGGCACGGACCCGGCCGACTCGAGCTGACCCTCGGCGGCGATGGCGGGGAACCCGAGGAGGCGACCCCGACCGTGCTCGGACCCGGTGAGGCCGCGCAGGTGCTCGTGCCCGCCGGCGTCTGGCAGGCGGCCCGCCCCCTGGACGACGCCGAGGTGCTCGTCTCGTGCTTCGTGTCGCCAGGTTTCGACTTCGCCGACTGGCGGCTCGCTCCCGACGTACCCTTGAACCCGAACCCGACCTCTCTTCAGGAGTGAACCGTGCCCGTCTCCCGCACTCTCCGTCGCACCGCACTCGCCGCCATCGCGGTCGCGGCCGCCGTGTCCCTCGCCGCCTGTTCCGGCACCTCGTCCGCCGCGCCGTCCGCTGACGCCGGCGACGGTGCGCTGCCGACCGTCACCGCCGGCAAGCTCACCATCGCCACCGGCGAGCCGAACTACGAACCGTGGTTCGTCGATGACGACCCCGCCAACGGCAAGGGCTTCGAGGGCGCGGTCGCGAACGCCGTCGCGAAGGAGCTCGGCTTCGACGCGACGGACATCGTCTGGACGCGCACCGGCTTCGATGCCGCCATCGCGCCGGGCCCGAAGGACTGGGACGTCAACATCCAGCAGTTCTCGGTGACCGACCAGCGCAAGAAGGCCGTCGACTTCTCGTCGCCGTACTACACCACCACCCAGGCGGTCGTCGTGCTGAACGACTCGCCCGCGGCATCCGTGGCGTCGATCGACGAGCTGAAGAAGATCAAGGTCGGCGTCGCCGCCGGCACGACCAGCTACACCGTCGCCAAGAAGCAGCTCGGCGAGAAGAACCTCGGCGTCTTCAACACCGTCGACGACGTCGTGCTGGCGCTGAAGAGCGGCCAGATCGACGCCATGGTCACCGACCTGCCCGGGGCCTTCTACGTCACCGGCGCCCTCGTCGAGAACTCCACCGTCTCCGGCCAGTTCGACAGCGCCGACGGCGGCGACGACTTCGCGTTCGTGCTGCCCAAGGGGTCCGAGCTGACGGCTGACGTCTCGAAGGCCGTCGACGCGCTGCGTGAGGACGGCACCCTCGACGAGCTGCAGCAGAAGTGGCTCAGCGACGAGGTCGACGTCCCCGTCCTGAAGTGAGCGCCTCCACCGTCGACGCGACGTGGCAGCCGAGTGATCTCGAGCTGTCGCGTCGCGCTCTGCGGCGTCGTGCCACCACGCGATCGGTGCTGATCGCGCTTATCAGCAGCGTCGTCCTGATCGGCGTCATCGTCGCGATCCTCGTGAACACCCCGGGTGGACGGTGGTGCGCGAGACGTTCTTCGATCCCGAGATCGCGCTGCAGAGCATCGGGCCCGTCTTCCAGGGTCTGCTCGTGAACATCGTCGTACTGCTCATCGCCGCCGTCGGCGTCGCGATCCTCGGCACGCTGCTCGCGGTGCTGCGCACCCTGCGCGGCCCGGTGTTCTTCCCGCTGCGTGCGCTCGCCGCCGCGTACACCGACTTCTTCCGCGGCGTTCCGGTGCTGATCGTGCTGTACCTGGTCGGCTACGGCATCCCGGCGCTGATGATCTTCCCGCGGATGCCTCCGGCGTTCTGGGGAACGATCGCGATCATCATCAGCTACTCGGCCTATGTCGCCGAAGTGCTCCGCGCCGGCATGGAGGCGGTGCACCCCTCGCAGCGCGTCGCCGCCCGGTCGCTCGGCCTCAGCCACGCGCAGACCCTGCGGATGGTCGTGATCCCGCAGGGCGTGCGCAAGGTCATCCCCGCGCTGATGAACGACTTCGTGTCGATGCAGAAGGACGTCGGCCTGATCTCGATCCTCGGCGTCGTCGACGCCGTGCGCGCCGCGCAGCTGCAGGTCGCCGACACCTACAACTACACCCCGTACATCGTCGCCGCGCTGTTCTTCATCGCCCTCAGCTGGCCGATGATCCGGATGACCGACGCCGTCACCGCCCGGCTGAACAGGCGCGAGCAGGCCGGAGGAGTCGTATGAGTGCCGTGCCGGTCATCGAGGCCAGGGGCGTGCGCAAGCGCTTCGGCGATCACGATGTGCTGAAGGGGCTCGACCTGGACGTGTCTCCGCACGAGGTCGTCGTGCTGATCGGGGCATCCGGCTCGGGCAAGTCGACGCTGCTGAAGACGATGAACCTCATCGAGCAGGTCGACGACGGCCAGATCTTCCTGAGCGGCGAGGACATCACCGACCCTCGTGTGGACGCGGATTCCGTGCGCGCGAGGATCGGCGTGGTGTTCCAGCACTTCAACCTGTTCCCGCACATGACCGTGCTCGACAACGTCACCCTCGCCGCCCGCAAGGTGCACGGGATGCCGAAGGGCCAGGCGCGGGCACGCGGCCGGGAGCTGCTGGACTCGCTCGGCCTCGGTGCGAAGGCCGACGAGTACCCCGACCGGCTCTCCGGGGGCCAGCAGCAGCGGGTCGCGATCGTGCGCGCCATCCTCACCGAGCCCGAGGTGCTGCTGCTCGACGAGATCACCAGTGCCCTCGACCCGCAGCTGGTCGGCGAGGTGCTCGATCTCGTGCGCGAGCTGAAGCGCCGCGGCACGACGATCGTGATGGCCACGCACGAGATGTCGTTCGCCCGCGAGGTCGCCGACCGCGTGGTGTTCCTCAGGGAGGGCGTGCTGGTCGAGCAGGGGCCGCCGGAGCAGATCTTCGACGCTCCGCAGCATCCGGCGACCGCGGAGTTCCTCGCGCGGGTGCGCGGCCTGTAGCGGGATTTATCCCTGCCACAGCTACGGCAAAGGGTCCCTGATGGCCGGCCGTCGAGCATGGTCGCATGCACGCGGCATCGTCGGGGCTCTGAGTCGCCAGTGGCTGTTCCCACGTGCTCACGCATTGATGCCCCCAGAGCATCAATGCGTGAGCGCGCGGCACGACCGCCGCGGCGATGCGATGTCACCGGTCGCCTCTCCTCCCGCAACCGGACTGGTGACCTGAACGGGGCGTGCGTTGCGGAAGGCGTCCCGAAGCGCGACGCGGGCGGTGCTCGCGAAGGGAGAGGCCGGTGCGCAAGGATCAACACATGACCATGGCAGACGGGGGGCTCGGGCTTCCGCCGGTGCGCCGCGCCGACGGAACGGCCGCCCGGGTGCTCGTGGTCGACGACGAGGTCTCTCTCGCCGCCGCCGTGGCCGGCACGCTCCGCGTCGACGGCTGGGAGGTGCGGGTCGAGAACCGCGGCCGCGACGCCCTGCTCGCAGTGCGCGAGTTCCAGCCCGACGTGGTCGTCCTCGACATCATGATGCCGGGCATCGACGGGCTCGAGACGCTGGACCGCATCCGGGCCATCCGTTCCGAGGTCCGCGTGCTGTTCCTCACCGCGCTGGACGGCCACGACGATCGGATCGCCGGTCTGCATGCCGGCGGCGACGACTACCTCACCAAGCCGTTCGCCGTCCCCGAGCTGCAGGCCCGGGTGCGTGTGCTGGCCCGCACGGCGGCGGCGATCGCCCGTCCCGCGGAGTCGGTGCTGCACATCGGTGATCTCGCCCTCGACAAGGCGGCCGTCACCGCGACGCTCGCCGGTGCACAGCTGGAGCTCACCGCGACCGAGTTCGAACTGCTCCTCCTGCTGGCGAACAACGTCGGACGGGTGCTGCGCCGGTCGCAGATCCTCGAGGCGGTCTGGGGCTACGACTACGGCGCCGACTCGAACCTCGTCGAGGTCTACGTGTCGAGCCTGCGGCGCAAACTCGCCGCGAGCGAATCGGTGCGGCTGGAGACGGTGCGCACGGTGGGGTACCTGCTGAAGGCCGGCCGATCGGGGAGCGACTCGTGAAGCGCGCCCGCAGCCTGCGTCTGCAGGTCGTGCTCATCGCCTCGGCTCTCGTCGCCGTGGCGAGCGTGATCGTGGGCATCGTCTCCGTGGTGTCGCTGAACGACTATCTGCTCGGGCAGCTCGACGACCGCCTGAACGGGGCGGCGCAGCGCGGTGCCGACATGGCGGGTGGACCGCGTCCGCCCGGCGCCCCGCAGCCGCCGGACCGCGACGACCTCGTCGGTGCGCCCGGTCAGTCGCCCGGCACCGTCACGGCCGTGTTCCGCGACGATGCGTTCGTGATCGGCGGCTGGATCGACGCCGACGGCGAGCGGCACGACCTCAGCGCCGAGCAGCGGCAGGCCCTGTCATCGGTCCCTGCCGGCGCGGCACCGCAGACGGTCGACCTGGGCGGAGACCTCGGCGCGTACCGGGTCGCGGCGCGCGCGGCGCCGGACGATGCGGTGGTCGTGACCGGTCTGCCGTTGGAGCCCGTGACCGCCGCGACCAGCCGCCTGGGCCTGGTGGTCGTGCTGGTCGGTCTCGCCAGCATCCTGCTCGCGATCCTGGCCGCGACCCTCGCGATGGGGCGTGCGCTGCTGCCGCTGCGCCGCGTGGCGAGCACCGCGTCAGAGGTGACGTCGGTGCCGCTCGGTCGCGGCGAGGTGACCCTCGCGCAGCGCGTGGCAGACGACGACATCGCCTCCACGGCAGAGGTCGGCCAGGTCGGCGCCGCGCTGAACGACCTGCTGGATCACGTCGAGCAGGCGCTCGCCGAGCGCGAGGCCAGCGAGCAGGCGGTGCGGCGGTTCGTCGCGGATGCCAGCCACGAGCTGCGCACGCCGCTCACCAGCATCCGTGCCCATGCGCAACTGTCCGAACGCGCCGGAGCCGAGCTCGACGAGCTGCGCGGCAACGCCGCCCTGATCGACGCCGAGGGCACCCGGATGAGCTCGCTGATCGATCAGATGCTGATGCTCGCGCGGCTCGACGCGCTGCCCGCGATGGCGCGCACCGACGTCGACCTGCGGATGCTGGTCGCGGAGGCGGTCGTCGCCGCGCGGACGGCCGGACCCGATCACTCCTGGAGGATGGAGCTCGGCGAGGATCCGGCGATCGTCAGCGGGGACGCCGCCGACCTGCGCCGCGTCATCGACAACCTGCTCGGCAACGCCCGGCAGCACACGCCGCCCGGCACGACCGCATCCGTGCGCATCGCCGCGGATGCCGACGGGGTGACCGTCACCGTCTCCGACGACGGGCCGGGGCTGCCCGAGGGGGTGACCGTGTTCGACCGGTTCGCGCGCGGTGATGCCTCGCGCTCACGCGAGGACGGCGGAGGCACCGGCCTGGGCCTCGCGATCGCCCGTGCCGTGGTCGAGGCCCACGGCGGCACGATCGAGGCGCTGCCCGGTGAAGGCGCGACCTTCGTGGTCACCCTGCCGTCCGCGCCCGGGGCCGGGTGAGCACGACATCACGCAGCCGCGGAAATGTGCGCTCCGCGCGGACTCACCCGCGCAATCAGCCCGCGCGAACCGCACATCTCCGAGCGAAGTGCACATGCTGGAATGCTGAGGCGAGTGCCGAGGCTCGTCGCAGCGCGTAGCCTTGAGGGGTGACTGCGTACGTCTCGGCCTTCGACCTGTTCTCCATCGGAGTGGGACCCTCGAGCTCCCATACCGTCGGACCCATGCGGGCCGGCCTCGACTTCGCCGCACGCCTGCGCGCGGACGACGTGCTGCCCGCCGTCACCCGGGTCACCTGCTCGCTGTACGGCTCCCTGGGCGCGACCGGCCTCGGGCACGGAACACCGGATGCCGTGGTCGCCGGGCTTCAGGGCCTGGCGCCCGAGACCTGTGATCCCGATGACGTGCGGGCCGCCTGGACGGAATGGCCCGAGGGCGCCACGCTCGCCCTGGACGGAACCCACGACATCGCGTTCGTCAAGGACGACGTCACCTTCGAGCCGCGCACGCGACTGCCGGGACACCCGAACGCGATGACGCTGCGTGCTCACGGCCAGGGCGACGAGGTGCTCACCGAGCAGACGTACTACTCCGTCGGCGGCGGGTTCATCCGCCGCGACGGCGAGGACGCGAGGATCGCCGCAGCGCCGCATCCGTTCCCGTACGGCGACGCCGCCGGCCTGCTCGCGCTCTGCGACGAGCACGGCCTGACGATCGCCGAGATCGCGCGCCGCAACGAGGAGGCGGTGCGCAGCGAGGACGAGGTCGCCGCGGGCCTCGACGCCATCTGGGACGCCATGCACTCCTGCGTCGACGCGGGCCTGCACACCGCCGGCACACTGCCCGGCATCCTCAAGGTCAAGCGCCGGGCATCCGACATCCGCGAGCAGCTCGAGGCGGCCGAGGCCGATGGGCACGCACAGATTCCGGGCGAGTGGCTCGGCGCGTTCGCGCTCGCCGTGAACGAGGAGAACGCCGCGGGCGGCCGGGTCGTGACCGCGCCGACCAACGGCGCCGCCGGCATCCTGCCCGCCGTCGCGATGTACTGGTGGCGCTTCCTGGCCGACTCCGGTCTCGGCGCGGGCAACGCCGTGACCCCCTACGGGGAGCTGGTCGGCAGCGCGCTGCTCGGGTTCGGTGCGGAAGCCTCGCCGGTTGCGGTCGGCGCCGGGCCCGTGAGCTCGTCGAAGGGCGACGACCCCGACGAGGTCGCCGAGGCCAACCGCCGCCGCGGCATCCGTCGGTTCCTGCTCACCGCGACCGCACTCGGCTCGCTGTTCAAGGCGAATGCGTCGATCTCGGGCGCTGAGGGCGGCTGCCAGGCCGAGGTCGGCTCCGCCTGCGCGATGGCCGCCGGCGGGCTGACCGCCGTGATGGGCGGCACTGTCCGCCAGATCGAGAACGCCGCCGAGATCGCCATGGAGCACCACCTCGGCCTCACCTGCGATCCGATCGGCGGACTCGTGCAGATCCCGTGCATCGAGCGCAACGCGATCGCGGCATCCACCGCCGTCACGGCCGCCCGGCTCGCACTGCGAGGTGACGGGCACCACTACGTGTCGCTCGACGCGGTGGTCGAGACCATGCGCCAGACCGGCCTCGACATGTCGACCAAGTACAAGGAGACCAGCGAGGGCGGCCTCGCGGTGAACGTCATCGAGTGCTGACCTGAGCCGTGCTCGCGGCGGGTCGATTGTGCGCGCGCCGCAGGCGGCGCACGATCATGACATGACGACGGATGCTGCAGCGGTGACGGTCCGAGGGCTGACGGTGCAGCGCGGGCGTCGCACGGTGTTCGACGCCCTCGACGTGGAGGTCCCGAGAGGGCGGATCACCGGCCTGCTGGGACCGTCGGGATGCGGCAAGACCACCCTGATGCGCTCGATCGTCGGCGTGCAGAAGATCAAGGGCGGCACGGTGACCGTGCTCGGCGAACCCGCCGGCTCTCGCGAACTGCGCGACCGCGTGACCTACAGCACGCAGGGCGGAGCCGTGTACGACGATCTGACCGTGCGGCAGAACCTGCAGTACTTCGCATCCGTGCTGGGCGCGCCCCGCACCGACGTCGACCGGGTGATCGACGAGGTCGGGCTGCGAGACCACAGCAGGCAGGAGGTCGCGGCGCTCAGCGGCGGGCAGGCCGGCCGGGTGTCGCTGGGCGCAGCGCTGCTCGGAAGACCGGAGCTGATCGTGCTCGACGAGCCGACGGTCGGCCTCGACCCGGTGCTGCGCAGCGAGCTGTGGGAGATGTTCCGGCGGATCGCCGACGGCGGCACAACTCTGATCGTCTCCAGCCATGTGATGGACGAGGCACGGCGCTGCGACCGGCTGCTGCTCATGCGGGACGGCCGGATGATCGCCGACACCACCCCCGCCGCGCTGCTGGAGGACACCGGTGAGGCGGATGCCGAGGACGCGTTCCTCGCGCTCATCGCCCGCGATGAGGCGGCGAATCCGCCGACCCGCCGTTCCCAGCGGGGAGCGGGATCGTGAACCCGCGACGGATGCTGGCGACCGCGGGGCGGGTGCTGGGCCAGCTGCGGCACGACCCGCGCTCGATCGCGCTGATGCTGGTCGCCCCGAGCCTTCTCGTCGGACTCTTCGCCTGGCTCTTCACCGATCAGGACGGCGTGTTCGACCAGTTCGGCGGGGCGATCCTGGGCCTGTTCCCGTTCATCGTGATGTTCCTCATCACCTCGATCACGACGCTGCGCGAGCGCAGGTCGGGAACGCTCGAGCGGCTCATGACGACGCCGCTGGGCAAGGCGGACTTCATCCTCGGCTACGCGCTGGCGTTCGGACTGATGGCCGTGCTGCAGGCGGTCGTCACGGTCGCGTTCGCGGTGTACGTGTGCGGGCTGACGGTGGACGGACCGCTGTGGCAGCTGGGCCTGGTGGCAGTGGTGGATGCGGTGCTCGGCACGGCCCTGGGGCTGCTGGCCAGCGCCTTCGCCCAGACCGAGTTCCAGGCGGTGCAGTTCATGCCCGTGCTGGTGTTCCCGCAGATCATCCTCGGCGGGCTGTTCATGCCCCGCGACCAGATGCCCGACGTGCTCTACGCGATCTCGGACTGGCTGCCGCTGAGCCACGCGATCGACGCGATCAATGCCGTCACCGGCGGTGACCAGGGCTGGGACGTGTGGCAGCCGGTGCTCATCGTCGTCGCGTTCGCCGCGGCGTTCCTGGTGCTGGCGCCGCTCACTCTGCGGCGGCGGACGCCGTGACCTGACCGCCGCCTCCGGCCGTGGCGGCCGCGCCGCGGATGATCACCTGCAGGCAGTCGCGGAACAGGTCGTCAGGGGTGCGGGCATCCTGGAAGTAGTCGGTGATCCCGGCGACGACCAGCGGATGCGATTCCGTGAAGGCCTCGAGATCGAAGTCCTGCGCGGACTCGGCCTCGGAACCGCCGGTCTGCTCGGCCAGGACGTGGCCGATGGTGAAGTGCTCGACGGTCAGCACGATGAGCCGTGCCTCGCGCAGCGGGATGCCGTGACCGACCAGGCTTCCGATGGCGATCTCCGAGATGTCGGCCATGCGCACCGACAGCTGCGAGGCCGAGATGAGCCGCGCACCGTCCCGGTGCGCGAGCAGCGCGTGCCGCAGCCGGACGGCCAGGGCGAGGAGCCAGTCGTGCCAGTCCTCTCCGGGCCCGGCCGGGATCAACGCAGGGAACTCCGCATCGAGGATGGCGTCGGCGACGGCGGTGAGCAGAGCCGCCTTGCTGGGCACGTGCCAGTAGAGCGTGGGCTGGCGGATGCCGAGTCCGGTGGCGAGCCTGCGGAGGGTCAGGCCGTCCAGTCCGGCCTCGTCGAGCAGGTCGACGGCTGCTGTCACGATCTGCTGCCTGTCCAGGGCCACGGGTGCACCTCCGCCCCGAATCTATCAGTGATCGACACGGCTCTCTATCGGTGATAGACGCTACGCTCTATCAGTGATAGATTCAGCTCTATCACCGATAGAGAACGGGGAAGGAAGACCACATGAACACCGAGAACCGGCTCATCGATGCTCTGCACGAAGGGACACATCGGATCCCCGGCGTGCCCGCGCACGCCGAGCGATCGAGCGGGCATCAGGGGGCCGCGCGCCGTGCTCAGTCCCGCCGGCGACATGCCGCTGCCCACCGCCACACGGCGCACCGCCCGCCGCGCGTGCTCGTCGCCTGGCAGCAGCGGATCGCGGCGCTCTTCGGGCAGGGGCGGCGATGAAGGCCGCGGTCGTGCACGGCGCCGGCGGCGTTCCCCGCTACGAGGACTTCCCCGACCCGGTGCCGCAGGAGGGCGAGGTGCTCGTCCGCCCGATCGCGGTCGCGGTGGAGAACGTCGACAGGGCGATCGTCGCAGGCGAGCACTATTCGGCGCAGGGCGGCTCCGTGGAGTTCCCCATGATCCCCGCGTTCGACGGCATCGGCGAGCTGGCGGACGGGACCCTCGTGTCCTTCGGCAATCCTCGATCGCCGTACGGTGCCCTCGCCGAACTGTGCGCGGTCGATGAACGCGCGGTTCGTCCCGCGCCCGAGGGGATCGACCCCGCTGTGCTGTCGGTCATGAGCTCGGCCGTGGCGGGCATGAGCATCAAGCTGGGAGGCGGACTCGAAGCAGGCCGGACCGTGCTGGTGCAGGGCGGAACGGGGTGGCGGGCCGGCTGACCGTCCAGATCGCGCGGCTGCTCGGCGCCGGACGGGTCGTGGCCACCGGCCGTGACGACGCGCAGCTCCGCGAGCTGGAGGAACTCGGCGCCGATGGGGTGATCAACACGTCTCTGCCTGATGACGACCTGCTGCGGGCGTACCGGGATACCGCACCGGACGGCTACGACGTGATCGCGGACTACCTGTGGGGCAGGCCGACCGACGTGCTGCTGCGGGCACTCGTCCCGGACAGCTTCGCCTTCGGGAAGCGGGCCAGGCTGATCCAGATCGGCGAACTCGCCGGTGCCGACGTCGTTCTGCCGGCGGCGAGTCTGCGCACGTCGGGCCTGGAGATCGTCGGCGCCGCGAGCGGGCTCACAGCCGAGACCATCGCCGAGGCGTTCGATCAGGTCGTCGCCTGGACGCGCAGCGGTGACCTGTCGTTCCCCGTGGAGACGGTGCGGCTGCGTGACATCGAGGAGGCCTGGCAGCGCACGGATCTGCGCGGCAGGCGCCTCGTCGTGACGCCCTGACCCGAGGGGCCCGGCGCCCGGAGCCGGCCGAGACTCAGCCGCGCGCCGCGCGGTTCTTCGTATGGCGGGTGGGCGCGGCGGCCCACGGGTCCTCCGGCCACGGATGCTTCGGATACCGGCCGCGCATCTCGGCGCGCACCTGCGCGTAGGGGCCCGACCAGAACGACGCGAGGTCGTCGGTGACGGCGAGCGGACGCCCGGCAGGGGAGAGCAGGTGGAAGAGCACCGGCTCCCGCCCGCCTGCCAGGTGCGGCGTCTCGGCCCACCCGAAGCACTCCTGCAGCTTCACGGCGACCACCGGGCGGGCGGTCTCGTCATCGATCGGCGGATAGGCGATGCGGATGCGCGATCCGCTGGGAACCTCGAGCCGTTCCGGCGCGAGGGCATCGAACTCGGCGGCGGCCGGCCACGGCAGCAGCCGGCGCAGCGCCGATGCCAGGTCGAGCCGCGCGGCGGGGGTCCCGGTGGCGAGCGCGTCGACCTCTGGGCCGAGCCAGCCGTCGAGGGCGTCGGTCAGCGCGGCATCCGACACCCCCGGCCACGGGGCACCCAGCGAGCGGTGCAGCAGCGCGAGCCGGCGGCGCAGCTGGTCCGCGGCATCCGACCAGGTGAACATGCCCAGGCCCTCCCGGCGCAGGGCGCGCTGCACGGCCGCGCGTGCTTCTTCGGCCGTCGCACGCACCGGAACCGACGCGCGCACGATCGCGCCGACCCGGCGCTCACGGCGAGCGGCCACGCGGCCGTTCACGAACTCCACCTCGACGCGGTCGGTGATCAGGTGGTCGGCGGCCCGCTCGACCTGCGTCTCGGTGATCGCCGCGGCGGCGCGGATCAGCGCCCCGAGCCTGCGGCGGCTCGCCCCGATGCACGGGCGACGTCGGCGACCGCGAGCCACTCGGCGTCGGCGAGCGCTCCGCGCACGCCTGCGCGGGTGCCGGATGCCAGCAGGAACGTCGCGCCCTCGGACGTGCGCTCCACCCGCCGTGCGATCCGGTTCGGGAACGCGAGCGCGATCACGAGCCCCGCGTCGTCGCCGCCGCCGGCGCTCCATGCTCCGGTCTCACCGGTTGCGGGTATTTCTGCGCCGGACCCGCGACCGTTGAGACCCGAACTCCGAAGGGTCTGTGCCTCTGATGCTCCGGTCTCACTCGTTGTGGGTGTTTCTGCGCCGGACCCGCGACCGTTGCTGCCGGATGCGGGGAGGACGGCACGAAACGCCGCAGGCGCTCGGTCTCCAGCGCCCAGCGTCGGGCATCCGGACCGCGCCCGTTGCGCAGCGCGACGATCGCTGCCGCCACGTCGGCGTCGGGCGCGCGGAGGTCGCCGCCGAGCAGCGCGACCACCTCGGACGCCAGCCTGGCGCCGACCAGTTCCGTGCCCTCGAGCAGCGCACGCGCGAGCCGAGGGTCGACGGGGATGCGGGCGAGCGCCCTGCCCTCGGCCGTCGCGCGACCGTCGGCGCCGATGGCGCCGAGGTCGTGCAGCACGGCCTGGGCCTCGGCCAGTGCGTCGGCGGGCAGTGGATCGATCAGCCTCAGCCCGGTGCCGCCCGGTGCGCCCCAGCAGGTGAGCAGCAGCGCGGCATCCGCGAGGTCGGCGGTGGCGATCTCGGGCGCCGGCCGCGCCGGCGCCGCGGCATAGGTGCGCTCATCGACGCACCGGATGACGGTGCCCGCGCCCTGCCGGGTGGCGCGTCCGGCCCGCTGGACGCAGGAGGAACGCGCAGCGCCGGCGGTGACCAGACCGCTCATCCCGCGGGCCGTATCGCGCTGCGGATACCGTGACAGGCAGCTGTCCACGACCAGGCGCACACCCGGCACGGTGAGCGACGACTCGGCCAGTGAGGTGGTGACGATGATGCGCGGCTCGGCCCCGGCCGCACGCCCGCGGATCACGGCGTCCTGCTCGGCGGCGGGGATCTGCCCGTGCAGTTCGCGCACGTCGAACCCGCGGGCCTCGTCGCGCAGGCTCCGGGCGATCCGGGCGACCTCCCATGCGCCGGGCGCGAAGACCAGCACGTCGGCGGCCGGGTCGTCGCGGACCAGGTCGCGCGCACCGGATGCCGACGGTGCGGGCGACATGGTCGAGGAAGCCGCGGGTGACTCCGCGCTCGTCCAGTCGCGGCACCGGGCTCGGTGCCCAGCGCTCGGTGAGCGGATGCGCCGCGACGGGGTGCTCCACGACCGGCGCGGGGTCGTCCTCCGGGCCGATCACCTCGGTGATCCGAGCGGCGTCGAGTGTGGCCGACATGGCGATGAGCACGAGGTCGTCGCGCAGCTCCCGCACCTCGCCGAGCAGACCGATCAGCAGGTCGGTCTCGAGCGCGCGCTCGTGCACCTCGTCGATGACGACCGCGTCCACGCCGTCGAGGCCCGGGTCGTCCAGCATCCGTCGCAGCAGAACGCCGGCCGTGACGAACTCGATGCGCAGGTCGCGGCTCACGGAGCGCTCGCCGCGGACCGTGAACCCGACCCGGGTGCCGAGCGGCGTGCCGTCGAGCTGTGCGAGCCGTCGCGCGGCGGCGCGGGCAGCGACGCGGCGCGGCTGCGTGACGATCACGCGTCCGGTCGTGCGGGACGCGAGCAGGGGAGGGACGAGCGTCGTCTTGCCGGTACCCGGCGGCGCGCTGACGACGACGGCCGTGCTCGCGTCGAGCGCGGCGCTCAGGTCTCCGAGCGCGCCCGCGAAGGAGAGCCCGTCGCCGATCCGCGCCAGGTCGAAAGTCACCCGTCCAGTCTCACCTGCGACTGCCGTGTGCCCAACTTCGGATCTCGTGCCGGACACGCCGCGTGTGTGTCGCATCCGGCCGGCGCGTCGTGCGCCGGATCCGAAGTCGGGTACGCGGGCCGCCCGGACGCACCGAGGGCGCGGATGCCGCAGCATCCGCGCCCTCGGTGCGAATCGATCAGTCCTCGGTGGCGGTCTCGGTCTCGACGACAGTCGTTCGGCGCGCGGGTGCCTCGGGAGCCGCGTCCTCAGACGCCTGCGCGACGCCGGCGCCGAAGCCGCGGCCGACGGCCTGGCCCTGGATGATGGCGGCCAGGTCGAGGCCGGTGGCGGCGTTGACGCTGTCGAACACGGCGCGCATGGCCTTGGCGTTGTCGCCGCCGACGACGCTGGAGGCGCCGTCCTCGCCCGAGCCGCCGATGATCGACACGTTGCCGATCGTGGCGTAGCCCTTGGCGAACTCGCCCATGATCGAGGGGAGCACCTCGAGCACGCGCTGCGACAGGAACGCCTCCTGGTTCGATGCGATGGCCTTCGCCTCTGCCTCGACGGCGGCCGCGCGGGCCTCGCCCTCGGCGCGGATCGCGGCGGCCTCGGCCTCGGCACGCACACGGCGGGCGGATGCCTCGGCGTCGGACTGGGCGCGCAGCGCGTTGGCCTCACCGGCCGCCTTCGCCTCTGCGGCCGCCGCCTCACCGGCGGCGCGGGCCTTGTCTGCCTGCGCCTGCTGCTCGGCGATGCGGGTGCGGGCCTCGGCCTGCTTGACCTGCTCGATCGCGGCGGCCTCGGCGGCCTTCTCACGCGTGAACAGGTCGGCCTGAGCCTTGGTCTCGGACTCGTAGCGCTGAGCGTCGGCGACGCGCTTGACGTCGGCATCCAGCTGCGCCTGCCGGTTCTCGGCCTGCTGCTGCAGCACGGCCTGCTCGGCCTGCGCGCGTGCGAGGTGCTCGGCCTGCTCGGCCTCGGCGCGGGCACGGCCGATGCCGGCGTTGGCGTTGGCGGTGTTGGTGTCGAGTGCGGTCTGCTCGATCAGGTTCGCCTCGTTGTTGGCGATGTTCTTCTGGTTGATCGCACGGTCGGCGTTGGTCTGCGAGATCTCGGCGGCCTGGCGCTTCGCCTGGATCTCCGGTGCACCGAGCGAGCGGATGTATCCGACGCCGTCGGTGATGCCCTTGATCTGGAACGAGTCCAGGATGAGGCCCTGGTCGGCGAGCTCGCTCGAGACGTCTGCGGCGATCTGATCCGAGAACTTCTTGCGCTCCCGCATGAGCTCGACCACCGAGAGCGTGGCGACGATGCCGCGCAGGGCGCCCTCCAGCTGCTCGGTGGTGAACTGCTCGATGGCCTTGTCCTGCGAGGCGAAGCGCTCCGCAGCGCGCCGCACGTACAGCGGGTCGGAGCCGATCTTCACGATCGCGACGCCGTCGACGTTCAGGGTGACGCTGTCGAGCGACTGCGCCTCGGCGTTCAGCGAGACCTGGCGCGAGCGCAGCGAGATGATCTCGTGGCGCTGGGTGATCGGGTTGACGACGGCCTTGCCGTTCACGATCACCGTGACCGGCGACTCGGCGAGCTCGGAGCTCGTGCTGCCGTCGCTGTTCACGACGGCGCGCTGCACCTTCTGCTTGCGCCCCGAGATCACGAGCGCCTCATCGGCGCGGGCGACCTTGATCCAGCTGCGGGCGAACAGGGCGACGATGCCGACCAGTACGACGACGAATGCGAGTGCGATTCCGACGGTTATCAGGATTCCGACGAGCGCGGCGATCTCCAAGGGGCCCTCCAGCCTGAACTCCCCAGTGGAGTTCCCACGCAACCACCCTGCCAGAGATCGGATGCCGGGGTGAATGGCCTGTGGATCAGAGTCCGCGGAGCTTCTCCGTCAGGGCGAGCAGCGTCGCCAGCTCGTCGGCATCCAGCTTCGACATCTTCTCGGCGATCGACCGGCCGTGCGACGTCGCCAGCACGCGGAACGTGCGTGCGCCGTCCTCGGTCGCGGTGAGCAGCGAGCCGCGGCCGTCCTCGGGGTCGGCGGCCTTCGTGATGAGGCCGCGGCTGACCATCCGGTCGACGAGGCGCGAGACGCTGGGCTGACTGATGAGCATGTTCGCGGTGACGTCGCGGAGCCTGGCGGTCATGTCGCAGGAGCGCACGACCGTGAGCAGCACGTCGTACTCGGCCTGGGTGATGTCGGCGCCGTCGAAGTCGGTGATCATCTCGGCGAACAGCTCGTGCTGGGCGCGGAAGAGGCTCTCCCACGCCTGCAGGGCGAGCTGGCGATCGGTCATCCTCACAGATTAGCGCGGACATGATTGAGGGCCGGTCGGAGAGGCTCCCGACCGGCCCTTGTCCCTTGCACCAAGAGGTCCTGCAATCACATTGCGGTGGATGCCACAGCAAACATTCACCGTGCGATCACTCTATAACGGCGAGGTAACGAAAGCAACGGTTTGGTCACGAAATCATTCGACGTGCTCACTGTCTGCCGCTCATCCAGCGCTCTTCCGGCATGCCGGGGCCCGGTGATGCCGTGACGGCATCCGGTCGGGCGCCGCACCTGTCGCAGGTGAGCCCGCTGTGCACCGCGCCTTCACAGGCGCCGTGCCGGTAGATGATCGGCGGGCCGTCGGGTGCGGCCCAGCGATCGCCCCAGTCAGTGAGCGCCACGAGCACCCCGCTGAGATCCCGGCCCTTCTCGGTGAGCAGGTACTCCGCGCTGCTCGCGGTGTGGGACCTCTCCATCACGCCGGCGGCGACGAGGCCGTCGAGTCGCGCGGTGAGGACGTTGGTCGCGATTCCGAGTCGCCGTTGGAAGTCGCCGAATCGCGTGACATCCGCGAAGAGGGCGTTGCGGATGATCAGGAGGGTCCAGCGCTCTCCGATCACCTCCAGCGACCGAGCGATGGAGCACACCTCGCTGTCATACGTCCTGCCCAACATGAGGTCGATTCTACCCAGATGCTTGCATCACGAAAGGAGTCATGCGACAGTATCAGTCGCTTGTGTGATGCAAGTGAAGCGAATGTCCACGAAAGGATCGACGAACCATGACGGGTACCGACTACACCTTCTCCTTCGATGTGCCGCAGTCGCCGGAAGACGTGTACGACGCGGTCATCGACGTGCGCGGCTGGTGGTCGCAGCGCATCTCGGGCGACACGGACAGACAGGGCGAGTTCATCTACGAGGTGCCCGGGATCCACCGCACGCGCGCCCGGATCACCGAGCTGACGCCGCACCGGCGAGTCGTCTGGCACGTCGTCGCGAACTGGTTCGCCTCCTCGCCGGAGGTCGACGAGTGGGCGGGCAGCGACATCGTCTTCGACATCGAGCCGACTGCGGGCGGATCACGACTGACATTCACCCACGTCGGCCTCACCCCGGAGCTGGACTGCTACGAGGGCTGCTCGGTCGGGTGGTCGCGTCACGCGCTCGGGAGCTTGCGCACGCTCATCACCACGGGGACCGGAGCGCCGATCACTCCGGCCGAAGAGGTCGCGCTCCAGAGCGCGTAGGTGCAGCGATGGCAACGTTCGTTCTCGTCCCCGGGGCGTGGCACGGCTCCTGGGCGTTCGAGGCCGTGACGCCGCTGCTGGCGGCCGCCGGCCACACGGTGCACGCCCTGACGCTGACAGGTCTGTCGCCCGATCATGACGACGAGACGGCGGCGCGCGCGAACCTCGACACGCACGCGACTGACGTCGTCCGGGTTCTGGAGGCGGCTGACATCACCGAGGCGACGCTCGTCGGACACAGCTACGGCGGGATGGTGATCACGGCGGCCGCCGATCGCGCGGCCCAGCGGGTCTCCCGCCTTGTCCACCTCGACGCGTACGTCCCTCGCGACGGCGACTCCTGCTGGTCCCTGACGACGGATGCCTACCGACAGTCCTTCATCGACGGCGCGGCCGAGACGGGCCACACCGTCCGTCCGCCGTTCCGGCCCCGGGCGGCGGCGAGCCTCGCCGCCGCCCGGGGCCGGAACGGCCCCCGGGCGGCGGCGAGCCTCGCCGCCGCCCGCATCCGCTGGGCTCTCTCCTGCAGCGGATCCGGCTGACCGGAGGGCTCGAGAGCATTGCGCGGCGCGACTTCATCTACTGCTCCGGCTGGGAGGACGGCACCCCCTTCGCCGGCCTGCGGGCCCGGCTCGGTGCCGACCCGGGGTGGCGGGTGCGCGACATCCCGACCGGGCACAACGCGATGCGCGAGGACCCGGAGGCTGTTGCCGAAATGCTGATCGACGACGGCAGGTGAGTACAGGAATGACCTTCACAGGCATCGCGGTGTTCTGCCTCGCGGCCTTCGGCCTGGCGCTGATGCCGGGACCGAATGTCGTGTTCCTCGTCACGACAGCTCTCACCCGGGGCCCGCGGAGAGCGTGGCGCTCCGCGCTCGGGGTGGAGACGGCGACGCTCCTGTTCGCCATTGCGACCGCCGCGGGTCTCGGTGTGGTCATCACGACGAGCGCCGTCCTGTTCCAGCTGCTGAAATGGCTCGGCGTCGGATACTTGATCTGGCTGGGGATCCAGAGTCTTCGCCATCGCCCGAGTCTCGAGGCCGGTGTCGGCACGGGGCGGGAGTCCTGGGGCAGGGCCTATGCGCGGGGCTTCCTTCTCGGCGCCGCGAATCCGAAGGTGATCCTGTTCTTCCTGGCGTTCCTCCCGCAGTTCGTCGACCCTGATCACCCCGTGTGGATCCAGCTGCTCGCTCTCGGGGTCGTCTTCACGGTCATCGGTCTGCTCTGCGACCTGTTCTACTGTCTTGCAGCCGGCGGCGTCAGCCGCCTCGCCGGCTCTCGGCTGTCGCAGCGACGTGTGCTCAGGAGAGCGCCGGCGCTGGCGTATTTCGGGCTGGCGGCCTGGGCGGCAACCACTCAGCAGCGCGCTGCGTGACCGCGGACTGCGCATTCATGCGTCGCGGTGGGCGTCGGCACGGACTGTGATGTCAAGGGGCGTTGTGGTGGCGACACGGCCGGACGGCCCAGGAGCCCCGGCCTATCATGGCCCAGTGCACGGTATTCGTTCCGCTCCGTGGCTTCACCCTGATATCGAGGTCCGGTCTTCGGCGATCGCAGGTCAAGGATTGTTTGCTCTGGCGCCTATCGAGCCGGGGGTGACGGTGGCATCCTTCGGTGGTCGGCTGGTCAGCGACGATCAACTCCTTGCCCTGTTCGAGAGTTCGGAGTACGTGGACTCGCTGTCATTGGACAAGGATCTGAATCTTGTGATGCCTGGGCGCTCCCCGAACGGGTACGGGAATCACAGCTGCGACCCGAATCTGTGGTGGGAGGATCCTGCTTTGCTGATCGCTCGGCGGCGGATCATGCGCGACGAGGAGGTCACCGTCGACTATGCGACGTTCACGGACGATCCCGAATATGCGATGGAGTGCACCTGCCAGAGTTCTGTCTGTCGCGAGACTGTCACAGGTCGAGACTGGGAGCGGGCGGAACTCCGACTGCGATACCGAGCCCACTGGTCGCCAGCAATTCGGCGGCATTTTTCCTCAGCCGAGCGTAGGACGTAGCTTCGCGCGGGCCTGACCGCACCGCGTCATGCCGTTACTGACAGGTTTCATGAGACAAGTGCTGCAGACGTCGGGCATGGGATCCGACGGAATCACGCCGGAGACGTCTCTGACTCCCGCCGAGTTCCGTGAGAAGGGACACCGAGTCGGCTCCTCGGTGTCGAAACGACCCAGGTGATTCGTGGTCTTGGTGACCGGGTGAAACGCGTCCGGACAGAGATCGGGAAGGACATGTCGCATGCACATGGATCCGATGGGAGCGATCCTCATCCACCGCCTCGAGACGGAGCGTGCCGCGACCCGAGCCGAACGACGCCGGGTGATCGCCGAGCGCAGAGCAGAACGGCGTATTGCACATGAAAGGGCGCAACGCGCGCCCGCCGAGACCCACCTCATCCGTCGACGCAGTCAACTCGCAACACCGAATGGAGAACGCTCATGAGCAGCAGGTACCTCGTCATCCACATGTCCGACCCGACCGGCACTGAACTGCCGCAGGACGAGGATCAGGCCATCCTCGAGCGCTGGGCCGCCGAGGGGAACACCGCCGGCCGCCTCGAAATGGGTGCACCTGTCGCGGGCGCAGAACAGGCGAAGTCCGTCGCCGTGCGCGACGGCCGGACGCTCATCGTCGACGGCCCGTTCCCGGAGTTCAAGGAGTGGTTCGCGGGTTACGACCTCATCACCGCCGACTCGATCGACGAGGCCGCAGAGTTCATGGCAAAGCATCCGGTCGCCATCCTCGGCCGCATCTACATCCTGCCGCTGGTCAAGCTCCCGTGGGAACGGGGCTGATCCGCGGCACCGCTCACGGCGGAATCGCTGGACAGCGCGCGGTCGATCGTGGTCGCATCGTGCCATGGAGATTCTGATCCTCGGCGGCACCGCCTTCCTCGGACGTGCGATCGCGAACGAGGCGGTCGCCCGCGGACATGACGTCACCTGCCTCGCGCGCGGCACCGCTCCCGCGCCCGAGCGCGCCGCCTTCGTCGCCGCCGACCGCGATGAGGAGGACGGCCTCGCCGCCGTGAGCGGCCGCGAATGGGTTGCCGTCATCGATGTGTCGCGTCAGCCCGGACAGGTCCGCCGTGCCGTTCGCGACCTCGACACCCGGCACTGGGTCTTCGTGTCCACCGGGAACGTGTACGCCGCGTTCGACCGGCCGGAGCAGTCCGAGGACGCCGCGCTCCTGGACCCTCTCGACGGCGACGTGATGGAATCGATGGAGGCCTACGGACCCGCGAAGGTCACCTGCGAACAGCTGGTCTCGGAGGCGCCGTCGTCGGCGACCATCGTCCGCCCCGGTCTCATCGGCGGGCCGGGCGACGCCTCGGGCCGCACCGGCTACTGGCCGTGGCGGTTCGCGGCGCCGACCGGCGATGACGTCATCGCGCCGGACGACCTCGACTTCCCCGTCGCGCTGATCGACGTCCGCGATCTGGCGAAATGGCTGGTCACGGCCGCCGAGCAGCGGATCGACGGGGTGTTCAACGCCACGGGTCCGGCGACCACGCTCGGAGAGGTGCTCGAGACGTCGAAGCAGGTCGCGCACAGCACTGCGGCGCTGCGTCTTGTGCCGCTGGATCGGATTGCGCAGCTCGGCATCGGGCAGTGGATGGGCCCGAAGTCGATGCCGCTGTGGATCGCGGATCCGGAATGGCGCTGGTTCGGGACGATGGACACCGGCCGCGCTCGCGCCGCCGGACTCGTGACGCGCCCGCTCGCCGACACCCTCGCCGACACCCTCGACTACGAGCGCACTCGGGATGTGGCGAGGCAGGCGGGGCTCACCGACGACGAGGAACGCGAGGTGCGCAGCGCGCTCGACGCCGAGCGGTGAGGCGGTCACGCCCCGTGTGACTGGACGAGTTGCCTCATGTGCGCGTGCGCCTCGGCCATCTCCGGATCGTTCACGCGCGGATCATCGGATGCCCCGCCAGACGCCATGTCGTCGAGGTAGCGGCGGTCGGCGTCCAGCCGGGCGAGGGCATCGGTGCCCGCATGTCCGTGCCCGGGCACCACGACCGCGGCCTCCCGGGCATACGGCTCGAGAAGGTCGAGCGCCGCCGCATAGGACGGCAGATCGTCCGGGTAGAAGGGGAGGGGCAGCTCGACGTCGCTGAGCATGTCGCCGGCGATCAGCACGCGCTGCGTCGGCAGCCAGAGGGCGGTGTGCCCGGGGCGTGCCCGTCGTGCACGATCAGCTCGACCTCGAATCCCGCAGGCACAGACACGGCCGGGATCGCCTCCGCGGCCCGCACCCGTCCCATGAGCTCCACGAGGTGGGCGGGAAAGTCCGCGCCGAGGAAGCTCACGAGCGCCTCCCGTTCGGATGCCGCGAGAGCGGCGGTCCGGGCGGAGGCCCAGCGCGGAGCCGCGCCGAAGTCGGGATGCCACAGCAGGTGGTCCTGATGCGCGTGGGTGGCGAAGCCGCCGATCACACGCAGCCCGCGTCGCCGGATCTCAGACGCGAGGGCATCGAGCTCGTCCGGCATCCACGCGGGATCGACGAGCAGCACATCGGATCCGCCGACCAGCAGGGTCGAGTTCGTCGACATCTTGCGGCTGGTCGCGATGAGCACTCCGGGGGCCACTTCGCGCAGATCGGTCATCCGACCATCCTGTCAGCCGACCTTGCCGGCGCGGCGATGTTCCAGTTCTCAGTGAACTGCATGGTCCTATCCTGATGCGAGGAGGTCGACCATGGCGACGATCGCGGATGTGCGTGCTCTGGGCTCGACGCTGGAGCGCTCGTACGAGGTGATCGTCCGCGGTCGGGTGAAGTTCCGGGTCGGGCAGCTGGTGTACGTCGCGTTCTCGCCGGATGAGCGCATCATGGAGTTCGGTTTCCCGAAGGAGATGCGGGACGGGCTCGTCGGTGGTCAGCCGGACAAGTTCTCGATGCCGTCGCCGTCGGACATGCGCTTCCACTGGGTGCGCTCCGAGCTCGCGGCGCTGGAGCCCGCCGAGGCCAGGGAGTTCGTCGTGGACGCCTGGCGCATGGTCGTTCCGCAGAAGCTGTCCCGCGCCTACGACCTGGCCCATCCGGGCGGACCGCGCTGATCGTCGTGCGGTGGGCCCTTGTCGTGCGTCCGAAGTGCGGCGTGCGTTCGTCGTCGGTCAGCGTCCGGCCGGCCTGCTCACTCCGAGCAGCAGTGCCGGCAGGGTCTGTCGCACGAACGGCGAACCGGCGAACGACTTCTCGTCGCCGCCCGACATGATCCACGACTCGAAGGAGCGCTCATAGGTCAGGATGACCACGCGCACGCCGAGCGCGGGCTGCCATTCGAACTCCCGGCCGATCTGCGAGAAGAGCAGCTCGAAGGCGTCCAGCAGGGCGGGCAGGAACGCGCGCTCCGACTCGATGACGTCTTCACTGCGCGCCCCGGTGGAGGCGGCGAGCTGGCGTTCGCGCAGGCGGATGGTGAGGGAGCTCCAGTCCAGCGGGCGCGCCTCGGCGAGGGCGATCGACAGGGCGAGCACGAGGTCCTCACCGTCGTGCTCACGGGCATCGAAGGACTCGGCGGCCGACCGCACGCGCTGTGCGCACTCCTCGATCAGCTCGAGGTCGACGGCGTGCAGCAGGGCGCTGTCGGTGGGGAAGAGCGTGCGGAAGGCGCCGTCCGAGAGTCCCGCCTCGGTGCGCAGCTCGGTGGTGAGTTCAGCGAGCGATCCGTCCCAGGTCGGCAGCAGGATGCGGGCGAGCGTGACCACGCGCGCTCGGCTCGCGCGGCGCGCGGCGTCCTGCTTGCGGGAGGGAGTGGCATCCGTGGTCATGCGATGGGTGTCCTCGTTCACGGTCGGGAGATCGGGGCGGAGCGCCCGGGCGTCCTCCTGGGCATAGAGGGCCTGCCCAGAAGCGTAGCTCTGCACGGCCGCGCATGAGACATGCCGTTGCCCGGTACTGGACCGTCCAGTACTCTGTTCGTCAGGAGGCGAGATGGTGAAGACGGAGAACGCGGACAGCGGACGCACGGCGACCAAGCGCGGACAGATCACCGACGCCGCGCTCGCGCTGTTCCTGAAGCAGGGATACGCGAAGACGAGCATGGACCAGATCGCGGCCGGCGCACAGGTGTCGAAGCAGACCGTGTACAAGCAGTTCTCCGACAAGGAGACGCTGTTCCGCGCCCTCGCCCGTGGGGTGACGGGGAACTCGAACGACATCATCGACGACCTGTCCGCTGTGCTCGCGCCCGCGCCCGAGACGATCGCGCAGCTGCGCGACATGGTGGAGATCCTCGCCCGTCGGTATCTGGACGCCGTCATGCGGCCGCACGTGCTCGCGCTGCGGCGCCTTCTCGTGGCCGAGGCCGATCGGTTCACCGACCTCGCGCACGAGTACTACGCATGGGGGCCGAAACGCGGGCTCGGACTGCTCGCAGCGGCCGTGCAGGCATGGCACGATTCGGGGCTGATCTCGGTCGACGACGCATCCGTCGCCGCGACGCAGCTCGCCTATCTCGCGCTGGGGCCGGCCCAGGACCGAGCGATGTTCCATCCCGGCTGGACGCCGTCGGCGCCGGAGCGGAAGAAGATCGCCTCGGCCGCCGCGTCGACCTTCCTTGCGGCCTACGCGGCCGCAGGAGGCCGACAGAACCACGAGAGGAGAACCTCATGACCGATGAACAGCGGCCGGGCGGATTCGACAGTGCTGCCGCCGTCACCCGCTCGATGCTCGGATGGGGCGTGGTCGCCGGCCCGTTCTACCTGATCTTCGGGCTGATCCTGGCGCTCACCCGTCCCGGCTTCGCACTGAACCGCGACGCGCTCAGCATGCTGCTGCTCGGCGATCTCGGTTGGCTGCAGGCCCTCAACCTGGTGCTCTCCGGCGTGATGACGATCGTGGCGGCGATCGGCATGCTGCGGACGCCCGGCTGGCCGCGTACGGCAGCCGTGCTCGTCGGGGTCTACGGCGCCTGCCTGCTGCTGAGCGCCGCATTCCCGCCGGATGCGACGGCGGACTTCCCGCCGGATGCCGGAGGCGGCGGCTCTTTCACGGTGTCGGGGATGCTGCATCTGGTCTTCGGCGGGATCGGGTTCCTCGCCCTCGCGAGCGCGGCGTTCCTGGCCGCTCCCTGGCTGTCGAGGAGGACATCCGCGGTGCGGGCGCTGTGGTCGCGCATCGCCGGCGCGGTGATCGTGGTCGCATTCGTGGCGGGCGGTGCGCTGGCGCGCTCGCCGTTCGGTGTCGGTCTGCTCTGGGTCGCCGTGCTGACGGGGTGGGCGTGGCTCGCTCTGATGTCGATCGTCGCCTACCGAGCCGTGCCGCATCCGCTTCTCGCCCGGCGCTGAGGCGACGTGCTCGAGGCCGCGGACCGTGAGATCCCGGTGAACCACCGAGTTCTGCACGAGCCCCATGCGCACAACGGGAGTCTCGTGCAGGCATCCGGATCTCGCGCGGAAGCCGGTGCCGAGCGCAGCGCTGAAGTCAGCCCCGCACGCTGAAGTTGTCGCGCAGCAGGCCTTCCGGGTCGTAGCGACGCTTGACCTCGCGCAGCCGCTCGAGCGTCACCGGAGGGTACGCCTGCTCCAGCAGTGCGGCATCCGTGCGCGACTCGAAGCTGATGTACAGCCCGTCGAAGTGCGCAGCGAGGTCGTTCCAGGCCGCGTCGAATCCGGCGCCCGCACCGGATGCCGTGATCGCGAAGTTCGCGGAGCGGTGCGCGTAGGCCGTTGCTTCGGCGGGGACGTCCGCCACCGCGCCGCCCACCGACCGGATCTGGAACCAGTGCGTGCCCGGCGCCCGCACCAGTGCGGCCGCCGCCTCGGCCACGGCATCGTCGAGGTGCGCGACGAGCCCGAGCGGAACAGCGGTTCGCCCTGACCGTCGTGCGCGGCATCCGACGCGTTCGCCATGATGTACGCGTACGGCGCGATCTGCACCTGCTGTCCCACCAGCGGAGCGACGTCGGCGAACGGCTGCAGGCGTTCGACGATCGTCTCGGGCACATCGGAGTCGACGACCCCGTACATCCGGCCGATCACCTGCGCGCCCTGGCTGTGCAGGATCAGGAAGAGCGTGGTGTCGCGCGGGGCGTTCTCCTGCGCCCGGCCGAAGCCGGTCAGGAACCCGGCGATGTCGGATGCGTCGAAGGCGAGCTGCGCCCAGCCCACCTCGCCGACCGCGTCGGCCTCGAACTCGAACGAGGTTGCGACGCCCATGTTCGCGCCGGCGCCGCGTAATGCCCAGAACAGATCCGGATGCTCGTCGGCGGACGCCCGCACGATGGACCCGTCGGCGAGCACGACGTCCGCCGCGAGGAGATGATCGATGGTCAGACCGTACTCACGGGAGAGGAAGCCGATGCCGCCGGCGGTGGCCAGCCCGCCCACGCCGACCCCGCCGTAGTCGCCGCTGGACAGCGCCCAGCCGTGCGGTGCGAGCACCTGCGCGACATCCGTCCAGCGCGCACCGGCGCCGACGCGCACGCGACGGGCATCCTCATCGAAGACCTCGATGTCGTTCAGCGCCTTGAGGTCGATCACGATGCCGCCGTCGTTGGTGCTGCGGCCGCTGATTCCGTGACCACCGCTGCGAATGCCCAGGGGCACGTCGCGGTGGTCGCGCGCGAAGCCGATCGCGTCGGCGACCTCATCCGCGTCGCGGGGGCGCAGCACGACGCCCGGCGTCCCGGCCCGCAGATACGTCGACTTCACGGTGCGGTACTCGAAATCGCCCGGCTCGACCGCGTGGTCGCGCAGCGACGCGGGGATGTCGTCATAGCTGATGCGCGGACTGCGCAGGGCGAGCGCCGCCGTGCTGCGCCCGGATGCCGGGGCCGTGCCGCGTCGGGTTCGCTCGGCGGCGACCGCCTCGCGCACCACGGGGATGACCTCCTCGGCATTGCGCTGCATGACCGTGACGTCGTCGCCGACCAGGATGAACGTGCTCACGCCGTCCTCGAGCGCGAGCTCGATCAGCTTCTCGGTCGGCAGGTCCCCGCCGACGTTCAGCATCCGGCGGATCTCACCCGGGTCGCGGCCGGCGTCGGCTGCCGCGTCGTCGATGCGGGCGTTGCCGGCCTGCAGGTCACCGGGCTTCAGATAGCCGAGCGAGGGCAGCCAGCCGTCGGCCTTGCGGCCCAGCAGGCGCAGCATCCGCGGTTTCAGGGCGCCCAGCCAGATCGGGATGTCGTGCGCCGGCGCCGGCCCGCGCTTGGCGCCGTCCACCGGGTAGTGCTCACCGCCGCGGAAATGCTCGCGACTGCCGGCGTCCCAGATCCCGCGGATCACGTCGATGGCCTCGTCGAGCTGCTCGACGGCCTGGCCCGGCGTGAGCCGGCGCCCGCCCATCGCCTCGATCGCATCCCAGAAGCCGCCGGCTCCGAGCCCCAGGTCGAAACGGCCGCCCGAGAGCAGATCGAGGGATGCGGCGGCACGCGCCGTCACCGGCGCAGGCCGCAGCGGCAGGTTCAGCACGTTGGGAGCGATGTGGATGCGTGACGTCGCAGCGGCGACGAACGACATCAGCGTCCACGTGTCGAGGAACGCCGGCTGGTACGGGTGGTCCTGGAAGGTCACCACGTCGTAGCCCAGCTCCTCGCTGGCCTGCGCCAGCCGCACGGGCTGCTGCGGATCGCTGTTCACCGGGGTGATGAAGGTGCCGAACCGGAGCTCGTGGCCGTAGTCCATGTCGCTGTCCTCCTCTGAGCAGTCCCATTCTGCAACCGCCGGCATGCCGGGGGCATTTCACGCGCACGGCGCAGCCCCGATCAGCTGCCGTAGGGCGCGAGGATGAACCGGCCCCAGGCCACGAAGATGAAGGCCAGCATGAAGCCGGCGTCTCCCGCCATGTAGGCCCACTCGCTGCGGCGGAACCGGGTGGTGGCCGCTCCCGACATCAGCAGCGCGAGACCGCAGGCGGCGATCGGGGAGAGCACCGGCAGGATGCCGACCAGCGGAGGCAGAATGAGCCCCGCGACCGCGACCAGCTTGATCGTGCCGATGGCCTTGATCTTGCCGGCGCTGAAGTCGTCGACCCAGTGCTGGCTGGGCGCGAGGGCGCGGTAGCGTTCCTTGGTGAGCAGGATCTGACTGGCTCCGCCGGCGCCGTAGGAGACGGCCAGCGCTCCGGTGATGATCCACAGTGCGATGTTCATGTGCATGCCTTTCTCGTTGCGTCGGCCCCGCGGGGCTCGTCACAGTGATGACGGATGAGACCGACAGGAGGTAACCGAGATGGATGAGGACGAGCTCGCCGCGGACTTCGAGGAGCATCGCTCGAGGCTGCTCGCGGTGGCGGCGAGAGTACTCGGCTCGAGGGCCGACGCCGAGGATGCGGTGCAGGAGACCTGGCTGCGCCTGGCCGGTCACGACCGGGACGAGATCGAGAACCTCGGCGGCTGGCTGACCCGGGTCGTCGGCAGGATCTGCATCGACATGCTGCGCCGGCGCACCTCGCGCGGCGAGACGACGCTCGATGACTGGTCGCTCGCCGAGCCGGTCGTGACCGAGGACGTCGAAGGGCCGGAGGACGCTGCCGAACTGGCCGACTCGCTCGGCCTGGCGCTGCTCGTGGTGCTCGAATCGCTGCGCCCGGAGGAGCGCCTCGCGTTCGTGCTGCACGACATGTTCGCGGTGCCGTTCGCCGAGGTGGCGACGATCGTGGGGACGACGACGGATGCGTCGAAGATGCTCGCCAGTCGCGCCCGCCGCAAGGTGCAGGGAACGCCTCGTCCCAACGGCGAGCTGCGCCAGCGTCGTGCGGTCGTGGATGCCTTCCTGGCCGCTGCCCGCGGCGGTGACTTCGACGCGCTGCTGGCGCTGCTCGATCCGGATGTCACCTGGCATCGGCACACGCCGAGAGGGCATACCGTGCGGATCGGAGCCAACGAGGTGCTCGCTGCCGTGCGCCGAGGCGACCCGGATCGCCTCGAGGCGCGCCGCGTGAGCGTGAACGGCGAACCGGGCATCCTGGTCTGGGGCCCGAGTGGCAGGCCGGTATCGCTGATGCTCTGTACGGTGGCCGACGGCCGGTTCGTCGACATCGTCTCGATCATCGACCCGGTGCGCCTGGCGACGATGGACCTGCCGGCGCGGACTGCGGGAGCATGATCGGGGAGGACCCATGACATCGTTCGGCCTGCTCGAGAGCCCGGTCGGCGTGATCGGCGTCGAGAGCGACGGCACGGCGATCACGCGCGTCACCTGGACCACCGAGATCTCCGCCGTCGGCGGCGATCCGGTGCTGAGCGCCGCGCTCGAGCAGCTCGCCGCCTACTTCGCGGGTGAGCGGACGGCCTTCGACATTCCCTTCGACCTCGGCAGGCAGACGCCGGTCACGCGTGCGGTGCTCGAGACCCCTTCGAGACGGTCGGGCATGGCGAGTCCGTCACCTACGGCGAGCTCGCCGCGCGCAGCGGAACCGAGGTGCCCGCCCGCGCCATCGGTTCGATGATGGGCGCGAACCCGATCCCGCTGATCGTTCCGTGCCACCGTGTGGTCGCGGGCGACGGGCTGGGCGGCTACTCCGGCGGCGCGCCGGGCGAGGGGCTGGTCACCAAGCGCTGGCTGCTCGAGCACGAGGGCGTGCTGCCGCGCTCGCTGTTCTGAATCGTCCTCATCTCCTTGACACGCGGCAGGATCGGGGTATCGTCAAGATTGACCCGAAAGAGCTTCGAGCCAATTGTGGTATCGGAGGACGCCATGTCAGAGACGGATGTGCTGCTGATCGGTGCCGGGCAATGCGGGCTCGCGCTCAGCCGTGAGCTCACCCGGCGCGGTGTCTCGCACGAGGTGCTGAGTGAGAGAGCGGCCCCGGGCGACGTCTGGCGAGAGCGCTGGGACTCGCTGCGGCTCTTCACGCCGGCCCGCTTCGACGGCCTGCCCGGGAGGCCGTTCCCGGCCTCGGCACGGCACCGCCCGACGGGGCGCGCGTTCGGCGACTACCTGGACGACTACGCCGAGTGGATCAGTGCCCCCGTGCATCCACGGCAGCGCGCGACCAGGATCGTCGCGGACGATCACGGCTTCGTCGTCACCAGCCGCGACGACGCGCAGGGCTGGCGCGCACGCCGCGTGGTCGTGGCCACCGGCGGACAGACCCGGCCGCGTGTGCCGGCCCGCGCCGCCGCGCTCGATGCGCGGATCGTGCAGCGGCACACCTCCGAGTACCGCCGTCCCGAGGACCTGCCCGGTGAACGGGTGCTGGTCGTCGGCTGCGGGACCTCGGGCGTGCAGCTCGGCATCGAGCTCGCGCGTGCCGGAAGGCGAGTCGTCGTCGCGGGGAGGCCGACTGCGCGAATCCCCGCGCCGCTGCTGGCCGTCGCGGGCCCGGCCTGGTTCACCTTCATGCACCGTGTGCTCACGCATGCCACGCCGATCGGCAGGAGGGCGGCGGTGCGCGCGGTGACCGCGGGGGCGCCTCTGGTGGGCATCAGCCCGCGCGACCTCGCGCGCGCCGGCGCGCGCCTCGCGCCCCGATTCGTCGATGTCGTCGACGGACTGCCGAGGCTTGCGGACGGCACCGTCGTCGAAACGGACGCCGTGCTGTGGGCGACGGGGTACCGTCCCGACCTGGACTGGATCGACGGTCTGCCGCTGGACGAGCACGGAATGCCGGCGCATGACCGCGGCGTCTCCACCGACATCGCCGGCCTCGCCTTCATGGGCCTGCCGTTCCAGTTCGGCCTCACCTCCACGCTGATCGGCGGATCCGGGCGAGATGCCGAGCACCTCGCCGCGGTGATCCAGACCTCCTCCCGGCTCCTCGCCGCATGAACCGCCGGCGTCAGGCAGACTGATCGGGATGTCCCAGACCCGCGCCTATCACTCCCCGGTGCGTGCCGAGCAGGCCGAGCGCACCAGGGCCGCGATCGTCGAGGCGGCCCGCGAACTGCTGATCGCGGAGGGGTTCCCCGGGGCCACCGTGCAGCGCATCGCCGCGCAGGCCGGGGTCAACGTCGACACGATCTACCGGTCCATCGGCCGCAAGGGCGATGTCGTGCGCGCCGTCGTCGAGTCCGCCATCTCCGGGACCCCGCAGGCGATCCCGGCACCACAGCGCGACTACGTGCAGAGGATCGTCGCGGCAGGCACCGCCGGCGAGAAGATCGACATCTACGCGGCCGCGATCACCCGCATCCTGAGCAGACTCGCGCCGGTCTTCGCCGCCTTGCGCGACGCCTCCCGTGTCGATGTCCCCAGCCGGGAGCTGTGGCAGGGGATCTCCGAACGGCGCGCCCGGAACATGCGCGACTTCGCCGCCGACCTGCGTGCCACAGGCGAACTGCGCGACGACCTCGATGACGAGGCGATCGCCGACGTCATCTGGAGCATGAACTCGCCGGAGTACTGGATCCTGCTGGTCGAGGAGCGCGGCTGGGCGCCGGATCGGTTCCGGGCGCACCTCGCGGATGCCTGGCGGCGGATGCTGCTGCGCTGAACCCGAACCGGTCAGAGGCCGGCCGCCCTCCGCACCAGGTCGGTCACCTGCTGCCAGGCCCGCTCGGTCGGATCCTGCAGGGCGAACGCCGTCGGCCAGAGCCCGGTCTCGTCGTCGAGCTCGGCCTGCGAGCTGAACCCCAGCGTGGAGTAGCGGTCCTTGTCCATCTGCCCGCTGCGGAAGAACACCACGACCTTGCCATTCTTCGCCCAGCCCGGCTGACCGTAGTACAGCCGCGGTGCGAGGCTCGGAGCCGTCGTGGTGACGATCTCGTGCAGGCGCTGTGCTGCCTGCCGGTCGCGTCCGGCATCTCCGCGATCTTCGCGAGCAGGTCGGCCTTGTCGGCGGCGGCCTTGTCGGCCTCCTTCTCGCGCTTGGCCTGGAGCTTCAGCTCCTGCGCGCGCTGCTTGACCGCCGCGCGCTCCTGCGCGGACAGCCCGTCGTTCGTCGTCTTCCCGGTCATGGCATCCTCCGATCAACTGAGAAGCACGCTACGGGAACGTCGCGACATCCGCTTCTCCGATCCTGATCAATGCGGGTGGTCTTCGCTCTCCAGCCACTCGTCGAACGTGATGCGCCCCTCGAGCCGCGTTCCCGTGCCGCGAAGCGACCCCGATGCCAGTCCGGCACCGTATCGTCCGGGCAGGCGCACCTCGAGGACTCGGCGGCGAACTCCGTCGTGAGCGAGTTGCCGACGGGCGAGGTCGGCGAGCACCTCGTCGTGGGGCCCGACGAGGTCGGTCGCCCGGCCGGCGGGCTGAGCCTCGGCGACCGCGACCAGATGCTCGCCCACCTCGCGAGCGGCGACCGGGCGCATCAGCGTCTTCGGCATCAGAGCGAAAGGTCCTCCCATCGCGGAGAGGAGCTGTCCGGCGAACTCGTGGAACTGTGCGGCGCGGGCGATCGTGTACGGCACGGGCCCGGCGGCGACGGCACGCTCCTGGGCGAGCTTGCCGGCGTAGTACGCCGCGTCGATGGCGTCGATACCGACGATCGACAGCGCCACATGATGGCCGACCCCGGTGCGCCGCTCCGCCGCCAGCAGGGTGCGGGTCGCAGTCTCGAAGAACGCCCTGGCCTTCGTGGCGGAGAGCGTGGTGGCATTGCTCGCGTCGATGACGGCATCCGCTCCGGCGAGGGCATCGTCCACTCCGGCGCCCGTGATCACGTCGGCACCGGTCGACCGAGCAAGCACGACCGCCTCGTGTCCCCGTTCCCGCGCTGCCGCCACGATGTGGCGTCCGACCGTTCCCGTGCCTCCTGCGATCGCGATCCGCATCGCGCACCTCCTCATCTCGGCCTTCTCCGTGCCTCACCAGGATGTCGTGCCGGAGCACCGGAATGTGACAGGCCTCCGGCGCTACGCGCGGGGTGGCCGTCAGAGCACGAAGTGCAGCTTGTCAGGATTGCAGACCTGACGGATGCCGCCGGATCCGGCCGTCGGCGTCGAACTCCAGCATCAGCACGTCGGTGCGACCGGAGTGGGTGAGCGCGATCGCCGGTTCGCCGTTGACGTCGAGCAGCACCGCACCGAGCGGCTGCGACGGGTCTGCGGTCGCCTTCTCGAGGACGCCGATGAAGAAACGGCGCACCTTCTCACCGCCGAAGATCGGGTTGAGCGCGGCGCGCACGCGCCCGCCGCCATCGCTCCACAGGATGGCGTCGTCCGCGAGCAGGTCGAGCACGGCGTCGATGTCGCCGCCTTCGATGGCCGTCATCAGTGACGCGAGCGCGACGGGATCCGCGGGCGGGGCGCCCGCCGCATCGTCCGAGATCTGCAGCCGGCGCTCGGCACGGGAGGTCAGCTGCCGCACCGCGGCCGGTGACCGTTCCAGGATCTCGCCGATCTCGACGGCCGTCATCCCGAAGGCGCGGTGCAGCACGACTGCGGCCCGGGCGTCCGGTGGCAGCTGCTCGGCCAGGTGCAGCAGCGCGATCGAGAGCAGCTCGCGGTCGGCCACGGCGTCCTCCGGCAGCCGCGAGGTCGCGACGGGTTCGGGCAGCCAGTGCCCGGTGTACTCCTCGCGTGCCGCGGCCAGCGAGCGCACCCGGTCGATCGTGCGACGCACGCACACCGTGGTCAGCCAGGCGGGCCAGGAGCGCACCCGGTCGTCTCCGGCGCGCTCCGCGTTCAGCGCCTCGATCGCGACCTCGGAGACGACGTCCTCGGCATGGCCGAAATCGCCCAGCATCCGGTAGGCGATGCCGATCAGCCGTCCCCGCTCCGCCTCCCAGGCGCGGGTCGCGGGAGTGGCGGCGAGTGTCATGACCCCCAACGTATAGGCGCCTTCAGGCGATCGGGTGCTTGTCGTCGATCGGCGGGGCCATCTCGGTCGCGATCGCGATGCGGTTCCAGACGTTGATCGTGCTGATGGCCATGACGAGTCCGCCCAGCTCGTCCTCGTCGAAGTGCGCGGCCGCGGCATCCCAGATCTCGTCGGTGACGGTGTCGGGACCCAGCTTCGTGATCGCATCGGTCAGTGCCAACGCTGCGAGCTCGGCCTCCGAGAAGAACCCGCGGGCGTGCTGCCAGGCGCCGACCGCGTGCAGCGTGCGCTGCGGGATGCCGCGCTTCGCGCCGTCGGTCGCGTGCATGTCGACGCAGTACCCGCATCCGTTCAGCAGTGAGGCGCGCAGCTTGATCAGCTCGTACAGGCGCGGCTCGACGGCCTTGCGCGCGTACGCCTCCATGCCGAGCACGGCCGCGTAGCCGAGCCGGTTGGTCTTGGACATGTCGATCCTGGTCATCGTCGTTCCCTCCGAGGCCGCTCGATGCGGCGCTCACTGAGGGTGTCGGATGCCGGTGGGCGAGTGTGACAGAGGATTCAGGGTTTCCAGGGTTCGCGCCCGGGAGAATGATTCTCATGCCCGGAAGTGTCGCCCTCGCGCACAAGCACGACACCCGGCGCCGCGCGCCCTGGATCGGCATCGCCGTCGGCGCCGGCATGCTCGTCACCCTGCTGCTCATCGACCGCTTCGCGCCGGCGCTGTTCGCCGACGCCCTGCCCACGCGCATGCAGGACGGCCTGACGCTCACCCTCAGCGTGCTGATCGAGGCGCTGCCGTGGGTCTTCGTCGGCGTCGTGCTGTCGATCGTCGTGCAGGTGTGGCTGCCGTCCGACGCCGTGCAGCGCTGGCTGCCACGCAACCCCTGGGCCCGCCGTGGCGTGCTGTCGCTGCTGGGCATGGTGGTTCCGGTGTGCGAATGCGGCAACGTGCCGTTCGCGCGCGGCCTGATGATGCGCGGCCTGGCGCCGGCCGAGGCGCTGACCTTCCTGATCGCGGCGCCGATCGTGAACCCGATCGTCATCCTCACCACGCACGCGGCGTTCGGCTGGGATGCCGGGATCCTCGTCGCACGCCTGGTCGGCGGCTTCCTCATCGCCAACCTCATCGGCTGGATCTACAGCCTGCACCCCGACCAGGACGGCCTGCTGACCGACAGGTTCATCGCGACCTGCGAACTCATCGACCACGAGCCGGGCAGCCCGGTGCGCCGCAGCCTCGCGCAGTTCGTCGTCGAGCTGCGCGCGGTCATGCCGGCGCTCGTCATCGGCTCGGCGATCGCCGGCGCGGTGCAGGTGCTCATCCCGCGTGAGGTGCTCATCGCCGTCGGCTCCAACCCGGCACTGTCGATCGTGGCGATGATGGCGCTCGCGATGACGGTCGCGATCTGCTCGAACGTCGACGCGTTCTTCGCGCTGTCCTTCGCCTCGACGTTCTCGCCGGGCGCGCTCGTCGCGTTCCTGCTGGTCGGACCGCTGGTCGACGTGAAGATGCTCGCGCTGCTGCGCACGACGTTCCGCTGGCGGGTGCTCGGCGTCATCGTGGCCGTGGTGCTGCTGTCAGCCTTCGCGATCGGGATGGCGGTGAACGTCTTTGTCTGAACCGCACCTGCCTGATGCGCACCTGCCCGAACGGCGCCGCGCCCTGGCCGCGCGCTGGCTGGGCGTCGGCCTGGCCGCCGCCATCGCCGTGGTCACGCTCGGGCTCGCCGTCAGCGGGCGGCTGACCCTGTACATCAGCCCGGACACGGTGTGGTTCGCGTCCGCGGCGGCGGTCCTCATGCTGATCGGCGCGGTGTGGACGTGCGTGCTGCCGCTTGGCGCCGAGAGCGACCACGGTCACGACCATGGTCACGATCACGCGGATGCCGGATCGGCCGGCCGCCGCACACTGTCGCGCGTGGGTGCCTGGACCGCCGGCATCCTGGCATCCGCCGTCGTGCTGGCGGCGCTGGTCCTGCCGCCGGCGTCGCTGTCGGCCGAGATCGCGATGCAGCGCGCGGGTGAGAGCACCGTGCTGTTCGCCGGCGCAGACGATGTGGACCTCGGCGTCGCGGACACCACCACGTTCGGCGTCGGCGACTGGGCGAATGCGTTCGCGAACGCCACCCGACCGGAGGACTACGACGGTGCGACGGTCACGCTGACCGGATTCGTGACGCCTTCGGCCGGCGAGAAGGGCTCCCTGGGCCTCACCCGCATGGTGATCACGCACTGCGTCATTGACGCGCGCCCGGCATCCGTGCCCGTCGACGAAGCCGCGGGCTCGTATGAGACGGGGGACTGGATCGAGGTCACCGGCACGGTGAAGGCCGACGCCGACGGCGCGCTGCGCATCGAGCCGACCGACGTCAAGCGGATCAAGGAACCGAAGGATCCGTATGAGTACTGACGGACCCGGGTCGGGCGACCAGCCGCTGACCCGCGCGCAGCTCCGCGCCGCCCGCGAGGCCGCTGCGCGGGAGGCCGCTGCACGGGACGCCGCCGAATCGAGCGAGGCGGTGACGCCCGCAGCGCGGACGCGTGCCGAGAACAGGCCGGCGCGTCCCGACGCCGTGCGCGGCGCGTCCCCGGCATCCGACCCCGAACCCCCGCGCGGGGATGTGCGCTTCGCGCGGACGAGGGCGGCGGATGCGTCCGCGCGAAGCGCACAGGTCCGCGGGAAGCGCACGGCGGCGGTGGTGCCGGCGCGTGCCGAAGACGAGGCGGCGCGGGACGCCGCTGGGCCGAGCGAGGCGGTGACGCCCGCAGCGTCGGCGCGTGCCGAGAACAGGCCGGCGCGTGCCGACGCCGTGCGCGGCGCGTCCCCGGCATCCGTCCCCGATCTCGCGCTGTCCACCCCGAATCCTCGCGCGGGATGTGCGCTTCGCGCGGACGAGGGCGGCGGATGCGTCCGCGCGAAGCGCACAGGGCCGCGGGAAGCGCAAAGCGGCGACGCGCTCCCGGCGCTTCGGGACCGTGCTCGCCGCGGTGGTCGGCGTCCTGCTCGTGGTCGGCGGCATCCTCTCGGCGGTGAGCCTGCTGCACGGACCGCGGGTCGTGGCGGTGCAGGCCGACCCTCAGCAGGCGACCGAGACCTCCGGCAGCCGGGTGATCCTCACCGCGAACGAGCCGCTCGCCGAGATCGACGAGTCGCAGGTGACGGTCGATCCCGCCGTGCCGTTCACCATCGACGCGGCCGGTCGCAGCATCGGCATCCGCTTCACGGTGCCCCTCGACGATGCCACGGAGTACACGGTGCGGGTCCGCGACGCCGAGGGCACGGGCGGCGGGCCGTCGTCCGACCTCGAGACCGCGTTCACCACGCCCGCGGCCCATATCTTCCTGCTGCAGCGCAGCGACGGCGACGACAAGATCTTCCGCACCGACCTCACCGGTGAGAAGGGCGTCGCGGTGTTCCGCGCACCGCGCATCGTCGACTTCCGTGCGACGTCGTCGCGGCTCGTGGTCGCCGTCGAGGAGAAGGGCGGATCGAGACTGGTCGTCATGAACAGGGACGGATCCGGCCAGCGCGAGCTGAAGCTCCCCGGGGACGGCTACGTCTCGACCCTGCAGGTCTCCGATCGCGGCGATCTCGTGGGCTACAGCTACTCCGACGCCGACCTCAGCGAGACCTCGGGGCGGGAGAGCGTGCTGGTCACGCAGTCACTGAGCGGAACGAGCGGTCCGCGGATCGTGCAGGTCGCCGGCAAGGACGTCAGCATCGCGGACTGGCAGTTCGTGCCCGACACCTCGTCGCTGCTGTTCATCGACTTCGACGGGGCACTCGCCGTGGAGGATCCGGCCGGCGACGCGGGCGTCAAGCCGATGGGTACCGCCGCGCAGATCCTCGGCGTCGCGCGCGGCACGTTCACCGCCGTCGTCGAGCGGCCGACGAGCGAGATCGTCGAGCTCAACCTCACCGACGGCTCGGAGCAGCCGATGCCGGTGACGAAGCCCGACTACGGTCCGCCCACCGCCGTCGTGCCCTACCCCGGCGGCGCGCTGCAGCACGTCGTCCAGCGCGACGAGACCGGCATGCCCACCGGGCAGTCGGTGATCACGGTGACTCCGGACGGCGCCGCCGAGAAGATCTTCCAGGTGGACGGAGACGACGCCATCCTGCAGGTGTGCGCCTCGCCGAGCGGCCAGTACGCGGCGGTCACGGTGACCCCCGATCTCACGGACAACCCCTACGACGAGCTGCTCATGCCGCTGCCGAAGAAGGTGCACACGAACCTTCTCGACCTGCGGACAGGCGAGGAGCTGGCCACACTGTCGGGATTCGACGCGTCGTGGTGCCACGCCGGTCCGCAGCCCTGACGACAGGGCCACGGGCCGGGGCGCCCGACTGCGGTCAGACGACCGGCACCGGTGCGTCCGTGTTGGCGTCCTCTTCCGAGGCGAGGGGAGCGGACTGCGGTCGGGGCGCCCGCCCCGGCCACCACATCCGGTCCTCGAGGACCGAGAACAGCGCGGGGACCACGAGCGTGCGCACCACCAGGGTGTCCACGAGCACGCCGATCCCCACGATCAGGCCGATCTGGCCCAGCGTGACCAGGGGGAGCATCCCCAGTGCGGCGAACACCCCGGCGAGCACGACGCCGGCGCTGGTGATCACCCCGCCTGTCGAGGCCAGCGCGTTCACCATGCCTTCGCGGGTACCCACCCGGCGGGCCTCGGAACGCGCACGATGCACGAGGAAGATCGTGTAGTCCACGCCGAGCGCGACCAGGAACAGGAACGCGAGCAGCGGCACCTGCAGGTCGAGGGCGTCCCAGTCGAACAGCACCCTGCTCAGCCAGGCGCCGGCGCCGATCGCCGCGACGGCTGTGAACGCGTTCACCACCAGCAGCACGATCGGCGCGACGAGCGCCCGCAGCAGCAGCACGAGCACGACCAGGGCCACCAGCAGCACGAGCGGGGCGATCACCAGGAAGTCGCGCAGGTTGCCCGCGCGCGCATCCAGCTCCGCCGCACCCTGCCCGCCGACGAGGGCGTCGGCGCCGGGTACGCCGTGCGCGGCGGCGCGGACGTCCTCGATCAGCGCTCTGCTCTGCGCGGTGCCGGGTGCGGCGTCGCCGGTGACGACGAGCTTCACGAGGTCGCCGTCCGTGCTCTCACCGGCAGGGGCGACGCGCACGACGCCGTCCACGTCCTCGATCGCTGCGCTCACGTCGTCGGATGCTGCGCTGTCGGCGACCACGATCATCGGCTGCGCGAGCCCGGGCGGGAAGTGCTCGCCGAGCACCTGGAGGCCCGCCGCTGACTCGGACGGCACGCGGAACTTCTCCACCTGGCTGAGTCCGACCGAGGTTCCCAGGAGCCCGCTGGCCATCACCGCGAGCAGTGCGGTCCCGCCGATCAGCGGCAGCCAGGGCCGCCGCACGACGTTGCGGGCGACGGCGCGCCAGGCGCGTCCCTCGCGGGCGACGCGATCCTGTCGCGGCACCCCGTCGCGCCCGATCGCCTCTGCCGGTCGAGGCACGAACGGCCAGAACAGCTTCCGGCCGCACACCGCCAGAGCCGGCGGCAGCACGAGCAGCACCGCGGCCAGGGCGATCAGCAGCCCGACGGCCGAGGCGACCCCGAGTCCGCGGGTGCCGGGGATCACTGCGAGCACGAGCGTGAGCAGCGAGAGGACGACGGTCGCGTTCGACGCGAGGATGGCCGGTGCCGTCGCCCGGTAGGCGGTCGCCAGAGCGGCACGGTGGTCGTCGACGCGCCGCAGCTCCTCGCGGTAGCGCGAGACGAGCAGCAGGGCGTAGTTGGTGCCGGCTCCGAACACCAGCACGCTGACGATGCCGGTGTCGAACTGCAGCTCCAGGGCGTTGCCGATCGCCGCCGTGACCTTGCTCGCCAGTTGATCGGCGAAGGCGACGACGGCGAGCGGCACCAGCCACAGCACCGGTGATCGGTACGTGATGATCAGCAGCAGCGCCACGATGAGGATGGTCACGAGCAGCAGGGTGAAGTCGGCGCCGTCGAACGCGGCGGCAACATCCGCGCCGAAGGCCGGACCTCCGGTCACCTGCATGGACACTCCGTCGATCGGATGCTCCGCGACGACGTCGCGCAGGTCGTGGGTGGCCGTCTCGGCCGCGTCGTCGTCGCCGGCCGACACCGTCGCCTGCAGTGCGGCCGCCGCGCCGTCGTCGCTGGGGATCGGACCGCGCACCTCGTCCCCGGTCTGCGTCGAGATCGGATCGGCGAGAGCGGTGAGCGCCTGCAGGTCGGCCGCGGTCAGATCGCCGCCGTCGTCGCGGCTCGCGATCACCAGGAGAGCCTGCTCTTCGGCATCCGGGAAGCGCTGCTCGAGCGTGCTCACCTGAGCTGATTCGGAGTCCGGCGGCGCGATGCCGCTGCGGGCGTCCAGCGACACGCGGCCGAACGCGCCCATCAGGGCGACCAGCACCAGCACTCCGGTGAGGAGGGAGATCCACGCGCCGCGGCGCGAGGTGAGGACGTGGGGAAGGGAACGGAGGAATCTCGTCACCAGTCCAGCCCACCCGAGCGCGGTCGCGGGCGGATCGCGCTTCCGATGGAGACCGAGCTCGATCGAAAGATGGAGACGACTCTAAAAAACAGAACCATTGACTTTAGAGAGGTCGCGGGTCTTCAATGGAATGAGAGCCGAGGAGGACGGTCATGACGTTGTCGCTGGCGTACACCGAAGAGGGCGAGGCCGTTCCGGCCGAAGACCGCGTGCGGATCCGCGCCGTCCCGCGCGCGATCGATCTGGACGCGGCCGAGGCCGCGGCGCACGCGCTGCTGCGGGCGCTCGGCATCGAGCCGGACGACCCTGATGCCCCGGACCTGGCGCGGACACCGTCACGCTTCGCCGCCGCCTACGCCGAGCTGCTCAGTCCGCAGCCGTTCGACTTCACCACCTTCGCGAACACCGACGGTTACGACGAGATGGTGCTCGTGCGCGACATTCCGTTGCAGTCGGTCTGCGAGCATCATCTGCTGCCGTTCAGTGGCGTCGCCCATGTCGCGTACCTGCCGGCTGATCGCGTGGTCGGGCTGTCGAAGATCCCGCGGATGGTCGACCACTTCTCCCGACGTCCGCAGATCCAGGAGCGGCTGACCGTGCAGGTCGCCGATGCGCTCGCGCTGCACCTGCAGCCGCGCGGCGTCGGAGTGGTGATCGAGGCGGCGCACAGCTGCATGAGCCTGCGCGGGGCGCGCGCCGGGTCCGCTGTGACCACGACCTCCGCGCTGCGCGGCGTGCTGCGCGACGATGCGAGCTCCCGCGCGGAGTTCCTCTCCCTCGTCACCGGCCGCTGACGCATCCACCCGCATCCGGATCTGAAGAAGGGAATCTCATGACCATCGTGATCATCGGCGGCGGGCTCGCCGCCGGCACCGCCGTCACGGAGCTGCGCGAGAAGGGGTACGACGGTGAGCTCGTGGTGTTCGCTGCGGAGAAGCATCCGCCCTACGAGCGCCCGCCGCTGTCGAAGGACGTGCTGCTGGGCAAGAAGGGCGTCGACGCCGCACTCGTGCACGACGAGGCCTGGTACGGCGAGCACGACGTGCAGCTGCGCACCGGCACCCGCGTGACCGCGATCGACCCTGTCGCGCACACGGTCACGGCGGGCGACGAGGTCGTGCACTACGACAGGCTGCTCATCGCCACCGGTGCGCAGCCGCGGCGCTTCGACGTCGCCGATCGCGTCGCCTCGCCGGTGTACCTGCGCACCATGGAGGACAGCGCCGGGCTGAAGGAGCGCCTGGTCCCGAGTGCGAAGGTCGTGATCGTCGGCGCCGGCTGGATCGGACTCGAGGTCGCCGCCGCTGCACGGATCGCCGGTGCCGATGTCACCGTGTACGAGGTCGCGGACCTGCCGCTGGTGCGGGTGCTGGGGCCCGAGGTCGCGACGGTGTTCGCCGACCTGCACCGGGCGCACGGCGTCGATCTGCGGCTGAGCACCTCCGTCACGGAGGACGAGATGTCCGCCGCGGACGTGCTCGTCGTGGGGGTCGGTGCCGCGCCCGACACCGAGCTGGCTGAGGCCGCGGGGCTCGCCACCGACAACGGCATCCTCGTCGACGCGACGTTGCGCACCTCGGATCCGGACATCTACGCGATCGGCGACGTCGCGAACCACGATCATCCGGTGCTGGGTCGACGCATCCGCGTCGAGCACTGGGACACCGCGATCGAGCAGGGCAAGGTCGCCGCGCACAACCTGCTCGGCGCTGGCGAGCAGTACACGCACCTGCCGTACTTCTTCACCGACCAGTACGACCTCGGCATGGAGTACTTCGGCAGCGTCGGTCCCGAGGGCTACGACCGCGTCGAGGTCGACGGCGACACGGATGCCGCGAACGGTGGAGCGTTCCGGGCGTACTGGGTCTCGGACGGAACGGTGGTCGCCGCCATGCAGGCGAACGACTGGGACGCCTCGGACGCGGTGCGCGACAGCGTGGGGACGGCGCGATGACGGCGGCGGTTCAGACCGGGATCCGCCGCATCGGCGGGCGCACCTTCGACTTCGATCGTCAGGTCGCGGTGATGGCGGTCGTGAACCGCACGCCCGACTCGTTCTCGGACAGCGGGGCGAACTTCGCTCTGGATCGCGCCGTCGCGAGCGCACTCCGCGCCGCCGGGCTGGGCGCGGACTGGGTCGATGTCGGCGGCGTGCCGTTCGGACGCGGTCCCGCGGTCTCGGTGCGGGAGGAGATCGACCGAGTGGTGCCGGTCGTCCGGGCGATCGCCGACTCGGATGCCGGCGTGGTGATCTCCGTCGACACGAACTCCGCCACCGTCGCCGAAGCCGCGATCGACGCGGGCGCCGCGGTCATCAATGACACCAGTGGACTGGGCGACCCGCGCATGGCCGGCGTCGTCGCCGGCAGCGATGCGCACGTCGTGATCACGCACAGCGTCGGGCCGCCGCGCGCCGAGAAGCCGGCCGCGCACTTCGGCGATGTGGTGGCCGAGGTGCGCGCCTTCCTGCTCGAGCGGATCGCGCGGGCGGCATCGGCCGGCGTGCCTCCCGAGCGGATCATCATCGACCCCGGCCACGATCTCGACAAGAACACGCTGCACTCGCTCGAGATCACCCGTCGGCTGCCGGAGATCGCCGACATCGGACTGCCGCTGCTGGTCGCCGTGTCGAACAAGGACTTCATCGGCGAGTCGATCGACCGGCCGCAGGGCGAGCGGCAGGCGGGATCGCTCGCGGCGATGACCGCCTGCATCCTCGGCGGAGCACGGATCGTGCGGATGCATGACGTGGCGCAGACCGTCGACGCGGTGCGGATGACCGAGGCGATCCTGGGCTGGCGTCCGCCGGTGCGGCTGGAGCACAACACGCATCCGACGCACAATGTCTGACGTGGACCTGCTCTGGCCGAACCCGGCATCCGGACTCGACGACGACGCGCTGCTCGCGCTGACCGCGATGCCTGAGGGCCGCGACTGGCTGCGGATGAACTTCATCGCCTCGATCGACGGCGCGGCCACCCGCGACGGTCGCTCCGGCGCGCTCGGGGATGCCGCGGATCGCCGGCTGTTCGGCCTGCTGCGCCGTCCGGCCGACGCGATCCTGCTCGGCGCGGGCACCGCGCGCATCGAGGGATACGGTGCGATGCGCCTCGATGACGCGTCCGTCGCATGGCGCCGGGAGCGCGGGATGCCGCCGCATCCGGTCTTCGTGCTGATCTCACGCAGCCTGCGGCTCGATCCCGCGTCGCCGATCTTCACGGAGGCTCCGGTGCGGCCGATCGTGTGCACGGTCGCGGAAGCGCGGGCCGGGGAGTTTGCGGATGTCGCCGACGTGATCGTGTGCGGAGCGGGCGACGTCGATCCGCTTCGGGTGCGGGCCGAGCTCGCAGACCGCGGGCTCCGAGGCGTGCACGGCGAAGGCGGCCCGCACGTCTTCGGCTCGTTCCTCGCCGCAGGTGCGGTGGATGCGCTGCACCTGACGCTCGCACCGACCCTGGAGGGCGGCGCCTCCGGCCGCATCGTGGCCGGATCTCCGTCCGTCCCGACGGACATGCGCCTGGCCTCCGTGCTGCGCTCCGGCGACGAACTGCTCCTGCACTACGTGCGGGACTGAGCGCTGCCGTCTGCCGTCGCCGGAGACAGCAGGATGAGGATCCGATTCAGGTGCATGGCCGTCAGCACTCCCGGTCCTGTCACGGTGCGCGTGCCGAGACTGCTGTCGTGCACGACGCGGAGCAGACGGTCGACCTGCGCCTGCGCGTCCGCCCGGCGCTCGTCGCTCTCATCGTCGTCGGCGACCAGCACCTCGGCCACGGCGTGACACGCACTCGCCAGCGGCGAGACGAGGTCGGGCTCGAGGGGCAGGGCTCCGGGGCGGGACCAGATCGTGTCGCCGAGGCATCCGGAGATGTCCCGGATCTGATGCGCCACATCGTCCAGCGTCTCCAGCCGGTCGTGCTCACCCTGGGTGTCGGCGTGATGCCCCCGGGCGCGCGGATTGCCCCGCCGGCTCTCATCGGCGTCGGACAGTGCCTCCCGCAGTGCGCGTGCGGTCGCCGCCAGCGCGGTCGCGTCACGGACCCAGGTGCGGTCCTCCGGCGGCCAGGACACGGCGACCGCGTCACCGATCGCGTGCAGGTGCGACGAGAGGGTGCGCGAGAACTCGTCGATGCGCGCGCGTGCCTCGGCGACGAGTGGCGCGGGAGGGATGAGCACATTCACGATCAGTCCCACGGCGACGCCGACCACGGTCTGCAGGACGTACCCCAGTGAATAGTCCTCGGCGTCGGCGCCGCCGACGATGAGCACGAACAGCGCCGCCACGGGGATGTACTCCTTGCCGGCGCCGAACCATCCTGTGCCGGAGACGAGCACGCCGAGCGCGGTGGCGGCGGCGAGGGTCCACACGCTGGGACCGGCGGTGAGGACGACGAGTGCGGCGATGCCGACGCCGACGCCCAGGCCCAGAAGCGTCTGCAGGCTCGAACGCAGCGAGGTCATCAGCGTCGGGTACATGCTGATCAGCGCGCCGAGGGGTGCGTAGTACGGGTAGTCGTCGGTGATGCCGGGCATCAGCGGGGCGATGAGCCAGGCGGCCGCGACCGCGAGCGCGGTCTTCACCGCGATCAGGAGGCGGGCGGGACGCACGGCCTGGTGCACGGCACCCCCGATGCCGGTCGCGATCCGCGACCACCGTCCCCGGGCTCCGCCGGCCTGCTCGCTGCTGTGCATCGTCGCATCACGATAGGCGGGACGACGTGCCGAGGGCACGGGGTTGACACGCGGGCGAGCCGTCTCGCGCCACGGGGCGCGTCGTGGTCGTGTCACGCGGCCTCGGCGCGCCCGGGATCCTGAGACAATAGGGGTTCGCGACCCCGAGGAGTCCCCGTGCAGTTCATCTCCACCCGCGGCGGCATGGAGCCGCTGCCGTACTCCGAGACGCTGCTCGAGGGTCTCGCCACCGATGGCGGGCTCGCGGTCCCGCAGGCACTGCCGCACGTGGATGCCGGCACCCTGGCATCCTGGCGTCGTCTTTCCTACCCGGAGCTCGCGGCCGAGGTGCTCGGGCTGTTCGCCACCGACATCCCGCGCGAGGACCTGGCGCGCATGACCGCGACGCCTACGCCGGCTTCCCGGCGGACATCGTGCCACTGCGCCCGATCGACGGCGGCCTCACGCTCGTCGGCCTCAGTGAGGGGCCGACTCTGGCGTTCAAGGACATGGCGATGCAGTTCCTCGGCCAGGTCATGGAGTACGTGCTGGAGCGCAACGACGGCGTGCTGAACGTCGTGGGTGCGACCTCGGGCGACACCGGATCGGCCGCCGAGCACGCGCTGCGCGGCAAGGAGCGCGTCGCGGTGTTCATGCTCTCGCCGCAGGGGCGGATGAGCGCCTTCCAGCGCGCGCAGATGTACTCGCTCGCCGACGAGAACGTGCACAACATCGCCATCGAGGGCGTGTTCGACGACTGCCAGAACCTGGTGAAGGCGCTCGCCGGCGACGTGCCGTTCAAGCGCAGCCTGAGCCTCGGCGCGGTCAACTCGATCAACCTCGCGCGCATCACCGCGCAGATCGTCTACTACTTCTGGGCGTGGCTGCGGGCCACCGACGCGATGGGCCCGACCGAGGTCTCGTTCACGGTGCCCTCGGGCAACTTCGGCAACATCCTCTCGGGCTTCTGGGCGAAGCGGATGGGCCTGCCGGTGCGCCGGCTGGTGCTCGCCGCGAACGAGAACAACGTGCTCGACGAGTTCTTCCGCACCGGGATCTACCGTCCGCGGTCGGCCGCCGACACGCTCGCCACGTCGAGCCCGTCGATGGACATCTCGAAGGCGTCGAACCTGGAGCGGTTCATCTACGCCGTCGTCGGACGCGACGCCGCGCGCGTGAAGGAGCTGTGGGCGGACCTCGACCGCCAGGGCTTCTTCGACCTGTCGGCCGAGCAGCCGCGCTTCGAGAGCGAGTTCGGCATCGTGAGCGGCACTTCGACGCACGCCGACCGGCTCGCCACCATCAAGGCGGTGCACGAGGCGACCGGCGAGATCATCGACCCGCACACCGCCGACGGTGTTCGGATCGCTCGCGAGCACGTCGAGGACGGTGTGCCGATGCTGGTGCTCGAGACCGCCAAGCCCCAGAAGTTCGCCGAGACGATCGCCGAGGCGATCGGCGTCGAGCTGGACTACTCGCCCGAACTGCGCGAGATGCTCGCGGCGCCGCAGCACGTCACCGAGCTTCCCGACGACGAGCAGGCATTGCGCGCGTTCATCGAGGCCAACGCGCTGCGAGCCCCCGGTCGGTGAGCGAGCGAAGCGAGACGAAACGCCTCGGCCGGTCTGAGACCGTTTCGTCTCGCTCCTTCGTCGCTCGCTCAACAACCGGCGGGCTCCAGGCATACCCCCAGGGGTATGCCTGATACCCTCGGGGTATGTGCAGAGCGGTGACGTGCAAGACGTGCGGGAAGACGACGTGGGCAGGCTGCGGCCAGCACGTCGACAGCGTGAAGAAGACGGTGCCGGCGGCGCAGTGGTGCCCAGGGCACGACGATGAGCGGGCGCCGACCGGATTCTTCGGCAAGCTGCTCGGAAGGGCCTGACATGCGGGTGATCATCGCGGGCGGCGTCGCGGGCGGGATGTCTGCGGCCACGCGACTGCGGCGACTCGACGAGAGTGCCGAGATCGTCGTCATCGAGCAGGGCGACCACGTCAGCTTCGCGAACTGCGGGCTGCCGTACTACGTCGGCGGCGTGATCGCCGACAGGCGATCGCTGCTGCTGCAGACGCCCGAATCGCTGCGCGCGCGCTTCGACCTCGACGTGCGCACAGGACACGAGGTCGTCTCGATCGACCGGGACGCCCGCACCGTCGCCGTGCGGGAGGTGCGAACCGGCATGGTCTCGGACGAGCCCTACGACCACCTGATCCTCGCCACGGGCGCGGCGCCCGTCGACGTGTTCGATGCTGCCGGAGGTCCCGCGGTCGCCACGTTGCGCACGATCGACGACGTCGACCGCATCACCGCAGAGCTCGACGCGCTGCCCGCCGGCGCATCCGGTTCAGCCGTGGTCGCCGGCGGCGGATTCATCGGTCTCGAGGCCGTCGACAACCTGGTGCGTCGCGGACTCGACGTCACCCTCGTGCAGCACGGCCCGCACCCGCTCAGTCCACTCGACCCCGAGATGGCCGCCCTCGTCGTCGACGAGCTGCGCGCGCACGGCGTCGACCTGCGCACCCGCACCTCCGTGAACTCGATCGATGCCGATGGCGTGCACCTCGACGACGGCGGCACGATCGCCGCCGACATCGTCATCGACGCCCGCGGAGTGCGCCCGGCAGCATCTCTGCTGCGCACCGCCGGACTCGAGCCGGGCGTCACCGGGGGCATACCCGTCGACGGGCACCAGCGCACCGCAGACCCCCGCATCCTCGCGGTCGGCGACGCCGCCGAGAAGCTCGACGCCGTCTCGGGCCAGCCCACGCTGGTCACGATGGCCGGTCTGGCGAACCGGCACGGTCGCATCGCCGCCGACGTGATCGCGGCCGAAGAAGGGCTGTTCGACCGGATGCCGGACGAGAGCGAGCCGTCCCTCGGCGTCGCGATCATCGGCGTCTTCGACCTCGCCGTGGCGATGGTGGGCTGGAGCGAGCGCCGCCTGATCGATGAGGGACGCCCGCACCGCGTCATCCACGCGCACCCGACCGACCACGCCGGGTACTACCCGGGTGCGGAGCGGCTGACGATGAAGCTGCTGGTGGACCCGTGCACCGACCTCATCCTCGGCGCGCAGGTGATCGGCCGACACGGCGCCGACCGCCGGATCGACGTGATCGCGACCGCCATGCAGGCGGGACTGACCGCGTCACGGCTGAGCCGCCTCGAACTCGCCTACGCACCGCAGTACGGCTCGGCGAAGGACGCGGTGAACATGCTCGGCTACATCGCCGACAACAACGCCACCGGGTTGACCCCGTCGATCCAGTGGCACGAGCTCTACGAGGCGCTGGCATCCGGCGCGACCCTGATCGACGTGCGATCCGCCGCCGAGAACGACGCCGGATCGATCCCCGGCAGCGTGCACATTCCGGTCGATGACCTGCGCACGGCGGATCTGCCCGAGGGCGACCTGATCGTGCACTGCCAGGTCGGCCAGCGCGGTCACACTGCCGCGCGACTGCTCGCGCAGCGCGGTCGCCGGGTGCGCAACCTCGACGGCGGCTACCTCACCTGGAGCGCCGGAGTACGGATGACGACGAAGGAGTTCGCATGACGGCGATGGATCCCACCGATGACGACGTGAAGGCGGCCATGAACCGGCTCAAGCGCGCCCGCGGCCAGCTGACCGGTGTCATCGACGCCATGGAGTCGGGCGCGGACTGCCGCGACGTCGTCATCCAGCTCGCCGCGGTCGGCAAGGCGATCGACCGCGCCGGCTTCGCGGTGATCAGCACCGCGCTGCGCAGATGCGTGGCGGAGGCCGACGGCGCCGACGCGGATGCCCCGGACCTCGCCGAGTTGGAGAAGCTCTTCCTCACCCTGGCGTGAGCGGCTCCGGTCGTTGAGCGAGCGACGAAGGAGCGAGACGAAACGCCCCGGCTGACCTGAGAGCGTTTCGTCTCGCTTCGCTCGCTCAACGACCGGCGGGGTAGACCGCAGACGTACGATGGCCAGATGTCCGAAGTCCCACCCCGCCCCGGCATCGCCGAACGCCTCTCCCGCATGATCCAGCTGCCGACGGTGTCGGCCGAGCTCGACCGCCGCGGCGCCGAGCCCTTCGAGGCGTTCGTCGCCCTGCTCGCCGAGCTGTATCCGCTGACCCACGAGCACCTGGCTCTCGAACGGCACACGGAGTTCGGGCTGCTGTTCCGATGGAAGGGCCGCGCCGAGGCATCCGACGGGCCGCTCGTGCTCATGGCGCACTACGACGTCGTGCCCGTAGACGAGACCGACCCCTGGACCTATCCGCCCTTCGACGGGCGCATCGCCGACGGGTCGGTCTACGGCAGGGGCGCCCTGGACGACAAGGGGCCGCTGATCGTCGTGATCGAGGCCGTGGAGAACCTGCTCGCCGCCGGTTTCACGCCTGCACGTGACGTGTACCTCTCGTTCGGTGGCAACGAGGAGACCTACGGGCACGCGGCCGAGGCCATCGCCGCCGCATTCCGCGAGCGCGGGATCGTGCCGTGGCTGGTCGTCGACGAGGGTGGCGCCGTGGTCGACGCCCCGTTGCCGTTCGTCCCCGGCAGCGCCGCGATGATCGGCGTGGAGAGAAGGGCATCGCCACGATCGAGCTGTCCGCCCGCGGAGACGGCGGCCATGCATCCACGCCGCCCCCGGTCACGGCGGTGCGCCGGGTCGCGCGGGCGGTCGACCGGCTCGGCCCGTCGACGTTCCGCGCGCGCACGCCGAAGGCGGTGAGCCGGATGCTCGATCAGCTCTCCGGCCGGGCGAAGGGCCCCGCACGCCTCCTGCTTCGCGCCCTGGCCGCCGCCCCGTGGCTCACCGCTCGCGTGTTCGCGGCGCTCGGCGGCGAGCCCGCCGCCCTCGTGCGCACCACGGTCGCCGCGACCATGCAGTCCGGCGGCACCGCCGCGAACGTCATCCCGTCGCAGGCGTCCGCGACGCTCAACCTGCGCATCGCCCTCGGCGAGACGACGGCGCAGGCGGCGGAGCGGGTGCGCCGCCGCGTCGCCGACAAGCTGGTCTCGGTGCGCATCGTCGACGCGAGCGAGCCCTCACCGGAATCGCGCACCGACAGCCCCGCTTTCGGTCTGCTCGAGCGGGCGCTCGCGGTGTCGCATCCGGGCATCCCCGCCGTCCCGTACGTGATGATGGCGGCGACCGACTCGCGGCACTTCCACCGGTTCTCGCCCTCGGTGTTCCGGTTCGCGCCGCTGGAGATGTCGAGCGCGCAGCGCGCGGCGATCCACGGCGTCGACGAGAGCGTCGAGATCGCCGCTCTCGAACGGGGGGAGCGATTCCACAGCGCGCTCATCGAGGGGTTACAGTAGAGCGCCCTACCCGAGGGCCTCTGGGTCGCTGAGCCTGTCGAAGCGTCCCGCACATTCTTTTCCCGAGGAGGCGCGATGACGCGCACGAAGACCCTGGGCGCGCTTGCGACCGTGGTCGGCTTCCTGGCTTTCGTCGAGTTCACCAGCGGCGTCATCCAGGGCTATTACACGCCGATGCTGTCGGACATCGCCCGGCACCTGGGCATCCACGACGCCGACGTGAACTGGCTGGAGGGCGCGCAGCTGATGCTGTCGGCCCTCGTCGTCCCCGCCTTCGCGAAGCTCGGCGACATGGTCGGCCACAAGCGGATGCTGCTGATCTCGACCGCGCTCACCGCGGCAGCCGCACTGGTACTGCCGTTCACCGACTCGTTCGTGGTGTTCCTCGCGGGCTGGGCGCTGATGGGGTTCTACACGGTGTGGCTGCCGCTCGAGATCGCGCTGATCTGGTCGCGCTCGCGGCGGATGGATGCCCGTTCCGGGATCACCGCGCGAGCTGCGGGACTGCTCGTCGCCGCGCTCGAGACCGGGGCGATCATCGGCGCCCTGGTCGGCGGCGCGCTCATCGACGCGCTGCCTCTCATGGTGGTGCTGCTCGTGCCGGCGCTGATGGTGGTGCTGTGCTTCTTCGTGATCCTGTTCGGGGTCAAGGAGTCGCCCGAGCCGACCGGCGGCATCTTCGACACGGTCGGCCTGGTGCTGATCTCGCTCGCGCTGGTGGCGTTCACCGGCGGCCTCGGGCTGCTGCGCCTGGACGGCGGTCTGGTGAACCCATGGTCGTGGGCCGTCGTGCTGCTCGGCCTGGTGCTTGTGGTGCCGTTCGTGCTCTGGGAGCTGCGGCACGACGACCCGATCATCGACGTGCGGATGTTCCGCTCTCCGGCGCTCGGTCCGGTGTTCCTCACCGCCGGGCTGTTCGGTGTGAGCGTACTCGGCGCCCAGGCGCCGCTGTCGACCTTCGCCCGCACCGATCCGACGGTGTACGGGTACGGTCTGGGCACGACCGGCTTCGCGACCTCGCTGCTGATCGGCGTCTACCTGATCGCGATGATCGTCGGCGCGCTGCTGTTCCCGCTCGTCGCGCGCCGGCTCACACCGCGCGTCACCCTGATCGGCGCCTCGGTGCTGGTGGGCGTCGGGTTCCTGCTGTTCCTGCCGCTGCACGCCACGTACGTGCAGGTCGTGACCAACATGGTCGTGGTGGGTCTCGGCTCCGGCGCCCTCGTCGCCGCGCTTCCCGCGGCGGCGGCATCCGCCGCCCCGGCGACCCAGACCGGCGTCGCCACCGGCCTGACAAACTCGGTGAAGACTGTGGGCGGTGCGATCGCCTCGTGCGTGTTCGGCATCGCGCTGCTGCACGGCGTCTCAGGCGCCGCGGTCGAGGGCACCGCCGGATCCTTCGCCGGCTACGTGACGGTGTGGGTGGTGTGCGGTGCCACCGCGCTCGCCGCGGCCGTGATCCTGTGCTTCGTGCCGAAGCACGCCTTCACCGACCGCGCCGTGACCGAGGCATCCGAGCCTGTCCTGAGCTGACGCCCGGGAGTCAGGACTCCCGCGGCGGGTTGTGCATGAACTCGATGCGGATGCCGCTGTCGTCCTCGACGAACGACGCGTAGTAGCGGTCGTTGAACCGGGGATAGAGCTTCGGCTCCCGCACGACGCTCCAGCCGGCGTCGACCGCGACACGATGCATCCGCTCGACCTCCTCGCGCGAGTCGACGGCGAAGGCGAGATGCTGCCAGCCGGGTCGCCCGTGCAGGTGGGGATCGGCGTCGTCGGCATCACGAGGGCCGAACACGATGATCTCGGTCTCGTCATCCTTGTACCAGGCGGCGGACTGCTTGATCTGCCCCTCGTACTCGAAGCCGAGAGCGGTGAGCACGGCGCCGAACTGGGCGATGCCGCGGGGGAGGTCGACGACGGTCACGCCGAGGTGATCGAGAACAGGCATGACGGACAGTCTGCCCGAAGCAGGCCTCGTCTCGCGTCAGCCCTGGCGCGGCGGGTTGTGCATGAACTCGAAGCGGATGCCGTTGGCGTCCTCGACGAACGACGCGTAGTACCGCTCGGTGAACCGAGGGTACTCCTTGGGCTCGCGCACCGCCGTCCATCCGGCCTCCATCGCGATCCAGTGCAGCCGGTCGACCTCGTCGCGGGAGCCGACCTCGAACGCCATGTGCTGCCAGCCGACGCGGCCGTGCACGTGCTGCCCCTCTTCGCGGGCGGGGTACAGCAGGATCTCGGGCTCGTCCGTCTGCCGCCAGTAGGCGTGGTCGGGTGCGTTGTAGGCCCGCGTGTAGCCGAGTGCGCTCAGAACCGGATCGAGCTGGTCGGATGCCTGCGGCACGTCCGCGACGGACAGGCCGAGATGATCGAAGGTCGCCATGCCGACAGTCTTGCGGACGCCGCCGACATCGTCGAGCACGGCAGACTGGACGCATGCTCGCCCACCTCACGCTGCGCGCCGCGATCTTCGACCTCGACGGCACCCTGCTCGACCACCTCACGGCCCAGGAATCGGCCGTGGTAGGTTTCGCCGCCGATCTCGGAATCGTTGACAGCGGTGTCGTCGCACGGTGGGAAGAGATCGCCGACCGTCACTACGCGCGATACCAGCGTCGAGAGATCGGATTCGAGGACCAGCGGCGTGAGCGGGTGCGCGAGTTCCTCGGCAGGGAACTGACGGATGGGGAGGCGTCCGAGATCTTCGCCACGTACGGCACCAGATATGTGGCCGGACTGCAGCGGTTCGACGACGCCGTGCCCGCACTGCGCCGGGCGAAGGATGCGGGGCTGATCGTGGCGCTGCTCACCAACGGCGACGCCGTCCAGCAGCACGGGAAGATCGACCGCTTCGGTCTCCGGCCGCACCTCGACGTGATCGTGTGCTCCTCCGAGCTGCACGCAGGCAAGCCCGACCCGCGTGCTTACTCCGGGGCCCTCGAGCGGATCGGTGTCGACGCTTCCGAAGCCGTCATGATCGGCGACTCTCTCGAGGCCGACGTTCGCGGCGCGCTCGACGCGGGGCTGCACGCGGTGCACCTCGCGCGCACAGGAGAGCGGATGCCCGATGTCACCGGCATCCGCTCCCTCGACGAACTCGTGTTCGCGGTCTGATCACTCCGCCGCGTCGACCGAGAGCATCCAGGAGATGCCGAACCGGTCGGTGACCATGCCGAACCGGCCGCCCCACGGCGCGCTGTCGAACGGTATGTCGACGGCGCCTCCATCGGCGAGCCCGTCCCAGATCGCCTGTGCCCGATCGTCGTCGGTCGTGCTGACCGAGACGGAGATGCCCTGCGGCTCCTGGTACTCCATTCCCTTCGGAGTGTCGGAGCCGGCGAGCACCATGCCGTCCTCGGTCGCGAGCCAGGAGTGCATGATCTTGTCCGCGTCGCCCGGGTCCTGCGGCATCTGCGGGAACGACGAGAACTCGACCAGGTCGAGCTTGCCGCCGAGCACCGACTGGTAGAACGTCATCGCTTCGCGGGCATTGTCGCGGAACGAGAGATACGGATTGAGAACGGCCATGGGTTCGCCTTCCGACGTGGTTCGCCGGATGCCCGGCGCCGATCAGTCTTCGCCGCTGCCGGAACATTCGCAAGACCCTGTCGCCGGCGGTTCAGTGCGGGGCGTGGTACTCGGCCTCGCCGCGCTTCCAGTAGCCCTTCACGATCGCCTGCCCGGAGGGGATGTCCCAGCGGTCCAGCAGGGCGCGACCCGGCTTGACGACGGTCTGCTCGGCGGCGATGAACACGAACGGGTCGGCACCCGGGCGAGCCGCAGCACCCAGCCCGCCGAGGAACGCGATGAGGGCCGAGGCGGCCGGAGCATCGTCACGGTGCAGCCACTCGACGGCGACGGGGGCGTCGATCCAGACTTCGTCGGCCGCCGACTTCACCTCGATGACGATGCGGCCCGGCGCTTCGGCGGGAAGCGCGCGGGCGAACCGCCGGACGGCGGGGATCGCCGTCTCATCGCCGACCAGCATCCAGGAATCCGGCGTGCCCTCGATGAGCTGCGAGCCGCGCGGGCCGCCGACGCCGATCATCGAGCCGAGCGGGGCACTGTCCGCCCACGGCGCGGCCACGCCTTCATCGCCGTGCACGGCGAACTCGACCTCGAGCCAGTCCTCGCCCCAGGCCAGCGGCGTGTATTCCCGGCTCGGCGCCGCGCGCAGCTCCTCGACGGAGGACACCGGGCCGGTCGGGAAGAACAGCCGCATGTGGTCGTCGCAGCCGGGGGAGTCGAAGCCCGCCAGATCGCTGCCGCCGAGTCGCACCCGAACATAGTCGGGGGCGATCCGTTCCCGTTCGACCAGCGTGACGGAACGGAATCGCAGGTCGAGGCCGTGGCGTTCGAGCCGGAATCCAGGTGATTTGACGATCGGGATGGTCATCTCGCCAGCATATCCGAGGTAAGGCTTACCTACCTTGTGCGTCCTGTCCTGGGCGCGAACGACGGGTGGATCAGACCTCGATGCCGGTGGACTCGTCGTTCACGCCCTGGTTGCCACCGCGGCGTGATTCGACGGCGATCAGCCAGATCACGGACACGAAGGCGGCGATCGCGATGCCGAGCCAGACGTTCTGCAGGATCAGACCGAAGATCACGCCGAGCGCGAGCAGCACGACGGTGCCGCCCAGCCAGGTGAAGCGATTGCGACGCTTGTTGTCCATGATCGCCAGACTAGCGCCGGCGGTGGTCCTCGGGCGCGAGCCGAGGACCGCGGCGGGGCTCGGCCACGCCGCTGGCGAGGATGAGCCGCACGGTCCGATGACGCTGCCCCGTCCACGGCGAGAGCAGCTCGAGCATCCCGTCGTCGTCGGTGCGGGAGCCGGTGAGCGCGAACCCGATCTCATGGGCGAGGTGATAGTCGCCGACGCTCACGGCATCGGGGTCGCCGAGCGCGCGCTGGCGGGTCTCGGCAGAGGTCCACGGACCGACGCCGGGCAGGCTGGTCAGCACGCGTTCGCGCGCGGCGCCGTCTTCTGCCCGGTGCACGGCCTGCTCGATGCGGTCACCGCGCTGCGCGGCGCGGACCAGCGCGCGGGACTGCTGCGGCTGCACGGCCGCCCGCTGCCAGGCCCAGGACGGGATGCGCCGCCAGCCCTGCGCGCTCGGCGGGACGAACATCGCCCGCGGAGTCGGTCCGGGAGCGCGCTCGCCGAAGCGCGAGACGAGCTGCCGCCACGCGCCGAACGCCTGCATGCCGGTGACCTTCTGCTCGATGATCGAGCCCGCGAGCGCTTCGAACACCCGGTCGGTGCGGGTCAGCCGCATGCCGGGATGGCGCTGGGCCGCAGCTTCGACGAGCGGATGCTGTGACGCGTCGAACCCGGAGGAATCGTCGTCTGCGCCGCACAGCCGCGGCACGGCATCGAGCGCCTCGGCGGCGCCCGGTCCCCACGCGGACGCGTGCACCTCACCGTGCGCCGCGCGCAGCGCGAGCGTCGCGAGCCCGGCATCCGTCCGCAGCCCGATCCAGACGACGTGACCGTCGACGGTGATCGTCGGATCGCCCGCGCCGCGGCGCAGCACGCCGAGCGTGCGCATCAGGTCGAGCGGATGCCCCGGCGAGTACGTGGCCTCCCGCGGTGCCGTCGTGCGCGCAGCGCCGGCATCCGCAGTCAGGGTCATGCGCTCACTCTACGTGCGGCAGCTGACAGTCGCGGGGCCGGGCATCCGGCGCCCGGCATCCGGCCGCTTCGCGCGGCACTCTTCTGCTCGCGCTGCGCACATCTGCGCCGCGTGAGCGGGAAACTGCAGCGCGAGCGGGGGCGCAGAGAACTGCAGCGCGGGTCGACCGAGCCGCGAGCGGAACCTCAGAAGCGGTCGGGCGAGGGGGTGCCGTGGCCGTAGCGGATCACGACGTCGGCGTGCCGGTCGAACCGGTAGCCCACCCCGCGCACCGTGCGCACGATGTCCTCGTAGCGGCCGAGCTTGGCGCGCAGCCGGCGCACGTGCACGTCGATCGTGCGCTCGCCGGGGGCGGCTTCCTCGTCGCTGGCCTGCCACAGCGCCGAGACCAGCTCGGAGCGCTCGATGGTGCGGCCCTCGCGCAGCACCAGGTACTGCAGGAGTTCGAACTCCTTGTAGGTGAAGGCGGCGGACTCGCCGTCGATGAGCACCCGCTTGCGCGAGATGTCGACGACGACGCCGAGCTCCTCGTCCTTGTCCTCCTCCACGGCGGCCTTGGAACGGGCGATGGCGCCGGGCTCCTGCAGGGCGAGACGGACGACGTCGAGGTCGCGTCCGCCGGAACCGTGCGGGGCGAGGGCGACGGTGGCGTGGGTCTCGGCGCCGGGGGCGAGCTCGGCGAGCGTGCGGCGAAGAGCGTCGACGAGAACAGGAAGGCTCACGCCGGCTTCGGCGGCCTTGATCTCGTCGAGGCCGACGTACAGCGCGAAGCCGCGCGGTGATCGCACGGAGGGCAGGTCGGCGGCGGCATCCGAGGGGGACACGACGCGGACGGGGGCGGTGACGGGACGCTCGAGAAGGGCGGTGTTCGACATGATGATGGATCCTCAGAGGGGATGCGAGCCGATGGCTCTGATGCGTTGCAGAAAGACCGGGCGGAGCCGGAAGGACAGGCACACGGGTGGGTGCCCGGGCTCACGCTCCGCAGATGGCGGAAGAGGTGAGCGAAAAGGGGTGGTTGCGCCTTAGCAACACATTCGGCAACACATGCCAACGCGACCGGGCATCATCATCCCGGCAGTCCTGTTCGCCTCCTGGGCGGACGAAGGGCTTGCGTTGGTGGTCATGGGGGGATTATGTCCGATCGTGACCCGTCATGTCAAAACGTGACATCCGGGCTCGTCGCCCGTGAAACTCGAGATCGCCCCCGACTTGGTATCCCGAATTCGTAACACCCCGTCATCCCGGTCCTCATGTGCATCGACCCGGGTCTACTCTCGCTGAGCACGCTCCCACGAAGATGCTGAAGAGGAACCGCTCATGAGAAAGACGAAGAGATCGATCGCCGCCACCGCGGCAGTACTGGCGGGAGTCCTCGCCCTCGGCGGGTGCGCGGCCACCGCCGACCCCGGCCCCGACGCCGAGAAGAACGACCTCAGCTCCATGAAGGACGAGTTCTACAAGGCCACGGATCCCAGTAAGAGCCCGGCTGCCGCGAACGCCCGCACCGACGTCTTCGTCAGCACCATCAGCAAGCCCGGCGGCGTCTTCCTGCCCGGGTTCTACGACAACGGCTGGGACGGCAACGCCGTGCAGCCGATCTTCGCCTCGCTCGTCGTCACCGACGACTCCGGCGAGCCCGTCGCCGACCTCGCCGACAAGTGGGAGGTCGCCGACGACGGCCTGACGTACACGTTCCACGTGCGCGACGGCGCGAAGTTCAGTGACGGCTCGCCGGTCACGGCCGAGGACGTGGCCTTCACCCTGACGCTGCTGAACGACCCGCAGTACGCCGGCGGTGTCGACTTCAGCGACATCGTGATCAAGGGCACCGACGAGTACAAGAACGGCTCCGCGACCTCGCTCTCCGGCATCGAGGTCACCGACCCTCAGACCATCACCATCACCACCGAGAAGAAGAACCCGCTCGCGCTCCGCACGCTCGGCGGCCAGGTGATCTCGAAGGCCTACTACGGCAAGGGCTACGCCAAGGGCAAGCTCGACTATCTGAAGGCCCTCTACGGCAAGCCGCTCGGCGCCGGTCCCTACGCCCTCGACGAGTACGTCGAGGGACAGGAGATCCGCTACACCGCCAACCCGAACTACTACTCGGGCGAGCCGTCGATCCCGCGCCTGATCTTCAAGGTCGTCTCGAGCGACTCCGCACTGCAGAACTTCGAGAACGGCGACATCGACCAGGGCGGCTTCGGCAGCGACCCGGCCGTGCTCAAGGAGCTGCAGGGTCTCGGCTTCGCCAGCATCCGCGCCCGCGTCGTACCCGACATCGGTGCGATCTGGGTGAACAACAAGAAGCCGGCGCTCGCCGACACCGAGGTGCGCCAGGCCCTGTACTACGGCCTGGACCGCCAGCAGATCGTCGATGCCAAGTACAAGGGTCTCGGACAGGTCGCCGACGTGTTCGCCGCGCCCACGCAGTGGTCCTACACGGACGAGGGCGTGAGGAAGTACGACTACGACCCGAAGAAGGCCGGCAAGCTGCTCGACGAGGCCGGCTGGAAGAAGGGCTCCGACGGCGTCCGCGAGAAGGACGGCGCCAAGCTGAAGATCTCGTACATCACCACCAAGGACGACGACCCGATCATCCCGATCGCGGAGAGCACGTACACCGATCTCGGCATCGACTTCGTGCCCGAGGTGCTGGACTCGAACACCGCGTTCGACCGTCTGTACAACGGCGACTACGACCTGGCCGGGTTCCGCACCAACGGGCTGTCCGACCCCAACGACGCCGTCAGCGAGTTCGGCACCGACGACCCGGACATCAACGTGACCGGGTACTCGAACCCCGAGGTCACCAAGCTCATCAAGCAGGGCACGTCCACGTTCGACCAGGGCGAGCGGCAGAAGATCTACACCGAGCTGTACCAGAAGCTCAGCCAGGATCCGCCGATCATCCTGATCGACTACCGCAAGTCGATCTCGGCGTGGAACGCCCGGATCGACGGTGGCGAGAAGTACACCACCGGCAACGACGACGCCGCGCTCGCGCTCGCGCAGCTGAAGATCGCGGGCTAGCCTGCAGGATGCCTCCGGGCGGGGCGTGGACCCCCGCCCGGAGGCATTCCGGTGCGTCCACCTCCCCGACAGCTGCGTGCAATGACCCGATACATCCTCAAGAGACTCGCCCTGATGGCAGCGCTGCTGCTCGGCGTCTCCGTCCTCGTCTTCTTCCTGTTCTCGCTCATGCCGGGCGACTACTACAGCTCGAACCGCACGCTCACGCCCGAGCGCAAGGCCGAGCTGCGCGCGCTCGCCGGACTCGACAAGCCGGTGATCGTGCAGTACTTCATCTGGCTCGGCAACATGCTGCACGGCGACTTCGGCTACTCGCTGGAGCACAAGCAGCCGGTCGCCGAGGTGATCGCGCCGCTGATGTGGAACTCGTTCATCGTCGCGTTCGCGGCCTTCGTCCTCACCTGGATCATCGCGGTCGTCGCCGGCGTGCTCGCAGCGGTCAAGCAGTACTCCTGGTTCGACAAGCTCGTCACGATCGGCCTTTTCGCGTCGCTCTCGATCCCGTCGTTCTTCATCGGCCTGCTGCTGATCAAGATCTTCGCCGTCGACCTGCACTGGCTTCCCACCGGCGGGATGCTGGACACCGGCAGCACCTCCACCGGCATGGCCCGCGTGTTCGAGGTCATGCGGCACATGATCCTGCCCGTGGCGATCCTCACCTTCCTGGGCGCCGGATCGCTCACACGCTACTTCCGCACCGGGATGCTCGAGGTGCTGCGCGCCGACTTCATCCGCACCGCTCGCGCCAAGGGGCTCAAGGAGCGCTCGGTGGTGTTCTCGCACGGCCTGCGCAACGCGCTGCTGCCGGCGATCACGCTGCTCGCCTTCGAGCTGCCCGGCCTGTTCGCCGGCGCGATCATCACGGAGTCGATCTTCAACTGGCCGGGAGTCGGGCGTCTGCAGCTGGACTCCGTGGCGACCCGCGACTACGCCGTGCTGATGACCATCACCATGCTGCTCGCCTTCCTCACCGTGCTGGGCAGCTTCCTCGCCGACATCCTGTACGCGGTCGCCGACCCCAGGGTGCGGCTCGTCGACGCGAGGAGCGCATCATGAGCGGCGGCGGAGAGCTCATCGTCACCCAGATCACCGATCCGGACCTGGGCCCGGCCCCCGAGCAGCCGGCGCGGCGGCGGCGCCGGTCCGGCAGACGCCGCTCGCTGTGGGGCGACTCCTTCGCCCGGCTGCTGCGGATGCCCGCGGCGAGCATCAGCCTCGCGCTGCTGGTGTTCATGCTGCTGTTCAGCTTCGCGGGGCCCCTGCTGACCGGATACACCGGCGACGAGATCAACCTGCGCATCCAGGACCATGAGCCGACGATGGACCACTGGCTGGGCACGGACGGCTACGGTCGCGACGTGCTGACCCGGCTCATGCTCGCGGGCCGGATCTCGCTGACCATCGGCATCGCCTCGATGCTGCTGTCGCTGCTGATCGGCGCTGTGCTCGGCATCATCGCCGGGTACTACGGCGGCCTGGCCGACACGATCATCATGCGCGCCGCGGATCTGCTGATGTCGATCCCGGGGCTCCCGCTGCTGATCGTGATGGCCGCGGTGCTGTCCGAGCTGAAGGTCGACCCCTCGCAGCGGATCTACATCGTGATGCTCCTGCTCAGCCTGATCGGCTGGCCGTCGCTGGCCCGCCTCATCCGAGGGCAGGTGCTGTCGCTGCGCGAGGCGCCGTACATGCGCGCCGCCGAGGTGCTCGGGCTGAGCGCGGCATCCCGTCAGTTCCGGCACCTGCTGCCGAACGTCATGCCGCTGCTGATCGTGGTGGCCACGCTGAGCACGGCATCCGGCATCCTCAGCGAATCGGCGCTCAGCTTCCTCGGCCTCGGCGTGCAGCCGCCGAACGCATCCTGGGGCAATATGATCAGCTCGGCCAACAACCTCATCGACTTCCAGCAGCACTGGTGGCTGTGGGTGCCGCCGGGTGTCGCTCTGCTGATCACGATCGCCGCGATCAACGTGTTCGGCGACCGGATGCGCGATGTCTTCGACCCCAGGATGAGGAAGTGAGCGCCATGGCGGACCTGCTCGTACAGGTGGAGGATCTCTCGGTGCGGTTCCCCACCGAGAACGGCCCCCGCACCGTGGTCGACGGCGTGGGCTTCGAGGTGCACGCCGGCGAGGTCGTCAGCATCGTCGGCGAATCGGGATCGGGCAAGAGCATCACAGCACTCTCGCTGCTGAACCTCGTCGACGAGCCTGGTGAGATCTTCTCCGGCCGGGTGCTGTTCGACGGCGACGACGTGCGGAAGATGAAGGGCACCGCCCTGCAGAAGCTGCGTGGCGGCGAGGTCGGCATGATCTTCCAGGAGCCGATGCGCTCCCTCAACCCCGTCTTCACGATCGGCAAGCAGCTGATCGAGACGATCAGGGCGCACGAGAGCGTGAGCGTCGGCGACGCGCACGACCAGTCCGTGGACTGGCTGAGCCGCGTCGGCCTGCCGAATCCGGAGCGGATCATGCGGTCCTACCCGCACGAGATGTCGGGCGGGATGCTGCAGCGCGCGATGATCGCCGTCGCGCTGTGCTGCCGGCCGCGGCTGCTCATCGCCGACGAGCCGACCACGGCCCTCGACGTCACGATTCAGGCGCAGATCCTCGATCTGCTGCTCGATCTGCGCGACGAGACCGGGATGGCGATGCTGTTCATCACGCACGACCTGGGCGTGGTCGCCGAGGTCGCCGACACGGTGCTGGTCATGTACGGCGGGCACATCGTCGAGCGCGGCGACGTGTTCGGGCTCTTCGAGAGCCCCCGACATCCGTACACCGACGCGCTGCTGAAGGCGCGCCCCCTGCCGGGGCAGCGCCTGGACCGGCTGCCGGTGATCTCCGACGAGGTGCGGCGCCTGGCCGCCGCCGGGGTGACGGCATGAGCACCACCACCGAGCCTCTGGTCGAGGCGACCGACATCGTCAAGCACTTCGTCACTTCGTCTCGTTCCGCTCGGCGCTCGCGCGGTGACGACCGCGGCGGGCAGAAGCGCACCGTGAAGGCGGTCGACGGGGTCACGCTGCGCATCCGGGAGGGCGAGATGTTCGGCCTGGTGGGGGAGTCCGGCAGCGGCAAGACCACCTTCGGGCAGGCGCTGCTGCGGATGCACGAGCCCACCTCGGGGTCGGTGCGGTTCCGTGGCGAGGAGATCCTCGAGCTGGGCAGGAAGGACCTGCGCCGGCTGCGCCCGAAGATGCAGTACGTCTTCCAGGATCCGTTCAGCGCGCTGAATCCGCGCCTTTCGATCGCCGCGGCGATCGGCGAGCCGATGCGTGCGCACGGCCTGGCCGGCAAGCACGATGAGCGCGACCGCGTCGTCGAGGTGCTCGCGCAGTGCGGCATGGAGGCGGACGCCCTCGACCGCTACCCGCACGAGTTCTCCGGCGGGCAGCGGCAGCGCATCGTGATCGCGCGGGCGATGGCGCTGCGGCCCGAGTTCGTCGTCGCCGACGAGCCCGTCTCGGCGCTCGATGTCTCGGTGCAGGGACAGATCGTGAACCTGCTGACCGATCTGCGCGACCGGCAGCGCACCTCTTTCCTGTTCATCTCGCACGACCTCAGCGTGGTCGAGCACATGTGCACGAGCGTGGCGATCATGTACCGCGGGCGGATCGTCGAGCAGGGCACCCGCGACCAGATCTTCGGCTCGCCGCAGCATCCGTACACGCGGGAGCTGCTCGCGGCCGTGCCGATCGCCGATCCGCGCCAGCGCGGCCGGCGCCGCGGCCGCCGGGTGAGCAGGGAGTGGGACGAACAGGATGCTCCGCGGCCGGCGCTGCAAGACGTCGGCGACGGGCACCTGGTGGCCCTGCCGGGGACCGGTCGTTGAGCGAGCGGAGCGAGACGAAACGCCTGCCCTCCACCGGTCGTTGAGCGAGCGGAGCGAGACGAAACGCCTTCCCTCCACCGGTCGTCGAGCGAGCGGAGCGAGACGAAACGCCTTCAGCTGCCCGGGAGGTCCGGCCTCGGCCTCCGATTTCGGACGTAGCGTGGAGTGGTGAAGATCGACGCGCACACCCAGGGCTTCCGGCTGGCGGACGAGAAGGATGCCTCGCGCTACACGTTGATGCACGACGGCACCCTCGTGAGCGTGCTGGACTACCGCGACGACGGTCGCACCGTCGCGCTGACCAGGGCGTTCACGATCCCGACGTTCCGCGGCCGCGGCTACGCGGCCGTGGTGACCGAGGGCGCCGTCGCCGACATCGAGTCCCGCGGCGACCGCACGATCGATCCGGTGTGCTGGTACGTCGCCGACTGGTTCGACGCGCATCCTGAGAAGCAGGGTCTGCTGCGCCGGCGCTGACTGCGGGGATTCCCGACTGGCTCTGGCATCCGCGTGCCGGGCTGTGTGAGCATGGCGGGATGAGACTCGCTGAGGCATTGTCCGTCCGCTCCGATCTGCAGCGACGCATCGAGCAGCTTCGCAAGAGGATCGCGGACAGCGCCCGCTATCAGGAGGGCGAGGAGCCTGCCGAGGATGCGTCCGCACTGCTCGTCGAGGCGGATGCCGCGCTCGATCAGCTGCGCGACCTGATCCGCCGGATCAACGCGACAAACGGTCGCGTCGCCGTCGGCGAGGGCACGATGACCGACGCGCTCGCCACCCGCGACGTGCTCCGGCTGCGGCACTCGCTGCTGTCGGATGCCGCAGCGGCGGCCTCCGGCTCGGATCATGCATACCTGCGTCAGATGCGCTCGGAGCTGCGTCAACTCCCGGCGCTGCCGGTCGGCGAGCTGCACACCAGAGCGGATGCCGTCGCGAGAGAGCTGCGCGAGCTCGACAGCAGCATCCAGCAGGCGAACTGGGGGAACGAACTGGACGAGTAGAGCGGAAGTCGGTAGTCACGACGAAGCGGGCACACCCCCTTGACCGGCGGGGCAAGTCGGTCGACTCCGGGCGGAGGGCAGCCCATCGATTGCACGATGCAGCCCCGCACAACGCACCGGTGACAGCGCACAGCGCATGTCGCATCACCCCGTGCCGGTCGTCGCGATGAGGGTGGGTCAGGGGACCTTCCGCTCCTGTGTTCGGCACGCCTCGAGGGCGATGTCGGAGGCCGTCCGTACCTTGGAAGTATGCGAATCCTGCACACCTCCGACTGGCACATCGGGCGCACCTTCCACGGGCACGCCACGCTCGATGCGCTCGGAGCCGTGCTCGAGGCGCTGGTGGCGCAGGTGCGCGAAAATGACGTCGACGTCGTGATCGTCGCGGGTGATGTCTTCGACTCCGCGACGCCCGCCGCCTCGGCCTACACGCTGCTCGATGACGCGCTGGTCGCCCTGCACGAGACCGGGGCGACGGTCATCGTCACGAGCGGCAACCACGACTCCGCCGCGCGGCTCGGGTTCCACTCCCGCCTGCTGCGCGAGGGCATCCACGTGCTGACCGACCCCACGGCGATCGCCTCGCCGGTGACGGTCGACGACGAGCACGGGCACGTGCGGTTCTTCGGCGTGCCCTACCTCGAGCCGGCGATCGTGCGGCAGCACTGGCCGGAAGCGTCGCTGAAGAACCAGGCGCAGACCATGGCGCACGCGATGGACCTCGTGCGCGAGGGAATCGCGCAGAACCCCGGCCGTTCGGTCGCGATCGCGCACTGCTTCGCCGCCGGGGTCGACGCGACCACGGGCCTCGAGCGCGAGGTTCGCCAGGGCGGACTCGACGTGGTGCCGCTGGCCGTGTTCGACGGCCCCGACTACGTTGCGCTCGGGCACATCCACGGGCGTCAGCGGCTCAGCGATCGGGTGCGGTACTCGGGTGCTCCGCTGCACTACAGCTTCGGCGAGCAGCACAAGGAGCGCGGCTCCTGGCTGGTCGAGCTGGATGCCGAGGGGCTGGCCTCCGCCGAGTGGCTGGCGCTGCCGGTGCCGCGCCGGCTGGTCACCCTGACCGGCCCGCTCGCCGAGATCCTCACGGACGAGAAAATCGCCGCTCATGCCGACGACTGGGTCTGCGCGGTCTACACCGACCCCGTGCCGCAGCACGAGCCGATGCGGCGGCTGCGGGAGCGGTTCCCGTTCTGCGCTCTGGTGCAGCACGCGCCGGCCGGTGCCGACGCCGTCGAAGAGAGGTCGTACGCACAGCGCCTGCACGGCGCAGTGACCGACACCGAGCGCATCGAGGCCTTCCTCGAGCACGTCCGTGCGGGGGCCGGGGCAACGGACCGCGAGGCCGAGCTGATCCGCGAGGTGCTCGACGACCGGGTGCGCGCCGAGGCGCTGGTGTGAGACTGCATCGACTGGAGGTCGAGGGGTTCGGCCCCTTCCGGGCACGACAGGTCGTCGACTTCGACGCGTTCGCTGACGACGGCATCTTCCTCATCGGCGGGCGCACCGGGGCGGGCAAGTCGTCGATCCTCGACGCCGTGTGCTTCGGACTCTACGGCGGCGTTCCGCGCTACGACGGCGGCGAGAAGCGCCTGCGCAGTGACCACAGCGAGCCCGATGAGCCCACGGAGGTCGTCGTCGAGTTCAGCACGGTCGCCGGGCGGTTCCGGGTCACCCGTTCGCCCGAGTACCTGCGTCCGGCGAAGCGCGGCGGCGGGCTGACCAAGCAGGCAGCCGCGGTCTCGCTCGAGGAGCGGACGGATGCCGGTTGGGTGGGCCGCGCGGCACGCGCGGTCGATGTCGCGAACGAGCTCGCCGACATCCTGCAGCTGACCCAGGAGCAGTTCCTGCAGGTGATCCTGCTCGCGCAGAACCGGTTCGCCGACTTCCTGCTCTCCGACAGCCGCGACCGGCAGAAGCTGCTGCGCCGGCTGTTCGGCACGGAGCGGTTCGAGGACTATCAGGCGAGGTTCGACGAGCGACGTCGAGCTGCGGAGCAGGCGCTCGGCGCCCGGCAGGCGACAGTCGAGGCGCGGCTGGAGCAGGCCGAGGCCCTCGTCGCGGAGGCCGAGCTGGGCGGCGACGAAGCGGGGCTCACCGCGGGGCGGACGCCGGGGATCGGATCGAGGCGCTGCGCCGAGCGGTCGCGCGCGGTGAATACCGCGCAGAGCGGCTGGATGCCGAGCGCGACGACGCCGAGAAGCGGCTCGCCACCGCGGATGCCGGCCTTGCCGACCTCAAGGAGCTGCGCCAGGCGCAGAGCGAGCGCGACCGGGCACGCTCCGCGCTCGACGCCCTGGAGAGGCAGGCCGAGGAGATCGCCGAGGCGAAGGAACGACGCGATCGGGCACGAGCTGCGGAGGCGCTGCGCAGCGTGATCCAGGCCGCGACGCGCGCCGAGAGGGCTCTCGAGACGGCCGCAGAATCCGAGGTCGAGGCCCGCGCGATCTGGGACGCGCACGGCATCGACGTCTCCGGGTCGTTGAGCGAGCGGATTCGCTCTGACGTCTCGGGGTCGTTGAGCGAGCGGATTCGCTCTGACGTCTCGGGGTCGTTGAGCGAGCGGATTCGCTCTGACGTCTCGGGGTCGTTGAGCGAGCGCAGCGAGACGAAACGCTCCACGGACTCCGATGAACGTCTCGACGTCTCGTCTGCGGCGCGGGAGCGCCTTCGCTCAACGACCGGGAACGAGTCCGCCGTGCTCCGCACCTGGGCCTCCGCCCGCACCCGCGAGATCGGCGCGTGGCAGCGCGCTGCCGGACTCGAGCAGCAGACCACGGAACGCACCGCGACCGTGGCATCCGCTCGTCAGGCCGTCGCCGATGCCGCAGACGCCCTCGACGCCGTCGAGCGCGAACGGGAGGAGCTTCCCGCTCGGCTCGTCGAGCTCACGGAACGCCGTGACGCGACCCGCCGGCACGCCGACCGCGTGGACGACCTCACCCGCATGAGAGATGCTGCCGAGCGTCGTCGTGTCGCGGCCGTCGACGCCGAGCAGCAGTCCGCTGCGCAGGCCGACGCAGAACGCACGGTGGTCGAGGCGAGCACGGCGCACGCCGCCGCACAGAGTGCCCTCGCCTCCCTGCGCCGACGGCGGCTCGACGGGTTCGCCGGCGAACTGGCCACCGCGCTCATCCCCGGCAAGCCCTGTGCGGTGTGCGGATCCACCGAGCATCCGCAGCCTGCCGAGCACGCCGACCCGGTGTCGGCCGACGACATCGCCGCGGCCGAGACCGCGCGCGACGCCGCTGCCGTTGCCGAGCGTGCGGCTTCCGAGCACGAATCGACCTTGCGAGTCGCTCTCGCCGCCCTGCGCGAGCGCGCCGACGGCCGCACACCCGAGCAGGCCGCGGCCGAACTCGAGAGCGCGACGATCGAGCTCACCGCCGCGCGCGAGGCCGCCGAACAGGTGGTGCTGCTCGACACCGAACTGCAGGTCACCACGACCCGCCGCGATCAGAACGAGCAGCGCCGCGCCGAAGCCGAGCAACGGCTCTCCGGTGCGCGCGAGCGGCTCGCCCTCGCCGAGCAGACGGCGGCTCAGGCCGAGGCCCTCATCACGGAGGCCAGGGCGGAGCATCCGTCGGTGGCCGTTCGTATCGCGCTGGTGACCGAGCAGGCCGCAGACGCGGGGACGCTCGCCGACGCGATCGAGAACCGCGAGGTGCGCGCGACCGCGGCATCCGAGGCCATGGCCGACCGGACGGCCGCCCTGCAGCACTCGCCGTTCGACGAGGCGACCGCCGCCGAGGCGGCCCTGCTCGCACCCGCCGAGCTCGCTGCCCTCGATGACAGGATCACCGCGCATGCGGTCGCCCTCGGTAAAGAGCGTGCGACCCTGCTCGACCTCGAACTGCGCACCCTGCCCGAGGATCCGGTCGACCTCACCCCGGCCGAGCAGGCCGCCGCGGACGCCCGCGACGGCTGGCTGGCTGCGGTCGACGCCGCCAACCGCACGCGTGGCACTCTGACTCAGCTGACCGGTCTGACCCGCACCGTCGCATCGGAGCATGCGGCGGGCGCCGAGCAGCAGGCCGAGTACGACGTGCTGCGGGGCCTCGCAGACGCCCTCGCCGGGCGCGGCGCGAACACGCGCAAGATGAGTCTCGAGACCTTCGTGCTCGCCGCCGAGCTCGAAGAGATCGTGGCTGCCGCCAATCTGCGCCTGCACGACATGTCGGCCGGGCGGTACCAGCTGCGGCACTCCGACGCCCTCGCCGGCCGCGGCGCGGCATCCGGCCTGGGCATCGTCGTCTTCGACGCCTTCACAGGCCAGACCAGGCCTGCGCGGTCCCTGTCCGGCGGCGAGACGTTCCTGTCGTCGCTCGCGCTGGCCCTCGGGCTCGCCGAGGTCGTCACTGCCAGGGCCGGCGGCATCCGGCTCGACACGCTGTTCATCGACGAGGGCTTCGGATCGCTCGACGCGGACACCCTCGAGGTCGCGATGCGCACGCTCGACGAGCTGCGCCAGGGCGGCCGCACGGTCGGAGTGATCAGTCACGTCGAGGCGATGCAGGAGCAGATCCCCGGTCAGCTCACCGTTCGCACGCTGCCCGACGGCCCGAGCGTGATCGACGCGCCGGTCTAGACCGCGTACTCGTCCTTCACACGCTGAATGGCGTTGCTTGCGCTGTGCAGTCCGGCCTACGCTGCACGTTTCGGGTTCGTGCTGCACTCTTGGGTTCGCGCTGCGCTTATGTCTGCCGCGCGAGACACGAACTGCAGCGCGAAGCGCTGCGAGCGTCAGGAACTGCAGCGCGAAGCGCTGGTCTCGACGACGCGCCGGTCTAGACCGCGTACTCGTCCTTCACACGCTCCCAGAGCTGCGCGCTGCAGGCCGCGACAACCTCGTCCCAGAGCTGCGTCGCTCCATCCTGCGCCCGATCCGAGACCGCTCGCAGCACGCGGATCGGCACACCGAACTGCTGCGCGACCCAGATGTACGAGAACGTCTCCATGTCGACGAGCACGCCCCCGAGCGAGCGGATGCGGGCGACGGCGTCGACGTCGTCGACGAAGATGTCACCGGTCGCGATCGTGTGTCCGTCGCGTCCGGTCTCGACGTGCGAGGGCAGCGAGACGTGCTGCCCGACCACGCCGTCCAGGTCCTGCACATCGTGCTGGATCGCGGCGCTGACCTCGTAGACGCCCGAGTCGAGGTCGTCGTCCACGGCGCCGGCCGTGCCCACCACGAGGATCTCGTCGTACGCCGTGGCGTCGAGCGCACGCGTCAGGCCGTAGGCCGCCTTCAGCTTGCCCGGTCCGGTGACGAGGCGGTCGAAACCGGGGAGTTCGGCGGGAAAGGCCTGCAGCTCGGAGGCGAGGGCGGCGACGAGGAGTTTCACGCAACCATCCTCTCAGGTACAGACTGGTGTACACCCGTCGGAGGAGGACGCCCGTGACCATGCAGCAGCAGATCGCCGAGGCTCTCGGAGTGAAGCCCGAGATCGACCCGCGCGCTGAGATCGACGCCAGGATCGGCTTCCTCGCCGACTACCTGTCCGCGACCGGGGCGAAGGGGTTCGTGCTCGGCATCTCGGGCGGTCAGGACTCGACGCTGGCGGGCCGGCTCGCACAGCTCGCCGTCGAACGGGTGCGCGCGGAGGGTGGCGAGGCCTCGTTCCTCGCCGTGCGGCTGCCGTACCGCGTGCAGCACGACGCGGATGACGCCGAGGCCGCGCTGGCGTTCATCGCGGCAGACCGCGCTGTCGAGGTGAACATCGAGAACGGCGTCGACGGCGTCGAGAAGGACATCGAGAACGGGCTCGGCGCGAGTATCACCGACTTCAACCGCGGCAACATCAAGGCCCGCGTCCGCATGGTCACGCAGTTCGCCCTCGCCGGCCACGATCGGATGCTGGTGATCGGCACCGACCACGCCGCCGAGGCCGTGACCGGCTTCTACACGAAGTTCGGCGACGGCGCCGCCGACATCCTGCCGCTCTCAGGTCTGACCAAGCGCCAGGGTCGTGCTGTGCTGCGTGAGCTGGGAGCTCCGGAGCGGCTCTATCTGAAGGTGCCGACGGCCGACCTGCTCGATGGGCAGCCCGGCCGCGCCGACGAGGACGAGCTCGGTCTGACCTACGAGCAGATCGACGACTACCTCGAGCAGCGTCCGGTCTCGGACGACGTGGCGAGCCGCATCGAGGGCAAGTACCTGTCCACCCAGCACAAGCGCCACCTGCCGGTGACCCCCGACGACGAGTGGTGGCGCTGACCCTCCCCGCCGACGGCGGCGATGTCCGACCCTGCCGATAGCCTCGGAGCAGGCAATGGGAAGGGGCATCCGTGCGGGTCATCAGGTCGGAGCAGGACGTCGCGACGAGGGTCGTCTGGAGCGCGAGTGACCTGAAAGCGGCCGCCGAGTGCGAGTTCGCCTGGGCGCGCGCCCTCGACGCCAAGCTCGGCAGGGTCCCCGCCGTCGAAGAGCCCGAAGATGCCACGCTCGCCCGTGCCGCGCAGCTCGGAGACGTGCATGAGCGTCGCACGCTCGACCGGTACATCGACGACCTCGGCACCTCGGTGGACGGCGGCCCGGGAGTCGTCGAGCTGCCCAAGGTGTCCTCCACCGACGCCGAGGCGCTCGGTGCGGTCGTCGCCGACACCGAGCAGGCGCTGCGCTCCGGTGCATCCGTCGTGTTCCAGGCGGCGTTCGCGACCTCCGAGTTCGTCGGCTTCGCCGACTTCCTGCTGCGTGATGCGGACGGGCGCTGGCGGGTGCAGGACACCAAGCTCGCCCGCACCGCCCGGGTCACGGCGCTCATGCAGCTTGCGGCATATGTCGACCAGCTCGACCGCCTCGGCATCCCGCGCGCCGACGAGGTCGACCTCCTCCTGGGCGACGGATCCACCAGCATCCACCTCGTCGACGACCTGCTGCCGCTGTTCCACGTGCGACGCGCGCGGCTGCGCGCGCTCATCGCCGACCGGCGCATCGAGGACGGCGTCAGCGGGGCACCCCTCGCCTGGGGCGACGACCGCGGCGACCTGCAGATCACCGCGTGCGGGCGCTGCGCCACGTGCGAGGAGCAGGTGCTCGCACATCGCGATCTGCTGATGGTCGCGCGGATGCGCCCGGTGCAGCGCCAGCGGCTGCGCGCCGCCGGGATCCTCACGATCGACGACCTCGCCGTGGCGGCGGAGGCCCCTGACGGCATGAACATGGACACGTTCCAGGCGCTCCGCGCACAGGCGCGTCTGCAGCTCGGTGTCGTCGACGATCCCACCGTGCCGCCGCCGTTCGAACTCGTCTCCTCGACCGCGATCGGCCTGATGCCCAGGCCCAGCCGGGGCGACATCTTCTTCGACTTCGAGGGCGATCCGCTGTACACCGAACCGGTCGGTGACGAAGGCGAGAAGCCCGAGTGGGGCATCGACTACCTGTTCGGCTGGATCGACAACGCCGAGCAGTACTCCGCGCTGTGGGCGCACACCTTCGCCGATGAGAGGCAGGCGCTGCTGGACTTCCTCGAGTTCGTGAGGCTGCGGCGGCAGACGCATCCCGACATGCACATCTACCACTACGCGCCGTACGAGACCTCGCACCTCTCCGCGATGGCGGCCCGGTACGGCGTCGGCGAGACCGACGTCGACAGACTGCTGCGCGAGGGCGTCTTCGTCGATCTCTATCCGCTGGTGCTGCGGTCGGTGCGCATCGGGTCGCGGTCGTACTCGATCAAGAAGCTCGAGCCGCTCTACATGGGCGACGAGGTGCGCACCAGCGACGTGCAGAAGGGCGACGACTCGATCGTCAAGTACGTGCAGGCTCGTGAGCTGCTCGCCGCCGGGCAGGATGCCGAGGCCCGCGGCATCCTCGACGATCTGGCCGACTACAACCGCTACGACTGCGTCTCGACCCGGCGCCTGCGCGACTGGCTGATCGGGCTCGCGAAGCAGGAGGGCGTGTTGCCTGCGCCGCCCGACGAGTCCGAGACCCGCGCGTACGAGCCTTCGCCGTTGTCCGTCGCGCTGATGGCCGACGCGGCGGATGCCGCGGACGAGAGCGACGCGGAGGTCTACCGGGTCGCTGCTGCGGCCATCGACTACCATCCGCGAGAGACGAAGAGCTTCTGGCAGGCGCATTTCCAGCGGCTGCGCGAGCCGGTGTCGATGTGGGAGAGCACGCGGGACGTGCTGCGCGTCGACGCCGCACGCAGCTCTCATCGAGAGGACTGGGCGGTCGGCGAGGGCCCGCGAAATCGTGCCCTGACCCGGCTCGTCGAACTGCGTGGCGAGGTCGCTCCGGGGAGCACGCTCGGCATCGGCGGTCGGCCGTTCGCGCTGTACCCGATGCCAGCACCGTTCTCCCTCGAAGCTCCTTCACGGGTGATCCAGGTGCCGCACGAGGTCGAGATCGTGGAGGTCCTCGACGACGGCTACGTCATCCGTGAGCGCTCGGTGCAGGGCGAGACCTGGTCCGAACTGCCGATCGCGCTGACCCCGGCGTCACCCCCGAACGTCGGGAACCAGCAGAAGGCGATCGAGGAGTGGGCCGACGCCGTGCACCGCACCGCGCCGGCGTTCCCGCGCGACGCCGCGACCGACATCCTGCGCCGGACCGTGCCCCGCACCCGCACTGGCGCCCCGCTGCCGCCGGTCACCGGCGACGCCGACGATCGCACGATCGACGCGATCGTGCGCGGTGTGCTCGACCTCGACCGCAGCTACATCGCCGTGCAGGGCCCGCCCGGAACCGGTAAGACCTTCACGGGGTCGCAGGTGATCGCCCGGCTGGTGTGCGACCACGGCTTCAAGGTCGGCGTCGTCGCCCAGTCGCATGCGATCGTCGAGACGCTGCTCGAGCGCATCGTCGCCGATGGAGTGCCGTCGGCCCAGGTGGCGAAGAAGCCGAAGGACGACGAGTCCGAACCGTCCTTCACCGTCATCCCCAAGGACGGCATGGCGGCCTTCATCGGCGAGCACCCGGAGGGTTTCGTCGTGGGCGGCACCGCCTGGGACTTCGCCAACACTCGCCGCGTCGACCGCGGCGGACTCGATCTGCTCGTCATCGACGAGGCGGGCCAGTTCTCGCTCGCCTCCACGATCGCCGTCGCTGCCGGCGCGCAGCGCCTGTTGCTGCTCGGAGACCCGCAGCAGCTGCCGCAGGTCAGTCAGGGCACGCACCCCGAGCCGGTCGACACCTCGGCGCTGGGCTGGGTGATGGCGGGCCACCAGGTCATCGACCCGGCGCACGGTTACTTCCTGGCGACATCATGGCGGATGCACCCGGCTGTCGCCGCGCCGGTCTCACGGCTGTCCTACGCCGGGCAGCTGGCCTCGGCACCGGGCGCCGATGGGCGCCTCGTCGACGGCGTCGAGCCCGGCCTGCACGTCATGCCGGTGCGGCACCGCGGCAACGCCACCCAATCGCCGGAAGAGGCCGACGAGGTCGTGCGCATCGTGCGCGATCTGCTCGGCCGCGCCTACACCGACGGCATGACGGATGCCGCGCCGCGGCCCCTCGAGCAGGAGGACGTCATCGTCGTCGCGCCGTACAACGCGCAGAAGCAGCTCATCCACGAGTCACTGGTGGCGGCCGGGTTCGGCCAGGTGGCCGTGGGAACGGTGGACAACTTCCAGGGCAAGGAAGCCGTCGTCTCGATCACTTCCCTCGCCGCCTCGAGCGGCAGGGATGCCCCGCGCGGGCCGGAGTTCCTGCTGCTGCAGAACCGGCTGAACGTCGCCATCTCCCGCGCGAAGAGCGTCGCCTATCTGGTGCACTCGCCGGCCCTGCTCGACGACCTGCCGTGGACCCCCGAGGGGGTCGCCCGGCTCAGCGCCTTCGCCCGCCTGGTCGGCGCCGACCACGGCTGACGCATCTCACGACAGCCGTTCCACCTCGTCGGCGAGATCGGGGATCGTCCGACGGGCATCCAGCTCGATCGTCGCGCCGCGGCGGCAGCAGCGGCTCCACATCACGCGTGTTCCGCCGGATCTCTTCCCGGTCCTCGGCCGAGTGGCCATACGGGTTGTTCGCGTGTCGCGCCGACTCGGCGAGCAGGGTCGACTTGCCCGTGCCGGACATACCGGTGACGAGGGCGCGTGACATGGACAGTAGATTACTGACGTGCACAGCGACGATGAGATCCTCCGAGCCTCCGCGGCGTGGGTGTGGTTCCCGCGCGGGAGCGAGCAGGAGAACACCGAGCTGCAGCTGGTGCGGTACCCGGAACGGTTCGGCGGCGGGGTGCGCGCCTCGCAGGTGTGCTCCGCAACGGATGCTGCAGCAGTCGTAGACCACGCGATCGAACGCACCCGCCGCTGGGGCGAGACGCGCCTGACCTTCTGGACGAATCCGTCCGACCGCCCGGATCTCGAGGACGAGTTCCGTCGCCGCGGCGCCGTCCACGACGACACCGTCACCGTGTTCGCGCGGCCGATCCCCGGCGACCCGATCGAGACACCGGCGGATGCCGCCGGCAGAAGTCGTCCGCACGATCGAACAGGTCCGCGACGTCGACCTGGTGAACGTCCCGGTCTGGGACCAGCAGCCGCTCGACGGCGACGGGCTGCAGCAGGAGCTCGCCGAGGTGACCGACTCGCTCGAGGCGGGGAGGGCTTCCGAGTGCTGGCGCGCCTCGGCGGACGTCCCGTGAGCACGGGCGGCTGCACGGTCGTCGACGGAATCCTGCGTCTCTGGGCGCCGCGACGCTCGCCGAGTACCGCGGCCTCGGCGCCTACCGCGCCGTGCTCGCCGAACGCCTGCGCGTCGGCGCGGAGCTCGGCGCCACGACTGCGCTCGTGAAGGGCCGGGTCTCGACCTCGGCACCGATCCTCGCCCGCGCCGGATTCTCGCAGTACGGCGACGAGCGCAGCTACGTCCTGACGGTCTGAACTCCGTCACCGAGCACAGGAGATCCACCCGGAATGCGAGGTCGGCGCGCCACGCCGGCGTCGTGAGCGCTGCGTCATCGAACGCAGGAGATCTCTCCAGGGCAGGACGAATACCGGCGGTGAATCTGCATCCTGTTCTCGCCGGATCTTCTGGTTCCGGGTAACGGACGCGCGACCTCAGCCCGCGTCGAGTACGATCCGCAGTGGCCCCCACAGCGCCTCGAGCCGCGGCTCCCACGGAGGCGCCATCAGCCCGTCGCGCCAGCGCGCCTCGACCTCGTCAACGGCGAGCCACTCCGAGGCAGCGACCTCGACGGGATCGACCGTGACCACGACATCCGGCTCTGCCGCTGCGACGTACAGATCGATCAGCGCGGACTCCTCGACGAAGCGCCCCACGAACTCGAGAGACTCGGCGGGCACAGCAATCCCGGTCTCCTCGCGCAGCTCACGAACTGCACCCTCGACGCTCGTCTCACCAGTCAGTACGCTGCCGCCCGGGAACTCCCAGTCCAGTGGGCAGTCCTTCGTTGCCGAGCGCTGCGTCAGCAGCAGCATCCCGTCATCGCGCCGCACGCATACAGTCGAGACGACATGGAATCCGCCCTGCGGCGGCCATCCCGGTGTCCCGCGCTCGAACGTCGCGCCGGTCGGCACGCCGTCGGCGTCTGTGACATCCCACCACTCACCTGCAGCCATGGCATCCTCCGCGCTCTCGAGACTTCGTGTTCTGCATGAGACCGCGGTGCAGAGCGCGGGTCTCATGCGCGAAAGCAAGTCTCGCGCGGATGCCGCGCCGCCGCGCCCCGCCGCCCCGCCGCGCGCCCGACTCAGACCGTGCCGTACAGCCGGTCGCCGGCGTCGCCGAGACCGGGCACGATGTAGCCCTTCTCGTTGAGGCGCTCGTCGAGCGCGCCGAGCACCAGGGTCACGTCGCGGTCGCCGACGAGCTCCTCGATCGCGGCGACGCCTTCCGGCGTGCCGAGCAGGCAGATCGCGGTGACGTCCTTCGCCCCGCGGTCGAACAGGAACTGGATCGCGGCGCCGAGCGAGCCGCCGGTGGCGAGCATCGGGTCGATCGCGAAGCACTGCCGGTCGCTGAGGTCGTCGGGAAGGCGCTCTGCGTACGTGGTCGGCTCGAACGTCTCCTCGTCTCGCACCATGCCGAGGAATCCGACCTCGGCGGTCGGCAGCAGCTTGACCAGACCTTCGAGCATGCCGAGGCCGGCGCGCAGGATGGGTACCACGATCGGGCGCGGCTCCGAGATCTTCACGCCCATGGTCTTCGTGACCGGGGTCTGGATCTCGACGGGCGTGACGTGCACGTTGCGGGTCGCCTCGTAGGCGAGCAGCGTGACGAGCTCTTCGGTCAGCTGGCGGAACACGGGCGACGGAGTGCCCTCGTCACGCAGCACCGTGAGTTTGTGGGTGATGAGGGGGTGGTCGGCCACGTGAACGCGCATGGGTTACAGATTACTGGCCAGGCGCCGCGGGGAGAATCCGCACTATGGTCGAGACCATGACCGCAGCCGACCTCTCCGCGATGGATCGCGCGCTCGCGCTCGCCGCCGAGGCCGGCACCGCGGGCGACGTGCCAGTGGGTGCGGTCGTGCTCGACGCCTCGGGCGCGATCATCGGCGAGGGGCTCAACCTGCGCGAGCAGACCCACGACCCGACTGCGCACGCCGAGGTCGTGGCGCTGCGCGCCGCGGCATCCGCCACCGGCGACTGGAACCTCGAGGACTGCACGCTCGTCGTCACCCTCGAGCCCTGTCTCATGTGCGCGGGGGCGATCCTGCAGGCGAGGATCGGCCGGGTGGTGTTCGGCGCCTGGGACGACAAGGCCGGTGCATCCGGTTCGATGTACGACGTGCTGCGCGACCGGCGGCTGCCGTACCGCGCCGAGGTCGTCGGCGGCGTGCAGGCGGATGCCGCGACCGCCCTGCTGCGGGACTTCTTCGAAGCCCGCCGCTGACAGACGTGAGCGTGCGGCTGCGCCGCTCAGTCCGCGGACTTCAGGACGAACGCGTCTGTCGAGGGCTCGGGATCGAGCGAGGGGCGGTAGATGTCCGGCTCCAGGTAGATGACGCGCGCGACCGGCACAGCGGCGCGGATGCGCTTCTCGATCTCGTCGATGTCGTCCGCGGCCTCGCGCACCGTCTTGTCCTGCGGAAGAGCGATCTTCGCCGCGACCATCAGCTCGTCCGGCCCCAGGTAGAGGGTCTTGATGTGGATGAGCTTGTGCACCTCGGGCCCGTCGTTGATCGCATCGACGATCCGGTCGAGGTCGGAGTCGGTGGCGCCCTCGCCGACCAGCAGGCTCTTCGTCTCGATGCCGAGGATCAGGGCGATCAGCACCAGCAGTGTGCCGATCATCAGCGTGCCGATCGCGTCGAACACGGAGTTGCCCGTGATGACGGTCAGCCCGACACCGAGCAGCGCGAAGGTCAGGCCGGTCAGCGCGCCGATGTCCTCGAGCAGCACGACCGGCAGCTCCGGTGCCTTGGCGCGGCGGATGAACGAGAACCAGGACTGGCCCTTCTCGCGCACCCGGTTGCTCTCGCGCATCGCGGTGCGCAGCGAGAACGACTCCAGGCCGATCGCGATCACCAGCACGACGATCGGCAGCCACCACCACACCGGGTCCAGGGCGTGCGGGTGGGTGATCTTCTCGACTCCCTCGTAGATCGCGAACAGGCCGCCGAGAGAGAACAGGATGATCGAGACCACGAACGCGTACACGTACCGTTCACGGCCGTAGCCGAACGGGTGCGAACGATCGGCGTGGCGCTTCGCCTTGCGTCCGCCGAGCATGAGCAGCAGCTGATTGCCCGAGTCCGCGATCGAGTGGATGGCCTCGGCGAGCATCGACGCCGAGCCGGAGAGCGCCCAGGCGATGAGCTTGGCGACGGCGATCCCCATGTTCGCCAGGAACGCCGCGATGATCGCCTTGCTGCCGCCGGATGCACTCATGGCACGAGTCTACGGCGGGTGCCCCTTCGTGCTTCGAAACTGCACGCCCGCGCCGAGAATGTGGCGTTCGCGCCACGACTCGGCGCGGGCGTGCAGTTTCGCGGGAGAGACCTGCGCGAGGATGGAGCCATGGCTGAATCCCTCCCGTCCCTCGCATTCCTCGGCGCCGGCTCGATGGGCGGTGCGATCCTGCAGGGGGTCGTCGCCTCCGGCATCCCCACGGACGGGATCACGGCGACCAACCGCACCGCCGAGAAGGCGGCCGCGCTCGCGGCACTGCCCGGCGTCACGAGCATCGCCCTCGCGGATCGGCCGGAGGGCAATGCGGATGCCGGCGGCATCCGCCCGCATCCTGCTGGTCGGCGTGAAGCCGGTGATGGTGCCGGACCTGCTCCGCGAGATCGCGCCCTCGCTGCGCCCGGATGCGATCGTCGTGAGCCTCGCCGCGGGCGTGACCCTGGACACGTTCGCGAGTGTGCTCGGCGCCGATGCGCACGTGATCCGCTCGATGCCGAACACCCCCGCCACGGTCGGCAAGGCGGTGACAGGGCTCGCGGCCGGCGCCGGCGGCGACCGCCGACGACTTGGCGCTCGTGCGCCGCCTGTTCGAGACCGTCGGTGCGGTGATCGAGGTGCCGGAGTCGCAGATCGACGCGCTCTCGACGATCTCGGGCTCGGGGCCCGCCTACGTCTTCCTGCTCATCGAGGAGCTCACCAGGGCGGCGATCGGCAAGGGCTTCTCGGAGGCGGACGCCCGGCTGATGGCCGAGCAGACCTTCATCGGCGCGACCGCCCTGCTGGATGCCTCCGGCGAGGATCCTGCTGAGCTGCGCCGGCGCGTCACCAGCCCGAAGGGCACCACCGAGCGGGCCGTCGCCGTACTGCAGGACGCGCACCTCGACGAGGTGTTCGCTCAGGCGACGGATGCCGCACTGGCCCGCGCTCGCGAGCTCGCTTCAGGTCGTTGAGCCAGCGACGGAGGGGCGAGACGAAACGCGCCAGCTGAGCGGAGAGCGTTTCGTCTCGGTCGCACGCTCCCTCGCTCAACGACCGGAGGGGGACGAGCCCGGTCAGCGGTCGAGGCCGGCGAACCTCTCGATGTCGCTGTTGGTGCCCGAGACGATGATGAGGTCGTGGTTGGTCACCACGGTGTCGGCCTCGGCGTAGCGGAACGGCTTGCCGGGACTCTTCACGCCGACCACGGTCACGCTGTACTTGGTGCGGACGCCGGACTCGTTCAACTGCACGCCGCGGATGAACTTCGGCGGGTACATCTTGGCCAGCACGAAGTCGTCGTCGAAGCGGATGAAGTCGAGCATGCGGCCCGAGACCAGGTGCGCGACGCGCTCGCCTGCCTCGCGCTCCGGATAGATGACGTGGTTCGCGCCCACGCGAGCGAGGATCTTGCCATGCGACTGCGACACCGCCTTCGCCCAGATCTGCGGGATCTTCAGGTCGACGAGGTTCGCGGTGATCAGCACGGATGCCTCGATCAGCGATCCCACGGCGACCACTGCCACCTGGAAGTCCTGCGCGCCGATCTGCCGCAGCGCGTCGAGGTTGCGGGCGTCGGCCTGCACGGTGTGCGTGACCCGCTCCGACCACTTCTGCACCAGCTCGAGGTCGGCGTCGATCGCCAGCACCTCGCGGTCGAGTCGGTCCAGCTCGCCGGCGCAGGCCGCGCCGAAGCGTCCGAGTCCGATGACGAGCACCGGGGCGTCACCCCGCACGATCTCAACCAACGATCGGCCTTTCGACGGGCAGCGAGTAGAGCTGCGATCTGGAGGTCGCGGCGACCGCCGCGGCGAGTGTCACTGTACCAACGCGTCCCATGAAGATGGTCGCCGCGAGGACGTACGACGCGGCGTCCGGCAGGGTCTCCGTGACCCCGGAGGTGAGGCCCACGGTGCCGAACGCCGAGATCACGTCGAAGAGCACGTCGATCACGTCGTCCTTGGTGATCTGCGTGATCGCGACGGTCGAGAGCGCGACGATCGTGGCGCCCCAGGCGACGACGCTGAGCGCCACGCGCTGCACGTCGCTGGGGATCCTCCGGCCGAACACCTGCACCGACTGGCGTCCCTTGGCCTCGGACCACACCGCGATCGCGAGCACGGCGAGGGTCGTCACCTTGATGCCGCCCGCGGTGGACGCCGAGCCGCCGCCGACGAACATCAGCATGCACGCGACGAGCATCGACGACCCGTTCAGATCGTTCATGTCGATGACGTTGAAGCCGCCCGATCTGGTCATCGCCGACAGGAAGAAGGCCTGCACGGTGGTGTCGACGGCATCCATCGACCCGAACGTGCGCGGATTGCCGTACTCCAGTAGCAGGAACACCCCGGCGCCGATGAAGAAGAGCAGCACGGTCGTGACGAGGGTGAGCTTGGCGTGCAGGGACCAGCGCTTCACGTGCCAGTAGTGCTTGGCGAGGGAGTAGATCACCGGGAAGCCGATGCTGCCCAGGAACACGCCGGCCATCAGGAGGATCAGCACCAGGTAGTCATCGGCGAACACCGCGACGCCGCCGTCGTTCGGGGCGAATCCGGTGTTCGTGAACGACATGGCTGCGAAGTACGGCGCCTCCCAGAGCGCGGACACCGGGTCGACGCCTGCCAGCACCAGCGCCGGGTAGAGCAGCACCGCGATGCCGACCTCGATGATGAGGGCCGAGATCGCGACGGTGGTGAGCAGTTGTCCGACTTCGCCGAGGCGCACGGTCTGGCTCTCGTTGACGGCACCGCCGTGCGCGCGCAGCGGGTTCGTGTCGCCGGCGGCCATCAGCTTCGCGCTCAGGCCGAGCCTCTTCGAGATCACCATGCCCATGAGCGATGCCAGGGTGAGCACGCCCATGCCGCCGATGTTCACGCCGACGAAGACGACGACGTGCCCGAACGGCGACCAGTGGTTGCTCATGTCGACCGTGGAAAGACCGGTGACGCAGATGGTCGAGACGGCGGTGAAGAGCGCGTCGCTGAGATCGGTGACGGTGCCGGCGGCCGAGGCGATGGGCAGCGACAGCAGTGTGGTCCACAGCAGGATCAGCAGGGCGAAGACGACGATCGCGAAGCGGGAGGGCGACGAGGTGACGAAGTGGCGCAGCTGGCGTCCCAGCCCGCGCAGGGAGACGCGGGAGACGGATGCCGGCACGCTGCTCGACATCGGGACCCTCTCCGTCTGCGCTCCGGGCGGAGGTGCCCGCCGGACCTCCGTCATGGTACTCCGTGGGACCGCTGGGCCCCGGCAGGCTAGGCGAGGCCCAGCACGCGGGCTACCCTGAACACATGACGGACATCTTCGACGTGATCGCGGACGGCACGAGGCGCGACATCCTCCAGCTCCTGCTGCGTCGTGAGAACGAAGATGACGGCGGCACCAGCGTCACCGAGATCGTGAGCGAGCTCGGGGTGAGCCAGCCCACCGTGTCGAAGCACCTGAAGGTGCTCCGCGACGCCGACCTCGTGACGGTCCGCGAAGACGGTCAGCGTCGGTTCTACAGCATCTCTGTCGCGCCGCTCGAGCAGGTCGACGACTGGCTGGTGCCGTTCCTGGTCGACGCGTTCGGCGACCAGGCGCCCGACATCGATCTGCTGCCCCTGCCCGACGGCGCCGCGCACGCGGCCGAGGTCGTCGGCCGCGCCGCGGCATCCGCGAGGCACGTCGTCACCAACGCGCTCAAGCGACTGGGCGCGTAGCGCGCTTCGACAGGCTCAGCGACCCAGCGGACTGGGTCCCTGAGCCTGTCGAAGGGCTGAGCCTGTCGAAGGGCTGAGCCTGTCGAAGGGCTGAGCCTGTCGAAGGGCCTCAGCCGCGCCGGCGCCGCCCGAACAGCCAGGCGCCCCAGAGGGCGGCGACCGCGATGATCGCGATGCACCAGCCGAGAGCCCAGGCCGGCTGAACGCCGGGATCGGTGCCCATGAGCAGAGCGCGGATGGTCTCGATGATGGGCGTGACCGGCTGGTAGGTGGCGATCCACTGCAGCCAGGACGGCATCGTGTCGATCGGCACGAACGCGCTGGACAGGTACGGCAGGAACATGAGGATGAAGCCGTATCCGGCCGCCGCCTCCGGACTCCCGGCCGCGAGGCCGATCGCCGCGTAGAGGTAGGTGATCGCGAGGATGTACAGCGCGATCACCGCGCCGGCGGCGATCCAGCCCGCGACGTTCGCGGTGGGGTGGAAGCCGAGCAGCAGCGCCACGCCGATCACGACGGCGGTGGCGACCAGGTTGCGCACCAGGCTGGCGACCACGTGGCCGGTCAGCACGGCCCCGGCCCGCAGTGGCATCGTGCGGAACCGGTCGATGATGCCGGTGGTCATGTCGCGCGAGACGTAGGTCGCCGTGGTCGCGGCGCCGAACCCCGCGCACAGCAGGATGATGCCGGGGACGACGTAGTCGACGTAGTTCCCCTCGGTCTGCATCGCGCCGCCGAACACGAAGGTGAACAGCAGCATGAGCGTGACCGGCAGCATGATCGACATGCTCAGCGACTCGCCGTCGCGGAGGGACTGCAGCAGGCTGCGTCGCACGAACACGCGCTCGGCGGCGAAGCCGCGGATGCGTGGCCGGGGAGCGGGCAGCACGAGGGGAGCGGCGGTGGCGGTCATGCGATCTCCTGGGGGATGCGGGCGTCTTCGCGAGGCGCACCGGTGAGGGTGAGGAACACGTCGTCCAGCGTCGGACGGTGCAGGGTGACGGAGGCCGCGGCATCCGCCTGGTCGAGCGCGAGGCGCAGCGCCGCGACGCTGCCGTCGGTGGGGATCTCCTCGAGCACGACGCCGTCCGCACCGTGCAGCACGACGGTGTCGCTGCCGACCAGCGCCTTCAGCTGCGCCGGCGTGCCGGTCTCGATGATCCGTCCGCCGTCGAGGATCGCGACGCGATCGGCGAGCAGATCGGCCTCCTCGAGGTACTGCGTGGTGAGGAAGACCGTGGTGCCGGCGTCGGCGAGCGTGCGGATCATCTCCCACAGATCGAGCCGGCTGCGCGGGTCGACTCCGGTGGTCGGCTCGTCGAGGAAGAGCACCTCGGGGACGACGACGAAGCTGAGGGCCAGGTCGAGGCGGCGGCGCATGCCGCCGGAGAAGGACTTCACGCGCTTCGCTGCGGCATCCGTCAGCGAGAAGCGCGCGAGCAGCTCGTCGGCCCTGGCGCGGGCGGAGCGAGGCGACAGTCCGGACAGGCGCCCGAGCATGACGAGGTTCTCGGCGGCGGTGAGCATGTCGTCGACCGCGGCGCTCTGACCGGTGAGCGCGATGCGCCGGCGCACCTCGACGGGATCGGATGCCACGTCGTGGCCGGCCACGCGGACGGTGCCCGACGTCGCGGCGAGCAGCGTGGTGAGTACGGAGATCGCGGTGGTCTTGCCGGCCCCGTTGGGGCCGAGCAGCGCGTACACCTCGCCCGGTGCGACCTCGAGGTCGAGGCCGCCGAGCACGGTGTGCGTGCCGAACGAGACCCGAAGGTCACGGACATCGATGGCGGGATTCATCTCGGCGTTCCTTTCTGTATACGTATAAAACTGTTTATGACCGTAACATACTGTTTACAAGGTACACAACCATAGGATTGCGAGCATGACCGACGTCGAACCCGAAGAGCTGCCGCGCGGTATCGCCCTCGCCTGGGGCGTCGCGGCGAACCCCCAGCGCGGCCCCAAGCGCGAGATGAGCGTGGAGCGGATCGTCGACGCCGCGGTCGAGCTCGCCGACGCCGAGGGCATCGGTGCGGTGTCGATGGCGGCTGTGGCCGCGAAGCTCGGCTTCACCCCGATGTCGCTGTACCGCTACGTCAGCGCGAAGGACGATCTGCTGCTGCTCATGGAGGAGCACGCGGTAGGACTCCCGCCCGAGGATCTCCGCGAGCACGACGGCTGGCGCGCTCGGCTGCGCGCGTACTTCGAGGCGCAGGTGCTCATCTATCTGCGGCATCCGTGGATCCTGTCCCTGCCCATCACCGGATCGCCGATCACCCCGAACAGCTCGGCGTGGCTCGATTCCGCGCTCGACGCGCTCGGCGACACTCCGCTGAACCCGTCGGAGCGCCTGGCCGTGGCGCTCGCGTGCACCGGACAGGCGCGCTGGTACGGCACCGTGCTCGCCGGGTACACGGAGCAGGCGCGCACCAGCGGACTGTCGCCCGAGGAGATCACGGCCCGCGAGGCGGCACTCTTCGACCGGGTGATCACCGCCGCCGAGTTCCCCGCGCTCCGCGCTGCCATCGAGTCCGGAGTGTTCCTGCGCGATGACGACCCGTTCCGGTTCTCGATCGAACGCTACCTCGAGGGCGTCGAGGCGTACATCGCCGGGCTCGACCGCGACGGCGCGCATGCGGGTCCCTCCCCGTGGCTGCGCGATGACGACCCGAGGCTCACCGCGGACAAGCACGTCCGCGCGGCGGCGAAGCGCGTGCGCGAGGCCGAGAAGGAGCTGCGCGCCGCGCGCAAGCAGGAGCGCCAGGTGCGCCGGGACATCGCCGCCGGCATCGCCGCCCGGGCGGAGAGATGACACCTCCGCTGCGGTTGTCACAGCGATCACACGGGTCACAGAGGTTTACATCTGTCGCAGCGCGGCTCTAGAGTTGGGCATCAGCAGAAAGGGGTATGTGGGATGCCCGATGTTCCTGACGTCCGATTCCTCACGGTGGCCGAGGTGGCCGAACTGATGAGGGTCTCGAAGATGACCGTGTACCGGCTGGTGCACGCCGGCGAGCTGCCCGCGATCCGTTTCGGTCGCAGCTACCGCGTCCCCGAGTCCGCCGTGGCCGAAGCGCTGCGGCGGCCCATCTCCGACGCCGGCTGACCGTGCGTTCCCGGCATCGCCGTCGGTTTGCTAGACTCGACCGGGGCATTTTCCATGCCCGTTCCCGGGTGTCCGCAGAGTCGACGCCCAGCCCCTGACGTAAAGAGGTTCCCGTGGGTTCTGTCATCAAGAAGCGCCGCAAGCGCATGGCGAAGAAGAAGCACCGCAAGCTGCTTCGCAAGACTCGCCACCAGCGCCGCAACAAGAAGTAAGCGGCACGACACCGAGCGTCCCCCGACTGGGTCCCTGAGCCTGTCGAAGGGGGCGCTTCGTGTCTGCGCCGCGGAAGGACGACATGAAGTCGATCACCGTCGAACAGCTCGCCGCACTCGGCGAGACTCCGCTCATCGATGTGCGCGAGCGCGACGAGTTCGCGGGCGGGCATGTGCCCGGTGCCGTGAACCTGCCGATGTCCGAGCTGGGCGACCGGCTCGAAGAGCTCCCGACCGAGGCGTTCCACGTGATCTGCGAGATGGGCGGTCGTTCGGCCCGCGTCGTGCAGGCGCTCGAGGCGCGCGGCTACGACGCCACGAACGTCGACGGCGGCACCGCGGAGTGGCGGGCCCAGGGCCGCCAGGTCGACAGGCCGTGACCACGATCACCCTGATCGGCAAGCCGGACTGCCACCTCTGCGAGGTCGCTTCGGAGCTGATCGACCAGGTCGTCGCGCAGATGCCGGATGCCGCGGCCGAGAGCATCGAGATCGTCGAGGCGTCGATCGAGGACGACCCCGCGCTGTACGAGCTGTGGTGGGAGAAGATCCCCGTCGTGCTGATCGACGGCGAGTTCCATGCGCACTGGCGGGTCTCGCCCGACCGGCTGCGCGACGCACTGGAGGAGAAGGCCAGTGCTCGTACTGAGCGAACGGAGTGAGTCGAAGTGATCCGTCACGTCGTGATGTGGAGGCTCGCGAGCGAGGATGCCGCGGAGCGCGTCGAGCAGGCCGCTGAGGTGGCTCGCCGTCTGAACGCGCTCGACGGCGTGGTCCCGCAGCTGCGCGCGGTGCGCGCCGGGGCGAACACGGTGCCGATCGACGGGAACTGGGATGTCGCTCTCGTCGCAGACATCGAGAACGCCGACGACCTGGAGGCGTACCAGGTGCATCCGGCGCACGTCGAGGCCGCGGGCTACATCCGCTCGGTCGTGGCATCGCGCGTCGCCGTCGACTTCGAGGTCTGACTGCAACGCAATCGTGACCGATCGGTCAGGTCATGCGTTCACCGAGGTCGCGGGTGCATGGCAAGATGAATGCACCCGATAACGGGGAAACCCGAACGTGCTTGGAGTGACAATGACCCGTCGCCGCCCTCTTCTCCTCGGTGCCGCTGTCGCAGCGGTCGCCGCCCTCGCCCTCGCGGGATGTGCGAGCAATCCGGACTCCGGCTCCGACGGTGGCAAGCCCGCAGCCGGTGCTGACTACGAGCTCGTCACTGCCGGCACGCTGACGGTGTGCTCGGATATTCCGTACAAGCCCTTCGAGTACCCCGACGAGAGCGGTTCGGGCTACACCGGCTTCGATGTCGACATCCTCACCGCGATCGCCGAGAAGCTCGACCTGAAGGCCGAGTTCGTCGTCACGAACTTCGATGCCCTGCAGTCGGGCACAGCGCTGCTCGCCGGAAACTGCGACATGGGCGGGTCGGCGATGACGATCACGGACGAGCGCAAGAAGAACATCGACTTCTCGGCCCCCTACTACGACTCGCTGCAGTCCCTGCTCGTGAGGACCGACTCCGGTATCAAGAGCATCGACGACCTCTCCGGGAAGAACGTCGGCGTGCAGCAGGGCACCACCGGTGAGAACTACGCCAAGGAGAACGCCAAGGGCGCCACCCTCACACAGTTCTCCGATGACGGCGTGCTGTGGCCTGCCCTGCAGGCGGGGCAGATCGACGCGATCCTGCAGGACCTGCCGGTGAACATCGAGCACGAGAAGGCCGACAAGACGTACAAGGTCGTCGAGACCTACAACACCGACGAGCAGTACGGGTTCGCCTTCGCTAAGGGCCAGAAGGACGCTCTGCGCAAGGCGGTCGATGAGCAGCTGAAGGCGCTCAAGGACGACGGCGAGTACGACAAGATCTACGACAAGTACTTCAGCGCGAAGTGACGGCGGCGTGACCCGCTGACATGGCTCTGAAGAAGAGGACCCGCACGCGGCTGTACCACTACACGGTGTATGCCGTGCTCGTCGCGGTGGCGATCTGGGTGGTTGTCGCGACCGACTGGCAGACCGTGGGGAAGCAGTTCGCGAACCCCGAGGTCGCGATGCAGATGCTGCCCGGCATCATCACCATCGGCCTGAAGAACACGCTCCTGTTCACCATCGCGTCGTTCTCCGGCGGGCTCGTGCTCGCCGTCGTGCTCGCGCTGATGAAGCTCAGCAGCATCCCGCCGTTCCGGTGGATCGCGACGGTGTGGATCGAGTTCTTCCGAGGCATCCCCGCCCTGATGACGATCTTCGCGTTCGGGCTCATGCTGCCGATCGCCATGAAGGGGATGAAGATCCCCGGTGGCCCAGTCGGGGCTGCGACGCTCGCCCTGATCGTGGTGGCCTCGGCGTACATGGCCGAGACGATCCGCGCCGGTATCCAGGCGGTGCCGAAGGGGCAGACCGAGGCGGCCCGGTCGCTGGGGATGTCGCCGATGCGGACGATGTTCTTCATCGTGCTGCCGCAGGGCTTCCGCATCATCATCCCGCCGCTCACGAACGAGTTCGTGCTGCTGCTGAAGGACACCTCGCTGTTCTTCGTGATCGGTGCGACCCCGCTCACCTACGAGCTGACCACGTACGCCCGCAACGGCCTGTCCATGTATGCGAATGCCACGCCGATGGTGATGGCAGCGCTGCTCTACCTGATCGTGACGATCCCGCTCACGCGATTGACCGCACGTCTCGAGCGCAGATTGGCGAGGGAACGATGACCACGGAAGCGATCGATGTGCACGCCCCCGCGATCGACGTGCAGGGACTGGTGAAGACGTTCGGCGAGAACGAGGTGCTCAAGGGCATCGATCTCACCGTGCAGGCCGGCGAGGTGGTGTGCATCATCGGCCCGTCCGGGTCGGGCAAGTCCACTCTGCTGCGCTCGGTGAATCTGCTCGAGGAACCCACCGGCGGGAAGGTGTTCATCGAGGGCATCGACATCACCGACGAGGACGCCGACATCGACCGGGTCCGTCAGCGCATCGGCATGGTGTTCCAGAGCTTCAACCTGTTCCCGCACATGAACGTGCTGGGCAACCTCACGATCGCGCAGCGGCAGGTGAAGCGGCGCTCGAAGGGCGAGGCCGAGCGGATCGCCAGGGAGATGCTCGACAGGGTGGGGCTCTCCGACAAGGTCGACGCCTACCCGAGCCACCTCTCCGGAGGACAGCAGCAGCGCGTCGCGATCGCGCGCGCACTGTGCATGAACCCCGACATGATGCTCTTCGACGAGCCGACCTCGGCGCTCGACCCCGAGCTGGTCGGCGAGGTGCTGCAGGTGATGCGTCAGCTGGCCGACGAGGGCATGACCATGCTGGTGGTCACGCACGAGATGGGCTTCGCCCGCGAGGTGGGCTCGCGCCTGATCTTCATGGCCGACGGCAACATCGTCGAGCAGGGCGACCCGCACGAGGTGCTCGCGAACCCGCAGCATCAGCGCACGAAGGACTTCCTGTCCCGCGTGCTCTGATCGTTCAGCGCACAGAAAAGGATGCTGGGTCCCTGAACTCGTCGAAGGGTCCCAGCATCCTCTCTGTACTGATCTCTCAGCCGTCGACTTCGACGACTTCTGCGTCAGCGGCGTTGCGTCTCACCGAGTCGATGCCGTTCAGAGCACTCGCCTTGGACGAGTAGCCCTGGCCTGTGGCGATGACCTCGCCATTGCCGGCCTTCAGTCGGAAACGCCAATCGCCGCTCTTGCCTGTGTAGAGCTCGAACCTGCCTGCCATAGGGCGGCTCCTCTCGTTCGGGTCCGAGGGATGTTTCCCTCAGGCATGACCGTAGCGTCGAAGCCGCTCCGAGGGAAGCACTGAGTCTCTGTCAGCGTGGCACGCGGTACTTGAAGCCGACGTGCGAGCCGACGTAGCCCAGCCGCTCGTAGAAGCGGTGCGCGTCGGTGCGGGCGGCATCGGAGGTGAGCTGCACCATCGCCGCCCCGAGCGCGGGGGCTGCGGCATCCGCCACCCAGCGCATCGTCGCGGAACCGATGCCGGCGGAGCGCAGCGCGCTGCTGACCCGCACCGCCTCGACGAGCAGGCGCTTCGCGCCCTGCCGCGCCATCCCCGGGATCAGGGTGAGCTGCAGCGTGCCGACGACCGCGCCGTCGAGTTCGACGATGAGCAGGTCGTTCGACGGGTCATCGAGGATCTCGACGAGGGCGGCGGCGTATGCGGGACGGTCGGCGTCGGATGCCTGGTCGCCGCGCGACGCGCTGATCGGGTCATCCGCGAGCAGGGCGATCACGGCATCCGTGTCTGCCGACGTCGCCCGGCGCAGCACCGCCTCGCCGGCACGGGAATCGAACGGATGCGGCAGGGGGAGTGCGTCGAGCATGGAACCAGTCTCCCGCAACGCGCAACGCGTTTCGTCTCGCTCGTTCCTCGCTCGCGGGGCGACCGGGAGGTACGACCATCCGGTCGTTGAGCGAGCGGTGGTCGTTGAGCGAGCGAAGCGAGTCGAAACGCAGAGACGAAACGTCGTGACGTGCCTCGGAAGACGTGGCGCGTTTCGTCTCGCTCGTTCCTCGCTCGCGGGGCGACCGGGGAGATACGACCATCCGGTCGTTGAGCGAGCGGTGGTCGTTGAGCGAGCGAAGCGAGTCGAAACGCAGAGACGAAACGCCGTGACGTGCCTCGGAAGGCGTGGCGCGTTTCGTCTCGCTCGTTCCTCGCTCGCTCAACGACCGGGGAGGTACGACCATCTGGTCGTTGAGCGAGCGAAGCGAGTCGAAACGCAGAGACGAAACGTCGTGACGTGCCCCGCAACGCGCAACGCGTTTCGTCTCGCTCGTTCCTCGCTCGCGGGGCGACCGGACTGGGTCACTCCTGCTCGTCGTCCTCGGGGACGAAGTCGACGCCGGCCTCGGCGCGCTGCTCGGGCGTGATGGCGCCCGGCGCCTCGGTGAGCGGGTCGAAGCCGTTGCCCGACTTCGGGAACGCGATCACCTCGCGGATCGACTCTGTCTTGGTCAGGTGCTGCAGCACGCGGTCCATGCCCAGCGCGATGCCGCCGTGCGGCGGCGCACCGAACTTGAAGGCGTCGAGCAGGAAGCCGAACTTCTCCTGCGCCTGCTCCTCGCTGATGCCCATGACCTTGAAGACGCGCTTCTGGATGTCCTCGCGGTGGATGCGGATCGATCCGCCGCCGAGTTCGGAGCCGTTGCACACGATGTCGTACGCGTACGCCAGAGCCGAGCCCGGGTCGGTGTCGAAGGTGTCCTCGAACTCCGGCTTCGGGCCGGTGAACGCGTGGTGCACGGCGGTCCAGGCGCCGGCGCCCACGGCCACGTCGCCGGATGCCACAGCATCGGCGGCCGGCTCGAACATCGGGGCGTCCATCACCCAGGTGAAGGCGAACACGTCGGGGTCGAGCAGACCGAGTCGTCGGCCGATCTCGACGCGCGCCGCGCCGAGAAGCGCGCGGCTGTCCTTGGTCGAGCCGGCGGCGAAAAAGGCGCAGTCGCCGGGCTTCGCGCCCACGAGCTGGGCGAGACCCTCCTGCTCCGACTCGGAGAGGTTCTTGGCGACAGGGCCGCCGAGCGTGCCGTCCTCGTTGAACAGGACGTAGGCGAGACCGCGGGCTCCGCGCTGCTTCGCCCAGTCCTGCCAGGCGTCGAGCTGCTTGCGCGGCTGCGAGGCGCCGCCGGGCATGAGCACCGCGCCGACGTACTCCGACTGGAACACCCGGAACGGGGTCTCGGCGAAGTACGAGGTCGCCTCGACGATCGGCAGGCCGAAGCGCAGGTCGGGCTTGTCCGAACCGTACTTCGCCATCGCGTCGGCGTAGGTCATGCGGGGCAGCGGGGTCTGCACCTCGACGCCGATGGTGGCCCACATCGCCTGGATGACGGACTCCATCATCTCGATGACGTCCTCCTGGTCGACGAAGCTCATCTCGATGTCGAGCTGCGTGAACTCGGGCTGACGGTCGGCGCGGAAGTCCTCATCGCGGTAGCAGCGCGCGATCTGGTAGTACTTCTCGATGCCGCCGACCATGAGCAGCTGCTTGAACAGCTGCGGCGACTGCGGCAGGGCGTACCAGCTGCCCGGGTGCAGGCGCGCCGGAACCAGGAAGTCGCGGGCGCCCTCCGGCGTGGAGCGGGTCAGCGTCGGGGTTTCGACCTCGATGAACTCGCGCTCGTGCAGCACATCGCGGATCGCCTTGTAGACCTGCGAACGCAGGCGCATGGCCGCGGCGGGCTCCGGCCGGCGCAGGTCGAGGTAGCGGTGCTTGAGGCGCACCTCCTCGCCGACGGGGTCGGTGCCCTCGAGCCCGGTGGAGACCTGGAACGGCAGCGGAGCCGACTCGTTCAGCACCACCACGTCGGTGGCGACGACCTCGATCTCGCCCGAGGGCAGGTTCGGGTTCGCGTTGCCCTCCGGGCGCAGCGAGACCTCACCGGTGACCTTCAGCACGAACTCGCTGCGCAGCGGATGCGCGATCTCCTCGTCGCGGATGACGACCTGCGCGATGCCCGAGGCATCCCGCAGATCGATGAACGCGACTCCTCCGTGATCACGACGACGATCGACCCAACCCGTGAGGGTGACGGTCTGACCGATGTGCTCGGCTCGCAATGAGCCTGCCGTGTGTGTGCGAAGCACGGAGAATTCCTCCTGATAGGGGACGGGATATCAGCCCAGTTTACGTGGGCCGTCCGGATGAGACTCGCCCCATGATCCACGCAGCCGATGTGACCGATTCCGTCGACAGTCTCTGGGGCGCCGTGTTCGGCGGCTCGACCGGGTTCATCATGCTGGCCGTCTACGTGCTCGTGGTCGTCGCGCTGTGGAAGGTCTTCACGAAGGCGGGCTACCCGGGCATCCTCGCGATCATCCCCATCGTGAACACGATCTTCCTCGTGAAGATCGCCGGATACTCGGGCTGGATGGCGCTGCTGTACCTGATCCCGATCGTCAACATCGTCTTCGCGATCATCGTGGCGGTCAAGCTCGGGGCGAGGTTCGGCAAGGGCGGCGCCTTCTCGTTCTTCCTGCTCTGGCTGCTCCCCTTCATCGGGTACTTCATCATCGGCTTCGGCGACGCGAAGTACAGCCGGGCCTGAACCGTGCCGGCATCCCTGCTGCACCTCGTCCGGCACGGCGAGGTGCACAATCCCGACCGTGTGCTCTACGGCAGGCTCCCCGACTACCACCTCAGCGAGGCGGGACGCGGGATGGCGCAGGCCGCTGCCGACCACCTCGTGTCGCTCGGACGCGAGGTGACCGAGCTGCGCTGCTCCCCGCTGGAGCGCACCCAGGAGTCGGCCGCGCCGATCGCCGCGGCCTTCGATCTCACTCCCGTCCTCGAGGAGCGCATCATCGAGCCCGCCAACGTCTTCGAGGGCAGGCGGATGCGGAAGGCGCTGCGCAACCCGGTGAACTGGTGGCAGCTGCGCAACCCGAGCCTGCCCAGCTGGGGCGAGCCCTACGAGTCGATCGCCGATCGCATGATCGCGGCGATGGACGACGCCTGGGATGCCGCGGCCCTTGGCGATGTCGTCTTCGTGTCGCATCAGGCGCCGATCTGGATCACGCATCGCCGCGTCGCCGGCCTGAGGCTGCGGCACGATCCGCGCACCCGGCGCTGCGCGCTGAGCAGCATCACGAGCTTCGAGCGCGTCGGCGACGTGTGGCGCGAGGTCGACTACGCCGAGCCCGCGGCGTCCGGCATCGACCTGGGCGCGGTCTGACGACGCTTCGACAGGCTCAGCGACCCACGACGCTTCGACGGGCTCAGCGACCCATGGTTCCCTGAGCCCGCGAAGGGGGGCACCTTACAGAACGTGCATAGGCTTCACGCGTACGATTCCCAGCGTGTCCCGCCGTGTACGTCCCGTGATCGCCGCCGCGCTCGCCGCGGTGTTCGCCATCGGATTGAGTGCCTGCACGGCCAATGATCCCGCAGCGGACGAGTTCGGCAAGGGCGACACCGTCTACAGCTCGAACGACATCCGTGTCCAGGAGATCAAGCCTGCAGACCGCAGGGCCCCGATCGAGTTCGCAGGCACCACCGAGGCCGGCGAGCAGTTCGACAGTGCCGACGCTGCCGGCGGCGTGCTGGTGGTCAACTTCTGGTACGCCACCTGCGGTCCGTGTCGCGTCGAGGCGAAGGATCTCGAGTCGGCCTGGCAGAAGAACAAGGGCGACGGCGTCACCTTCGTCGGCGTGAACATCTACGACCAGGCCGACACGGCGAAGGCGTTCAACAAGGAGTTCGGCGTCACCTATCCGAGCATCATGGATGCGGACAGCGGCAAGGCCAAGCTCGCCTTCGCCAAGGTCACGCCGATCCAGGCGCCGCCGGTCACCCTGGTGCTCGACGCACAGGGCCGGGTCGCCGCGCGCATCGTCGGCCCGATCGACGGGCCCTCCGTGCTGACCACCCTGGTGCAGGACATCCTCGCGGAGAAGGCGTGAATCCCGCGGACGTCATCGGATCGGGCGCGCTCTGGCTCGCCCTTCCGCTGGCGATGCTGGCCGGTCTGATCTCGTTCCTCTCCCCGTGCGTGCTGCCGCTCGTGCCCGGCTACCTGGGGTTCATCGGGGGAGCGGTGGGGGCGGATGCCGGAGGCGTTTCGTCTCGCTCCGCTCGCTCAACGAACGGAGGAGGGCGCGGCCGGCTCCTGCTCGGAGTACTGCTGTTCATCCTCGGCTTCACGGTCGTGTTCGTCTGCATGACCGTGCTGTTCGGCACCGCCGGGATGTTCCTCCTCGAGTGGATGCCGCTGATCACCCGCATCCTGGGCGTCGTGATCATCGCGATGGGACTGGTCTTCCTCGGGTTCTTCGGGTTCGCGCAGCGCGAGTGGCGGATGCACGTGAGCTCGGCCACGGGCCTGATCGGGGCGCCGCTGCTGGGTGTCGCGCTCGGCCTCGGCTGGGCGCCCTGTCTCGGCCCGACGCTGGCTGCGATCTCCGCGCTGTCGGCCAACGTCGGCACGCCGGGCCGTGCGGCGCTGCTCGGCGTCGCCTACTCGCTGGGCCTCGGCATCCCGTTCCTGCTCATCGCGCTCGGGTTCGGATGGGCCACGAGGACCGTCGGCTTCCTGCGCCGGCACATCCGCGTCATCAACATCATCGGAGGCGTGCTGCTGATTCTGCTCGGAGTGCTCATGGTGACCGGCGTCTGGACCCAGATCATCTCGCGCCTGGGGGCGGTGATGGGCAGTGTCATCCTCCCGCTCTGACGTGCGCGCCGGCGCGTCTGCCGAGACCGATCCGCTGCGGCCGGCCGACCACATCGACTCCGAGGCGCCCGGCGACGACATCGCGCAGCCGAAGCTCGGCTTCACCGGCTGGCTGCGCTGGGGGTGGCGTCAGCTGACCTCGATGCGCGTCGCGATCATCCTGCTGCTCGTACTCGCGATCGCCGCGATCCCGGGCTCGATCTTCCCGCAGCGCTCCGCCGACCCGAACGGCGTGATCAAGTGGAAGGCCGACAACCCCGATCTGTTCCCCGTGCTGGACAGGCTCAGCCTGTTCGACGTGTACACGTCGCCCTGGTTCTCGGCGATCTACCTGCTGCTGTTCCTGTCGCTCATCGGCTGCATCATCCCGCGCATCAAGCACCATCTGAAGGCGCTGCGCGCGCAGCCGCCGCGCACACCGGCACGGCTGTCGAGACTGGACGATCATCTCGAGCGCAGCTGGGTCCCTGAGTCCGTCGACGGGCCGGACGCTCCGACGGGCTCAGCGACCCACGACGCCGGCGCGGGCCGCGCGATCGACGTCGCGCAGAAGCAACTCAAGGCGCTCGGGTACCGGGTGGCGCGCTACGACCGGGGCACCGTGCGCTCGGTCTCCGCCGAGCGTGGCTACCTGCGCGAGACCGGCAACCTCGTGTTCCACATCTCGCTGCTGGGCGTGCTGGTCGCCGTCGGCGTGGGCGGCGGATTCGCCTACACCGGGCAGAAGGTCGTGATCGAAGGCAGGAACTTCGTCAACATCCTCACCGACTACGACTCGATCAACCGCGGGCGCTTCGTGGGCGACGATGCCCTGCAGCCCTACCGGATGACGCTGGACTCCTTCGACATCGCCTATCAGCCCCCGGGCACGGCCGGCGCCGGACAGGCGGGCGACTTCTCGGCGAACGTCACGGTCACCGAGGCAGACGACTCCGAGCACAAGGGCGCGGTCAGGGTGAACCACCCGCTGGGCATCGGCGCCGACAAGGTGTACCTGCTCGGCAACGGCTACGCGCCGAGCATCACCGTGCGCAACGCCGAGGGCGAGGTGGTCACCAGCGGACCCGTCGCATTCCTGCCGCAGGACAACAACATGACCTCGCTCGGCGTACTGAAGGTGCCGGACGGGATGCCGGAGCAGATGGCGCTGACCGGCTTCTTCTACCCGACGGCGGGGAAGCTCTCCACCGGTGCGTACACGTCGGCCTATCCCGACCTGTACGGACCGCTGCTCACACTCGACGTGTACGTCGGCGATCTGGGCATCGACGACGGGACCCCGCAGTCGGTGTACGTGCTCGACACCAACCCGATGGACAAGCTGACCGGCCGCGGAACCGACGTGAAGTCGATCGAGCTCGAACCCGGAAAGACCGCCGAGCTGCCGAACGGCATGGGCACCGTCACCTTCGAGGACGAGTCGCCCGCCGGGGCGAAGGACTTCACGAAGTCGGTGAAGCGCTACGTCTCGCTGCAGATCCATCACGACGAGTCCGCGGTCTGGGTGCTGGTGTTCGCCGTGCTCGCCCTGGTCGGCCTCGCACTGGCGCTGTTCGTGCCGCGTCGGCGGATGTGGGTGAAGGCGACCCCCCGTGACGACGGCGTCACGCTGGAGTACGCTGGCCTCGCCCGTGGCGAGGATCCGACTCTGGCCTCCGCTGTCGACGACCTCGCGAGCGGACACGAGCGGCTGCTCGACGGCTCCGCACCGCGGCACTCCGAGTCCCGCAAGACCCCCACCGCTCCTGAGGAGGGCTGACATGGCCGACCTGGAATCGCTCTCCGTCATCCTGATGTGGACGGCGATCGCGATCTACGCGCTCGCGTTCCTGGCGTACGCGTTCGATCTCGCGAGCCGCTCCGCCAAGACGGCGGATGCCAGGCTCGAGACGGCGAAGCAGCTCGCGACGGTCGGCGCCGGCGCGGCGACGGATGCCGGAGACGCTGCGCCCGCGGCATCCGGCTCGGCGTCGTCCGGTTCAGGCGCTGCGAAGCCGCGCTACGTCATGGCGCGGATCGGCACGTCGCTCACCGTGCTGGCGTGGATCTTCCACCTCGGCGCGGCCGTCACCCGCGGCATCGCCGACGGGCACGTGCCCTGGTCGAACCTCTACGAGTTCGCGATGGTGGGCACACTGCTGATCATCGGCGTGTACCTGCTGGTGCTGACCCGGCTGGACGTGCGGTACCTCGGCTCGTTCATCCTCGGGCTCGTCGTGGTGCTGCTCGGGCTCACCTCGACGAACTTCTACGTCGCGATCACGCCCCTCGCCGAACCGCTGAAGAGTGCCTGGCTGGTCATCCACGTCTTCGTCGCGTCCCTGTCGACGGCCCTGTTCGCGCTGGCCTTCGCCCTGTCGGTGATGCAGCTGCTGCAGATGCGGCGCGAGCGGCTGGTCGCCGAGGGCGCCGCGAAGACCGGGCCCGGCTTCCTGCGCACCATCCCCGACTCGACCCGCCTGGAGAGCCTGGCGTACCGGTTCACGGTCGTCGGCTTCATCGCCTGGACCTTCACGCTGATGGCCGGGGCGATCTGGGCGCAGGACGCCTGGGGCCGGTTCTGGGGCTTCGATGTGAAGGAGACCTGGACGTTCATCATCTGGGTGCTCTACGCCGGCTACATCCACGCCCGTGCGACCCGCGGCTGGCGCGGATCGCGGTCGGCCTGGCTGTCGATCGTCGGTTTCGCCGCAGTGATCTTCAACTTCACCATCGTGAACGTCTTCTTCAAGGGTCTGCACTCGTACTCCGGCCTGAGCTGAGCTCCCGCCGGACGGGACATGGCGCCACTAGGCTGACGCCATGATCCGTCTGCTGCTCCGCGCCGCCATCTCGCTGGTCACCGTCGCGGTGGCCCTGCTCATCTGCCTGTGGACGCTGCCGGGCTTCTCGATCGGTTTCGCCGGGTTCCTCGTCGCCGTGCTGGTCTTCACGATCGCGCAGGCGATCCTGGCGCCGCTGCTGCTGAAGATCGTGGCGCGGCACGCGGAGGCCCTGATCGGCGGCATCGGGCTGATCTCGACCTTCGTGGCACTGCTGATCGCGTCGCTGTTCCCCAGCGGGGTGCACCTGAGCGGCATCCTCACCTGGGTCCTCGCGACGCTGATCATCTGGGTGGTCACCGCCCTCGGCGGATGGCTGCTGGCGAGCCTGATCTTCAAGAAGAGGGCGACGGACGCGCGAGGCCGCTGACGACGGAGTTCCGGCTCAGCCGCCGAACGGCAGCACGACGGGCACCCAGAAGACGGCGACCACGAAGTACATCACGAGGAACGGCAGTCCGAACCTCGCATAGTCGCCGAACCGGTACTGCCCGGGCTCCATCACCATCAGGTTCGCCGGGGTGGCGACCGGGGTCATGAACGCGGCGGACCCGGCCACCGCCAGAGCGAGCAGGAAGGGCAGCGGCGAGACCTCCATCGCCTGCGCCAGGGCCACGGAGACCGGAAGCACGATCAGCACGGTCGCAGTGTTGCTGATCAGCTGACCGAGCACCAGCGTGAGCACCACGATCGCCGCCAGCGCGGCGGTGGGTCCGGCACCTCCGACGAGGGTCTTCAGGCCGTCCGCGATCAGCTGCGCGGCGCCCGTCTCCTGGAATGCCACGGAGAGCGGGATCATGCCGGCCACGAGAACCACGGGCGTCCATCTGATCTCGCGGAACGCCTGCGTGATCGGCAGCACCCTCGACAGGATGAGGGCGCCGGCCGCCAGCAGCCCCGCGACGGCCGGTGGCACGACGGCGGTGATCAGCAGCAGCACCATGACACCGGAGATGACCATGCTTCGCTTCGCGCCGCGACCGAGTGGTATCGCGCGACGCAGCTGGTCGGGGTGATCGACGATGAGCACCTCGCGCCCGTCCGAGGTGTGCCGGGAGAGGTCATCCCAGGTTCCGTCCAGCAGCAGCACGTCGCCGGCCTGCAGCAGTGTCTCGGCACCCTCCAGCAGCTCCTCGCCGCGGCGGGCCGCGAGCACGACCAGGTCGCCGCTCGGCGTGATCATGCCGGGGAACACATGCATTCCGATGAGTGTCGAGCGCGGCGGGATGACCACCTCGGTGAACCCGCGGGACGCGCTGGGCTGCATGTCCTCCGGAGCCAGGGCGTACTGGCGCCGGAGCAGTTCGCCGAGCCGCTGCAGATCGGCCGGGGCGTTCGGCGCGGTCCGGTTCGGCAGCAGGCGCCGGCCGAGGAACAGGATGATGAGGATCGCCCCGGCCAGCAGGGGCAGGCCGGCGAGTGCGAACTCGAAGAATCCGAACGGCCGTTCGCCGGCATCCGCCGCGGCATCCGACACGATGATGTTCACCGGCGTGCCGGTCAGGGCCAGCATGGATCCGGCGTGCGCGGCGAAAGTGAGCGGCATCAGCAGATGGGATGGCGGGATACCGGACCGTGCGGCGACGACGACGAACAGCGGCAGCATCGCCGCGATCGATCCGTTGACGCTGATCATGGCGGTGATGACCGCGGTCAGTAGGGACAGCACCACGATCAGCCGCACGCGGCCGGTGCCGGTGCGCGTGATCACCTGCTGGCCGGCCCACGCGATGACGCCCGACGATTCGAGCGCCTCGCTCACCACGAACAGCGATGCGATGAACAGCACCGTCGGATCGCCGAAACCCGCCAGAGCCTGATGCAGATCCAGCACTCCGGTGAGGAAGAGCGCGAGTGAGACGCCGACGGCGATCACCGCGAGCGGGATGCGATTCGACACGAACGCGGCCACGGCGACCGCGAGGATGACGAAGACGATGATGATCGGGTCCATTTGCTTCGACACTAGGGCAGCCGACCCCGGCCGGCACCCCGAATTCTGCATGATGTATTGCCGAGGGGCACGGAATGTCGCCAGGATGGAGCCGAGTCCGCACGGGCATCGAGCGCCGCGGGGCCGGGACGAAGGAGACTGCTGTGAGTGCCGCCTCAGAGTTCGCGCCGCAGGCGCAGCAGAAGGGCTTCCTGAACTGGATCGAGAAGGTCGGCAACAAGGTGCCCGACCCGACGATCATGTTCGTGTACCTGATCGGGTTCATCGCGGTGCTGTCCGCGATTCTGAGCTGGGTGGGAGTGTCGGTCACCGACGAGGTGGCGACCCCGGTGGCGGCCGACCAGGTCGGACAGCTGAACGATCAGTTCGGCTCGCACTGGATCATCTGGGACACCGCGACCGGTGAGCCCGCCGACGTGCCCGAGTACGTCGTCGAGGAGCGCACCTTCGCGGTGCAGAACCTGCTCTCGATCGAGGGTCTGCGATTCTTCTTCACCTCGTTCGTCGACAACTTCGCCGGATTCACTGTCGTTGCCACGGTGCTCATCGCGATGGCCGGTGTCGGAGTCGCCGAGCACGCGGGGCTCATGGGCGCACTGATCCGCCGGGTCGTGAAGGTCGCTCCCCGGCGCTGGCTCGCGGCGATCCTGCTGTTCGTCGGTGTGCTGTCCTCGGTCGCCACGGACGCCGGATACCTGATCCTGGTGCCGTTGGCCGCGGCGGCGTTCCTCACGGTCGGGCGGCATCCGCTGGCCGGTCTCGCCGGTGCGTTCGCCGCGGTGGGGGCGGCGTTCGGCGCGAACATCATCATCACCCCGAGCGACAGCATGCTCGCCGAGATCACCAACGGCGTGCTCACGGCGGCGGGCATGGAACCGGTCCAGGTCACGCACAACCTCTACTTCGGGATCGTGTCGACGTTCCTGCTCACCTTCGTCGCACTCTTCGTGACCATGTTCGTCACCGAGAAGAGACTCGGTCCCTACGATCGTGCCGAACTGACCATCGTCGACGATTCGGAGGGGGTCGACCACGATGCCGAGGCGCGCGGACTGAAGTTCTCCGGCTGGGCGCTGCTCGGGTTCGTGCTCGTGATCCTCGCGCTGACGCTGCCGCCGGGGGCGCCGCTGCGCGCGCCGTCCGACGGCGACATCGCCGGCACCTCGCCGTTCATGGCGAGCCTGGTGTTCATCATCTCGCTGGCCTTCCTGGTCTGCGGCGTCGCCTATGGAGCGGGCGCGAAGACGCTGAAGGGCGGATCGGCGGCGGTCGCCGCGATCGCGAAGACCTTCGCGAGCCTGGGCGGGCTGCTGGTGATGTTCCTGATGATCGCCCAGTTCATCGCCCTGTTCAACTGGACCAACCTGCCCACCGTCGCCGCCATCTCCGCCGCCGAGGCGCTGCAGCACGCCAACGTGCCGGCGATCGTGCTGCTGCTCGCCTTCATCGTGGTGATCCTGATCCTGGACTTCATCCTCCCCGGCCTCGTGCCCAAGTGGGTCATCTTCGCCCCGGTGTTCATCCCGATCTTCGCCTCGCTCGACGTCGCGCCGCAGACGCTGCTCGCCGCCTATCGCGTCGGCGACTCGCCGGTCAACGTGCTCACCCCGCTGATGGTGTACCTGCCGTTCATGGTCACCGTCGCGCAGCGCTACAAGAAGGATGCCGGGATCGGCACGATCATCGCACTGATGATCCCGTACGCGCTGTGGATGCTGCTGGCCTGGACCGCGCTGTACGTCGTGTGGTTCCTCACCGGCATCCCGTGGGGCCCCGGCTCGCCGGTGCAGATCGGCTGATCAGCCGTCGTTTCGAGAAGCAAGGAGAAGACATGACGCGCAGTCCGAACAAGCTCATTCCCGCCGATTTCGCGACCGTGCCGGGGCTGGACGCCCTGGACGCCGCCGAGGTGCGGGCGGGTACGGCCGAGGAGGGCGTCGAGGCGATCGGCTTCGGCGTGCATGCCGACGGCGACGTACCGGGCGCACTCGGCTTCAGTCGCGAGGCGCTGGAGGCGGCCGGGTTCGATGCGAAGGCCGGTGCCACCCTGGTGCTGCCGCGGGCGGACGCGCCCGACCTTGTGGCGGTCGGCCTCGGCGCCGCGGCCGATGTGACGCCGGCGGTGCTGCGCGACGCGGCGGCGGCGTTCGTGCGGGCGGCGTCGCGGCACGCACGCCTCGCACTGCAGGTCGACCTCGGCGACGCGGATCGGGCATCCGCCCTGACCGCTCTCGCCGAGGGCGCGCTGCTCGCCCGCTACCGCTACACGGTGCTGATCGCCGACTCCAAGCACGTGCCTCTGGCGTCGCTGACTCTGGATGCCGGTGCGGGCGATGCCGCGGCGGATGCTGCCGCCGTCGCCGCGGCATCCGTCACGGCGCGTGCCGCGATCGTGGCGCGCGATCTGGCGAACACGCCACCCGGGCACCTCACGGCGACCGACATGGCCGAGATCGCGGCGACGCTGGGGGAGCGATTCGGGTTCGAGGTGCAGTCGTACGACAAGGAGGCGCTCATCGAGCTCGGCTGCGGCGGACTGCTCGGCGTGAACCAGGGCTCCGTCGAGGAGCCGCGCATGGTCGTGCTGCACTACAAGCCGTCGGGTGAGGCGACGGGGAGGCTGGGTCTGATCGGCAAGGGCATCATGTACGACTCGGGCGGAATCAGCCTGAAGCCCAGCGATCCGATGCACCTGCTGATGAAGATGGACATGGGCGGCGCGGCGGCGGTGCTGGGCGCGTTCACCGCGCTGCGCGACGCGGGCGCGACGGCCGAGGTGTTCGGCTGGCTGATGTGCACCGACAACATGCCGTCGGGCACCGCCTACAAGCTCGGCGACGTGCTCACCGCTCGCGGCGGGACGACCATCGAGGTGAAGAACACCGACGCCGAGGGGCGGCTCGCGATGAGCGACGCCTTCGCGCTCGCCAACGAGCAGCAGGTCGATGCGATCGTCGACATCGCGACCCTGACGGGTGCGGCGCTGGTCTCGCTCGGCGGGCACGTCGCGGCGCTGTTCGGCAACGACGACCGGATGGTCGGGCTGCTGCGCGAGGCGTCGTCGTCGACCGACGAGCAGGCGTGGCACATGCCGCTGGAGCGCAAGTACCGGGCGCAGCTGGACAGCAACGTCGCCGACATCTCCAACCTCGGCGGCCCCTACGGCGGCGCGATCACGGCGGCGCTGTTCCTCGATCACTTCACCGGCGGCACTCCGTGGGCGCACCTCGACATCGCCGGCACGATGCAGGTGGAGAAGGACGATTCCTGGCGCACGCAGGGCGCGACGGGCTTCGGCGGCCGCCTGCTGCTCGACCTGGCGAGGGGCTTCACCGCGCCGGCCTGATCCGCCCTCTCCTTTGCTCCGGTCTCAACCGATGCGGGTGCTTCGGGGTAGACACCCGCACCCAGTGAGACCGGAGCTGGGGGAGGTCAGGCCGTGGCGAGCACGGCCTTCGCAGAGGTCGTGCGGCGGAGCGCGACCGAGAGCGTCGTCGCGAGCAGCGACAGCACGGCCCAGACGACGAGGCCGGCCGCGGCGGCTCCGCTCGCGTCGATCAGCCCGCTCAGCGCCGGCGCGGTGGGCATGGCCGCACCGAGGGATGCCAGCCAGCCGGGCACCGTGGAGATCAGACCGGTGGCCACGGCGAGCACGCCCACGAGCACACCCACCCAGCGGCCGATGCCTCCGAACACCGCGACCAGCGCCTGGTTCACGGCGGCGAACGCGATGCCGGCGAGCACGGCGATGCCGGCGAACGACCACCAGGTCGCGGCGTCGTAGTCGGCGACGATCTGCACGATCAGCGAGACCAGCACACCCTGCGCCGCTCCGATGAGCGCCGCGGGCCAGAAGCCGCGCAGCGCCAGCGCCATCGACGAACGCCGTGACGTGAGCACCCGCTCGGGCATCGCGCGCATCACGACGTACGAGGCCAGCGAGCCGAACCACAGCACGATCGCGACCAGCAGCGGGATGGCGGTGGCACCGAACAGGCTCGAGTTCGCGACATCCGCCTTCACCGGGTTCGTGACGACTGAGGCGAGCGAGGTCGACTCCTTCTCGCTGAACGACGGCAGCGACGACGAGGCGGTGTGCAGACCGTCGGCGAGGTCGCCGGTGCCGCCGGCGAGCTTGTCCAGGCCGGAGCCGAGCTCGGTGGCGCCGTCGGCGAGCTGGGTCGCGCCGTCGCCGAGCTGAGCAGCTCCGGTGGCGATGCCGTCGTTGCCGGTGGCGATCTTCGAGGCGCCGGTGGAGAGACCGCGTGCGCCGTCGGCGGACTGGTCGATGCCGCCGGCGAGCTGGCCGAGGCCGGATGCGAGGGCGGTCGCGCCGCTGCCGGCCGTGCTCAGCTGGGTCGACAGCTTCTTCGTGGCCTGGGCGTCGAACTGGCCGAGGCCCGCAGCGGTGCCGGCGGCAGCCTGGCTCGAGAGGTTCGCGCCGTCGATGAGCTCGGGCATCCCATCTTTCATCTGGGTCAGGCCGATGCACACCGGGTCGGTCTCCATGCGTCCCGCGCAGTAGCCGAGCAGCTCGTCCATCCCTGCCGAGAGCTTCGTCACTCCGTCAGCCACGCCCGCACTGGCCTGAGCGCTGCCGTTCGCCGCCTTCGTGAGATCGTCGGGAACGAGTCCGCTCTTCTCCAGCGCCGCCGCACCACTCGTCAGCCCGGCACCGAGCTTCGTCGCACCGGCTCCGACCTCACGGGTCTTGCCCGCGATCGTGTCCAGGCCGCTGCCCAGCTGGCTGGCGCCGGCGGCGAGCTCACCCGCGCCGTCGCCGAGCTGGGAGGCTCCCGAGCTCAGCTGGTTCGCACCGTCTGCGAGTCCCTGCGCACCGGCCGGCAGCGCGGCGGCACCCTTCGCGGCGTCCTTCGCCCCGGAGGCGAGCTGGTCGGCGCCGTCCGCGGCCTCGCTCAGCTGGTCGCCGATCGTGCCGAAGCCGATCAGCACGTTGCCGAGGGTCGCCTCGGAGAGCATCGACCCCATCGAGGTGGCCGCGACGTTGGCGATCTGGCTGGTGATGAGGTCGTCGGCGACGCGGGCGTCCTGCGGGGTGGTCACCTGGATCTGCGCCTGCTGCGCGGAGCCGCCGCCGTCGGCGATCGCCTGGCCGCCCGAGGTCGCGTTCCTCGAGAAGTTCTTCGGGATCGTCACGACCGCCTGGTAGGTGCCGTCGCCGAGTCCCTCCGCCGCGTCGTCCTCGTTCGAGATGACCCAGGTGAGGTTGGAGTCCATGTCGTCCGACCCCTCGACCAGTCCGGACGACAGCTCGCGGCCGAGCGGGGTGTACTGGCCGTCGATCGTGACCGGCTCGTCGAGGTTGACGATCGCCGCAGTCATGCGATCGAGGCTCTGCGTCGGGTTCTGCAGTGCCGCGACGAGCAGGCCGCCGATCACGACGGGCAGCAGCAGCACGCCGATGATCGTCAGCCAGGTGATCGGCCGGCGGGAGCGGGCGCGTTCGATGAGGGTCATGCGGTCACCTCGGTGGTCTCGGTGGGGGAGTCGGATGCCGTACGGGTCGCGGGCTCGCGCAGGTCGAGGACGGATGCCTCGGCGCGGCCGGCATCGGACAGCAGTGCCTTCGCGGCGTAAGGATCGGCGGCGGTGGCGAACACGGCCGCGTCGGAGTCGCGCAGGGCGGCGGCGACCTGGTCGCGGTCCGCGCCCGAGAGCCGGTCGACGCCGTCGATCACGACGAGGTCGGTGCCGCCGCGCAGCGCCGCGGCGAGCTCATGAGGAGCGGATGCCGCGTCGTCGACGATCACGCATCCGACGTGCCTGCGCACCCAGGCCGCGCGGCCGGGCAGCAGGTGCCCGGTCACCCGGAGGCGTCCGGCATCCGGCTTCACCCGGCCGGCGACGGTCAGCGCGAGGGCGCGCAGCGCGCGGGCATCCGCTCCGGTCGCGATGAACGCACCGTTCGGTGCGAGTCGCATGGTGACGTCCTCGACGGCGGGCGCGGCCACGGTGAGTCCGTCCGCCGCGACGACGCTGTCGTCGCCGGGCCAGGACACCAGCGCTCGCTCGCGCTCGACGGCCTCGCCCTCGATGTCGACGTGCGGAAGGATGCGCTCCATCCAGCGCGGGATGCGCCAGGCGTGGTCGCCGAGGATCGCCATCAGGGCGGGGATGAGTGTCATGCGCACCAGGAACGCGTCGATCGCGATGCCGGAAGCGAGGCCCAGGGCGATCGGTTTCAGCGACGAATCGCCCTCCGGCACGAATGCGACGAACACGGCGAACATGATCAGTGCGGCGGCGGTCACGACCTTCGCCGATCCCGTGAAGCCGGTGCGGACGGCGCGGATCGCGGCATCGCGCCGGGTCGACGCATCCTTCCTGGCCGGGTCGTGCACGTAGTCCTCCCGCATACGGGAGACGAGGAACACCTGGTAGTCCATCGCCAGGCCGAACAGGACGCCCATCAGCACGATCGGCATGAACGAGATGATCGGGCCGGTGCGCGCGACGTGCAGCAGGTCGGCGAACCAGCCCCACTCGAACACCGCGGCCACCACGCCGAAGGCGGCGACGATCGAGAGCAGGTACCCGAGGGCGGCCGTGACGGGCACCCAGATCGAGCGGAACACGATCGCCAGCAGGATCAGCGACAGACCGATCACGAAGATCCCGAACGGCAGCAGGGCCGCACCGAGCTGGTCGGAGATGTCGATCGCGACGGCCGTGAAACCGGTCACCTTCAGATCGATGCCGTACTCGTCGAGCCATTCGTCGTGGTGCGAGCGCAGCTCGCGCACCAGGTCGGCGGTCGCCGGGTCATCCGGTGCGGTGGTCGGCACGACCTGCACGATCCCGGTGTCGGCGGTGGCGTTCGGGGTTGCCAGCGGCACCTCGGCGACGCCGGGCAGACCGGCGACCTCGTCGCCGAGGTCCTGCATGAGGTTCAGCGGATCCTTCGAGGTCACGATCGTGCCGGTCAGGATCAGCGGACCGTTGAAGCCGGGGCCGAAGTGGTCGGCGGTGAGGTCGTAGTTCACCCGTGCCTCGGAGTCCTGTGGCAGCTGGCCGGCGTTCGGCAGGGCGAGGTTCAGGCTCAGCGCGGGCACCGCGACGATGCCCAGACCCAGCACGACGGCGATCGACACGATCACCGGATGCTTCGTGACACCGCCCACCCAGCGCTGCGAGAAGCTCCGCTTCCCGGTCGTTGAGCGAGCGGAGCGAGACGAAACGTCTTCAGCGTCCGTGACATCCGCCTTAGCGACCTTCTTCACGCGCGGCGCGCGCCCGGCGACCCGCCCCTTGAGGAAGCCCAGGAAGGCGGGGGTGAGGGTCACGGCGATCGCCACGGCGATCGCGACGGCGACGGATGCCGCGATTCCCATCGTGGTGAGGAACGGGATGCCGGCGAAGCCGAGCCCGATCAGGGCGATCAGCACCGTGACGCCGGCGAACACGACGGCCGAGCCGGCCGTGCCGACCGAGCGCGCCGCGGACTCCTCCGGTTCGACGCCGGCTCTGACCTGGTCCTGGTGTCGGGCGACGATGAACAGCGCGTAGTCGATGCCGACAGCGAGACCGAGCATGAGCGCCAGCAGCGGCGTGGTGGACGACACCGTGGCGAACGCGGTGGCGGCGAAGATGCCGGCCATCGAGATGCCGACGCCCAGGAGCGCGGTGGCCAGCGGGAGTCCCGCGACGACGAACGAGCGGAACGTGACGATCAGCACGAGCAGCGCGATGATCAGGCCGACGGCCTCGGTCAGCGTGACGGTGGGGATCGACATCGCGAACAGATCACCGCCGAGGGCCGTGTCGGACCCGTTCGGCAGTTCGTCGCGCAGATCGTGCACGATGCCCTCGAGTTCGGCCTTGGCCTCGGGCGTGACGTCGGTGGCCTGGCCCTCGAACTGCAGCCGGACGATCGCCGCGCTGTCGTCGTCGCTGACCATGCCGTCGATGTTCTCGTCGTAGGGCGAGGTGACGGCGAGCACGCCGTCGACATCCTCGAGGTCTGAGACCGCCTGCTCGATGTCGCTCTTGTACGGGTCGTCCGTGACCTTGTCGCCTTCTGCGGCGACCACGATGAACTGCGCGTTCGTGCCGCTGACCTCGGGGAAGGTGCGGGAGAGCTGCTCGAGACCGGACTGCGACTCGGTGCCGGGGATCGAGAAGGTGTTGTCGGTGCCGGCGCCGAGCACCACGGCGCCGCCGCCGGCGATGCCGAGCACGAGAAGCCAGGAGACCAGCACTCGCCACGGGTGGCGGTACGACCAGCGTCCGAGCGAGGACAGCAGAGTGGACACGGGGGCCTCCCCAGGCGTTGGATGCATTCGTGAACTCGATACAGACGTGTATTGAGTACGTCAATGCATCGTATTCCCAGCGGGTCGTGAGAGTCTGTGTGCGGGGTGTGAGAAGTGCCGAGTCTGAGATCCGGAGGTGCCGACAGTGACGACGATCGCGACGCGAAGCCGCGAGAACACGCGCGCCCGGCTGCTCGAGGCGGCGGCGCAGGTGTTCGCGGAGGTCGGCCTCGAAGGCGCGACCGTCGAGGCGGTGTGCGACCGCGCGGGGTTCACCCGGGGCGCCTTCTACTCGAACTTCGCCTCCATGGACGAGCTCTTCCTGACCCTGGCCGGCTCCGTCGGCGAGGCGAGGGTGAACGCGGTGCGTACCCGCGTCGAGGAAATGGCCGCCGACGGAGCGCTCGCCGAGGGGTGTGATCCGGTCGGCCTGGTGCGCGAGGTCATGGACTCAGGTGGCGACGACCGCCTCGGCGTGATGTTGATGAGCGAGATCCGCATCCGGGCACTCCGCGACGAGGTATTCGGCGCGGCCTACCTGGCGCAGGAGGGTGAGATGGTCGCCAGCATCGCTCAGATCATCGCCGACATCGCCTCGGCCGGTCTGCTGCGACTGCGTCTTCCCGCCGAGGTGGCCGCTCGCATGCTCATGATCGTCTGGGAAGGGATGTCCGTGCGTGGCGCGATGGAGGGTCAGGATGCCGCGCAGCTACGCCGTGCTGGGAGCGAGGAACTCGGCCGGCTCGTCCAGCTGCTCATCGAGGAGTAGCCGACGTCGCGGTGGCGTCAGGACTCAGCCTAGAGAACGGGTGGCGCGCTCCTCCTGCCGGTAGACGAGGATCGCCTCGTAGCGGTCGGTCGAGCGGGCCTGCTGCTTGGCCGCCTCCTCAACGGGGTTCTTCGGCGGCGCCGAGTTGACGAACCTATCGAGCACCCGGCGGGTTGCCTGCGTGATCTCCTGGACGGCGTGGTCGAAGACTCCTGGTCGACGCGCGACGGTCTGATATTCCGGCGATCTTGCGCACGATCTGCAGCGCGGCGTCGTGGCACTCTTCGTCGGTGGCGGTTGGCTCGAAGCTGGTCAGCGCGATGATGTCGCGGCACACGTCGACAGGCTAGAAGACCTCCTGCGCGCGGCCAGACCCCTGCGGCAGAAGGTGCTCCAGTCCGTCCGATGGTCCGAGGAGATCGAACGTCTTCCGTACTGCGGTCATGGCATGGGATAGGACGTCGTCCATCGACAGTGGGCCCAGCCAGTCCACCGCCGAGAGGAGCGACTTCCCTTCGGTGATCGTTGCGCGTGTGTCGGACGGGACGCCTGAGGTGATCAGATCCGAGGAACTCGAGGTGACGGCAAAGGCCCAGCTTTCGAGGATGACCGCGGTCAACTCGGCGAAACCGGGACGGTTGCGGGCGTCGACGAGGACGGGGAGGACGAACTTCGCCATCCTGGCGCCGGAGTCCGTGGCCAGGCGCTCGAGCGTGTCGGCGATGGCCGGGTTGCCGAATCGCTCGACGAGTGTGCGGATGTAGTCGTCGCCGTCGATCCCGTCCGGAAGATCGAGAGTCGGAAGCGCGAGATCCTGCCAGTACGCGTCCAGCCATCGCCGGACCACGGGATCCGCGACGGCTCCGTGGGTGAATCGATGCCCACGGAGGAGGCCGATGTACGCCAGCACCTGATGTGCGCCGTTGAGGAGCCGGAGCTTCATCGACTCGTATGCGCCGATGTCCTCCGTGAAGATCACGCCGGCATCCTCTGAGCGGCGGACGTCCCGACGGGAAGTCGTCCTCGAGGATCCACTGGACGAAGGGTTCTGCCACGACCGGTGCTTCGTCGTGGAGACCGAGAACGCTACGCACCAGTCCGAGCTGCGCGTGCGTCGGGCTCGGCGTGATCCGATCGACCATTGTGCTCGGGAAGGCGACGTGTCGGTCGATCCAGTCGGCGAGGTCGGGATCGACCAGTCGAGCAGTCTCCACGACGCTCGCCCGCGCGATGGCTCCGTTCCCCTGGATGTTGTCGCAGGACATGACTGTGAAGGGCGGCGTTCCCGCGGCGCGTCTGGCCCGCAGGGCGACGACGAGCAGACCGAACGCCGTCCGAGGCGTCGTCAGACCGTCCGCGGTCTCCGCGCGGACGACTTGGTCGTCTGCGGCGCGCCGGCCCGTGGTCGCGTCCTCGACGTAGCCGCTCTCCGTGATCGTCAGGCTGACGATCTTGACGGCCGGGTCGCAGAGGCGGGCGAGTACGCCGTCCGGATCATCGGGCATCAGCAGCGTTTCTCGCAGGGACCCGATGATGCGCGTCTCCACGGCCCCGTCGGTGGCGAAAAGGGACAGGCTGTAGAGTCCCGATTGTGCCTGCAGCGCACTCAGCAACGGCCGGTCTTCGGGACGGATGCCGATACCGCAGATCGCGACGGCTCCCTCGCTCCGCGCGGTGAGGAGACGGTCGAGGTACATCGCCTGGTGGGAACGATGGAAGTTCCCGACGCCGATGTGGACCACGCCGACGCGCGGTTCATCGTCGAGATAGTCGGGAACGGCGACCTCGTCGGGCAGATCTTGCAGCGTCGCACGGCACAGCCGTGCGACGGCGCCAGCGGGGCGAATCGGATCAGTCATGCCTCGCTCATCTCCACTTCCGGCATGGGCGGCTCAGCGTCGTCGTTCGCGCAGTTGTCGAAGTCGACGATGGCGCCCTGGGCGATCAACGTTTCGCGCAGCGCGGCGACGTCCATCTGCGACATGCTATGTCCACGTTGCACGTGCAATGCCGCCGCGATCCCCGCTCCCTGGCCCATCGCCATGCATGTCGCCATAGTCCGGACGGAGCCGAACCCGGGGCCATCGGCGCTGATGCATCGTCCTGCGGTGACGAGGTTGCGGCTGCCACGGGGCACGAGTGCTCGCAGCGGGATGTTGTACTCCTGCTTCGGCACGGTGAAATCGCTCTGCCCGGTGCCGTCCGAGTCATGGATGTCGATGACGTGGGCGCCCTTGGCGACGGTGTCGGGGAACGCCTTCGGGACGATGACGTCGTCCTTTGTGAGTTTGTAGAGACCCACGATGTGGTAGGTCTCGCGCACGCCGGTCTGGATGCCGGACTTCATCAGCCAGCTGTCTTTGAACTCGGGGAAGTTGGAACGCAGTACGTCGATCATCTGATGCATGTTCTCGCGAAGGCTGCACTCGGTGCGTGTGAACCACTCGGGATCGCTGGCGTCGGTGGGCTCGCGGAGCACGTTGATGCTCACCATGCCGTCGTGGAAGAACCTGCTGATCCATGGTCCGCCGAAGATCGGGATCTCCCCTTGGGCGTTCAGCTCATGAAGGCGGTCCCGGATCGTGTCGGATACGGGAAGGATGCCGCCCACGGCATCCCCGAAGATCTCTTGCAACATGTCGGTGTCCACGCCGGCGAGCTGGAACCACAGCGTCGCCGGTTGCAGGACAGTGCCTTTGGCTGTCGGGAAACCCGCAGCGCGCACCAGGTCGGCATCCCCCGTGCAGTCGACGAACGCGTCGGCGGCGTAGGCCACGCGTCCGGCCTTGTTCTGCACGACGACATGCGATACGCGGTCGCCGTCCATGATGCACCCGGAGAACCAGGAGTGGTAGAGGAGCGAGACTCCGCTGTCGAGGAGCAGCCGCTGAGCCGCGAGCTTGAGCACCTCGTCGTTGACAGGATAGTTTCCGCTGTCGCGCTCGATATCGGCGCCACCGAGCGCTGCAGCGTTGCGGAGGAGCTCGAACGGGATGCCGCCGATGTGCTGCTTCCCGTTGATGCGGAACTCGCTGATCGGCGTCACCAGGGCGCTCGTGGACATGCCGCCGACGAAGCCGTAGCGCTCGATCAAGAGGGTGCGCGCGCCGGTGCGTGCCGCAGCGACGGCCGCGATCACGCCGGACGGACCTCCGCCGCAGACGATCACATCATAGCGGTCGGCGACAGGTATCTCCCTGCTCCGCTCCGTCACGAGCACCGAGCTCTCCTCCTGCAGCGGCATCTTGTCCATCCTTCACCTGATCCTCGTAGATAAATAGTTATACGGATGAGTCCGTCGTCCGATATGTGCGTGAAATCGGTTGTTTCCGTTGCAGCATCCGTAGGGATAACTGAGAACGATACTTGAAGTATAAGGATATACCTGTCAAGATTCCATCGCTGGATGTGCAAGGAGCATCCGGTGACCGACACATCAGTGATACACGAGACGCAAGGAGGCGTTGAACGATGAAGAAGAAGACGATCCGCGAGTGGGTGCGCCCGAGGAGGGCGGTGCCCGCGCTCCTGCTCAGCGGCGCGATGGTCGCGACGCTGGGAGCGGGTGCGTCGGCGACGACGAATCCGCCGATCACGACGCTGAACAGAACGGTGATCGCCGACATCCCCGACACCTACATCACCTCGGACGGCGTCACACGTCGCGTGGGAAGCGTCAACGGACTCTACATCGTCGGCGACAGCGACGCCTACGTGCTCAAGTCCGACCATTCCGGCACCGATCAGACCGGATGGGCGACCTTCTCCCACATCAACGATTTCAACACCTCCAGCGCGGTGAAGGCTGACTACATGGTGCGGCTGAAGGGAGGCACGGAGCCCTACTCGCTCGGCCACGCCAACGGCTTGGCCTACTACCGCACCCCGGGCACGGACTATCTCGAGGTCGGCTCCTTCTACGTGCCCACGCTCGAAGCACCCGGAGAGCCCCAGGTCGCTCAGATCAACAATCAGGGCGAGATCACGAAGCTCTTCAAGGCGCGGAAGGGAACGTCGAACAAGAAGATCGCATCGATCGCCTACAGAGGTGACGGCACCTGGATCGTCGGAACCGCCAATGAGAGCATCCCCGATCCCAATGACTCGAACCTCATCCGCCGGCCGTACTACATCGCGACGATCGCCGGGGACTACTTCGAGCTCGGCAACAAGTTCTTCGTCCCGACCACCAAGACGTTCAACCTCGGGCAGGACATCGCCTACAACCCGGCGAAGGATCAGATCCTCATCCCTGTCTGGGACGGCAAGAACACAGTGGGCACGGCGACCGGACTCAAGAACCGCATCATCTTCGCCACGCTGGGCACGGTCACAAACAACAAGGTCTACACGCCCGTGCGATGGGCCGATCTGACCGTACCCGCATCGGCGGCCACACTCTTCGAGTTCGAAGGCATCGCACTCGACAGCAACGGCAAGCTGTTCGTCGCATCCAACATCGTGCACCCGGATGGCGTGACGTACATCGACCGCATCCACAAGCTCACCGGTCAATAGGAGGTACGGCATCCATGGAGAGCATTTGGCTGCTTCAGTTGCAGGTGCTGCCGGAGATCGCTGTGGCGCTGGTGCTCTCCATGGCGATCGGACTCGAGCGTCAGCTCCGCTCGAAGAACGCCGGTGTTCGGACCCACTCCCTCGTGGGCGTGGGGTCCTGCCTGTTCATGCTCGTGTCGAAGTACGGCTTCGTCGACGTGTTGGGGGTCGACGCTGTGAGCGTCGACCCGACCCGAGTGGCGGCCCAGATCGTGTCTGGGGTCGGCTTCCTCGGCGCGGGTCTGATCGTCTTCCGTTCGGACGCCGTGCGCGGGCTCACCACGGCGGCCTCGATCTGGCTCGTCGCGGCGGTCGGCATGGCCGCCGGAGGGCGCCTCTTCATCATCGCAGCGGTCGTCGTCGGCTGCCACTACCTCATCATCGCCGTCGGCCCGAGGCTGAACAGACTGCGCCGACGGTCAGAAGCCGTCCTCTACGTAGAGTATCCCGACGGCCTCGGCGTGCTCCGCGCGGTGATCAAGGTGGTCACGGACCACCGCTTCCAGGTCTCTCAGCTGAGCACCGACAAGGATCCGCGCGGATCGGGCGAGGTCAGGGTCATGCTCAATGCAGAGGGCAGAGGCGATGCGGGGGCGCTGGTCGACGCGGTCGGGGCCATCGACGGCGTGCGTTCGGTCGGGTGGGCCCACGACGAGGAGTACGAATGACCGTGACGTCAGCGCGCGCTTCGCGGGCGCGAGCTCGAGGCTCGTCGGATGAGCTCTGGCGACGGTTCCCGGAGGACGACCTCGCCCTCCTGCGGAGAGCCGATCTGCGCGACGAGCACTTCGACAGCGAGCCGGCCGAGATCGCCCAGGGGCGTCGCGGCGACGGTGAGCCCCGGGCTCAGGTGGGGTGCGAACCAGGTGTCATGGATGCTGACGATCGAGATGTCGCCCGGTATCGTCAATCCGCTCGCGAGTACGCCGGCGTGCACGCCGAGCGCACTTGTGGTCGAGACCACAACGAAAGCGCTCGCCGTGCCCCCGCTGGCAAGATAGCGCTCAGTGACCGCGCGGGCGGGCGAGGCATCCCATCCGCCGACGATCGGTGGGTGCGGCGCGAGACCGGCGTCGGTCATCGCGGTCACATACCCCTGGTAGCGCCGGTCGGAAGAGCTGCCCTCCGCGCCGACGAACGCGACGCTCGCATGTCCGAGCTCGATCAGATGCGTCGTCGCGAGCCGGGCGGCGGCGACGTCGTCGAGGCGCACCGTTCGGAAACCGGGCAGCGCGTCCGCGTTGAACAGCACCGATGGCACCGCTCGGGCATCCTGCAGCGCGGAGACGTCATCGGAGTAACCCCCCTGAACCAGCAGCCCATCCACCCGGCGGCCGTGCACGAGGCGGCGGAAAACAGTCGGATGTGCGGCGAGCTCGCCCGCGTTGAGCAGCATCAGCGAGTATCCGGCATCGGCCGCGGCCGACTGAGCGCTGTCGACCATCTGAGCGTAGATCGGGTCGGTGACGTGGTACAGAGCGAACCCCAGGAGCCCGGTCTGCGAACTCCGCAGAGCCCGCGCCGACGCGTCGGGGGTGTACTGCAGCATCTCGATGGCCGACATCACCCTGCTGCGTGTGTCGTCACGCACCTTGAGCGTTGGGTCTTCGTTGAGAAGTCGAGAGACGAGCCCGGGCGAGACGCCCGCGAGCTTCGCCACCTCCGCGAGGCGCGCTTTCTTCGTCATGGGCTGGCAAACCTCCGGCTCTGCGGCGCGTCATCGGCAGATCAGGAAGACCCTGTAGCCAGGTCAATCGTAACACTAGGGTTGCGAAGGGAGCGAGCGCTCCCGGCCGCCCGCGCCCGAGGACGGGGCGCCGGGGTGGAGAGGAAGGAACGAAGCATGCGCACAGAGCGGCGTGAGGCGAAGGTGACCCTGACGGCGATCGAGTTGGACGAGGGCGATGAACTGCATTTCCGAATGCTGGACGGGCAGATCCGCAGAATCCGGCTCGTCAAGACGGTCGCCTGGCCGATCCGCCGCGGTCGGCTGCCCTTTTCCGACCGCGATGGACTTCTTCTGTATGCAATAGCGTGCACGCTGGAGATCGACGGCCATCAGGTCGAGCTCGTGCGGCGGATCCCGTCGCAGTCCAACTTCACTCCTCCGCCGGTGATCATGGGGATGCGGATCTGGCTCGACGCGGTGGCAGGGATTGCGGACCTGCTCACCGAGAAGCACGGCGAGTGCTTCCCCCGTGGGCATGCGCGCTTCGCCGTCTGGGACGCCAGGGTCGGCATCAGCCCCACGTTGCTGCACCCCTGGTGTCCACTGCCCGAAGGGGGATTGCGGGTAGAGGAGTGCTACCGCGGGGAGGACACGTGGCTCGGGCCGTACGACGGGGCAGATGCGCATGGCGGACTGGACATCGACCACGCGGCGGGCACACCGTTGTGGACGCCCTTCCGGATCGACGAGCACGGCTACTTCGAGTCGCTCGCCGCGGGCGACAAGAACAACCGTTGGCGCGGCGTGCACCGCTGGGACGACGGGTCCTCGTGGATCCTCCAGTCGCACCACCTGATCCGACTTCTCGTCCCCGAAGGCAAGCCTATCGAAGCCGGCGTGCAGTACGCCGAGTCCGGCGGTGTCTACGTCGCGGGAGGGTTCGCCGAGCACAGTCACTTCGTGTTCCGAGTGGAGGAGGGCGGCGAGCAGGTCATGCTCGATCCGTGGCTGCTCTTCTGGCAGATGTACGAGGACCGCGGTCGCACGCAGCGGGCGCCGGTGCCCGCCGCCGGGCCGCTGTGAGCCCGTGGCGCCTCTTGTGAGGGTCGAGCTAGGAATATGGGAAGAATAAGTGTATCGTTATACCTACCATTCAGAACGGACGGAAACGCGCATGGATGCATCGTCGCACCGAATCGCCGGGGGGATCGAAGGCCCTGAGAAGCACTTCGAGCTCGTGGCGCCGGAGTGCGGACCGGACAATGTTCAGAGCGTGTGCCGTTACGGTTCCTCCTGGCTGGTGTTCCACCACGGGTCCGTCATGCAGGTGTACGTCGACCAGCGCCTCGTCCGCGAGACGCTGGTCGAGGGCGAGCTGGTCCATCCCAACGACAGCGCGGTTCGCGGCGACGAGATCGTCGTGTGCGATGCCGGTACGCCGACGCCGGTCATCAAGCGCGTCGATCCCGCATCGGCGCGGGTCATGGAGATGTTCCCGATCGAGCATCCGGGATGGCGTCTCGCTTCCGTCGCCGTAGACGAAGAGGGCTCGCTCGTCACGGTTTCGGCCGAAGACATCGCGCTCGACCGACGTGACCGCCTGCTGATCAACCGCTATGACTCGAGAACGCTTCGACCGGTGCAGAGCTTCACTTGCCTGACGGAGAACACCTACTCGCAGGGATGCACGATCATCGGCTCCCGGCTGTATCTGAACACCAACGACGGCGTCTCGGCGGAGGACGCACGGATCACCGCCGTCGATCTCGGAGAGGAGAGGACGGTGGAAACGTCCCTCCTCGAAGCGGTCGGTGAGACAGAGGGTCTGGACGCCGTAGCCGTCGACGGAGCACAGCGTCTCGCGACGGTGTTCCAGGGCGCCGTCCATCTGGTGCCGGCGCTCTGAAGCGCCATCACCACCTAGAGCCCCGGAGTCCTCGGGACCCGGAAGCGAAAAACAGATCGTTGCAACTCAATTCAAGGAGGAAACGTGAGACGACGAATCATCGGCGCGACCGCGCTCGTCGCGACCGCCGCACTGGTCGCAGGATGCGCCGGACCATCGGGATCGTCGGGAGGTGACGGCTCGTCCGGCGAGCCGGTGGAACTGCGGTTCCTGCTCTGGGCGACCAATCCCGATCAGCTGGCTCTGTTCGATGAACTCGGTGAAGAGTTCGTGGCGGCGAACGACGATGTGTCCAAGGTGACGTTCGAGAGCGTCACACTGAGCGACCTCAACACGCTCCTGCCGACCTGGCTCGCCTCGAACAGCCCGCCCGATGCCTCGTGGCTGCCGGTGGAGAGCAGCATCGAGTACATGAACGCCGAGGCCCTTGTCGACCTCAATCCGACGTTGAAGGAGGCCGACGGCTACGACTACGAGGATCTCGCTGATCGGATGCAGGAGCCATGGCGGGAGGGCGACGCCCAGTTCGGCGTGCCGTTCTCGAACGGCCCGCTGATCATGTACTACAACAAGGACCTCTTCGCCCAGTCCGGGCTCGAGGATCCCTCCGCAGCCGTCGAGGCTGGCACCTGGGACTGGGATCTGCTGCGGGAAGACCTGCAGAAGATATCCGCCGACAGTGGTAAGACGGGGCTCATCTTCGACGCCTTCGAGTTCAAGAACTGGGTGCGGATGCTTCCTTTGATCCGCGCCTATGGCGGCACGCCTTGGGATGAGGGCGGCGAAGAGTGCCTGATGGACTCGCCGGAGATGGAGGCGGCGTACACCGCGCTTCACGAGATGGTTTACGACGAGAAGATCACTCCCCGGCCCGGTCAGCAGGCAGATTTCTGGGGCGGCGGGGCAGCCACGACGATCGCCTATCTCGGCAGCAACGGCCTCCTTGCGGATGTCGACTTCGAGTACGGCGTGGTCCCCACTCCCGCGGGTCCCGGCGGTGCCGGTCAGCACGTCGGACAGTCGGCGATGGTCGCCTACTCTGCGGGCAAGCACACCGATGCCGCCGCGCGTCTGGTCGCGTACCTGACCAACCCGGAGAGCATGCGCAAGTTGTCTGCCTACTACCCGCCGAGCCGCACCTCGCTGCTCAACGCGGAGACGATGGAGGCGTCTGCCCCCGTGCTGGATGCGGCGCAGCTGGAGCCGATCCTTACGGCAGTCCTGGAGAACGGCACCTTCACGCCCGTCGCGCCGAACAACGCTGAGACCACGGCGGCGCTGAACGCTGCGCTCGACCAGTTCGTCTACGGCGAGGATGCGGACATCCCCGCCGCCTTGCAGCAGGTCTGCGCGGCGATCCAGCCGACTCTGGGCGGCTGATCGTCAGTGGCAATTCTGGCGCAGAACCGCGCTGCAGGCACCGGTACCGGTGGGGCAAGACCCCGCCGGTACCGGCCGGCAAGCGCTTCTTCCGTGCGAACGCCTTCGGCTACGCGCTCATTGCCCCGCAGTTGATCGGCTTCGCGATCTTCGGTCTGGTGACGACGGTGCAGTCGATCTGGCTCAGTCTCAACTCGATCAACGCTCTCTCCGGGGCCACGAAGTTCGTCGGTATGGAGAACTACGTCAACCTCGTCACCGGAGATCGTTTCCCCCTTGTTTTTACTAACACCGTCTTCTTCGTCGCAGCGTTCAGCATCCTCAACATCGCAGTCGCGATGGGGATCGCGCTGCTGCTGAACAACCGCCTGCGCGGAGTGAACATCTTCCGGGCCGCCGTCTTCATCCCGGCGCTGGTCACCATGGTCGCCTGGGCGCTCGTCAGCCGCTTCATCCTTCAACCGGAGGGATTGCTGGACTTTTTGGTGAGTTTCACCGGCGCCGAGGAGATTCCGTGGCTGCGGTCGAGGTGGCTCACCCTGACGGTCATCGTCTTCGTCCAGCTCACGAAGAATGTCGGCATCAACGTCCTGCTGTGCTTGGCAGGCCTGCAGGCAGTCGACCGGGAACTGCTGGAAGCAGCCGAGACCGACGGTGCTGGACGGTGGGCGCGATTCCGCCACGTCACGATCCCGCAGGTCTCGCCGACGCTGTTCATGGTGTTCCTGTTGACGGTAGTCGCGTCGTTCAAGGTCTTCGAAGTGATCTTGATCCTCACCAACGGAGGCCCGGGATACGAGACCAACGTGCTCTCGTTCATGATCTACGACGAAGCATTCCGCCGACATGACTTCGGCGAGGCGAGTGCGCTTGCCGTCATCCTCCTCCTGATGATCATCGTCGTCAGCAGCGCGCTGTGGGCGATCCGAAAGAAGCTGGTGTACGCCGAAAATGACTAAGCGCCGAACGACCCCGCGTGTGCGCATCGGGAGAGGGGTCAACTACCTGACGCTCATCGTGATCTCCTTCGTGTTCCTCGGACCGATCCTGTGGATGGTGCTCGGATCCGTGAAGTCGGACGCTGAGATACTCAGCTACCCGCCGACCTTTTTCCCCAGCGAGTTCAAGTGGTCGAACTATGCGCAGGTGTTCGAGCTGCAGCCCTTCGCTCGGCAGTTCTTCAACAGCGTCTTCGTCATGGCGCTTGTGTGTGTGTTGACGGTGATCGTTTCGGCGTGCGCCGGGTACGCGTTCGCGCGGGTGAAGCCGCTGGGGAGTTCGATCCTCTTCCTCGTTCTCCTGAGCGCGACCTTCATCCCGCCGGAGGCGACCATCGTTCCGCTGTTCCAGCTGGTGACCTCGCTGGGTTGGATCGACACGTACTATCCCCTGGTGATCATCACCGTGTTCCTGCACTCGGCCCCGATCGCGACCTTCATCCTGCGTCAGGCCTATCTCGGCCTTCCCAAGGAACTTGGTGAGTCCGCTCGGCTCGACGGTGCGAGCGACCTGAGGATTTTCCTGACCATCTACACGCCGCTCGTGCGTCCGTCGTTGGCAGCGGTCGTCGTGCTCGCCGGATGGCACAGTTGGAGTCAGTATCTCGAACCGCTCATCTACCTGAGGGACACAGAGATGTTCACGGTGCCCCTCGCCCTGACACAGTTCTATGATCCCTTTGCCGGCCCGATGTGGGGCATCCAGATGGCGGCGACCACGCTGTCGGTGCTCCCCGTCCTGGTCCTGTTCTTGTTCGCGCAGCGGCACGTGATTTCGGGTCTCACCGCGGGAGCGGTGAAGTCGTGAGCGGAGGCGGACAAGCGGAGCGGGTGCCCGGTGCGGGGTTGCACGGCGTCCTCTGGGATATGGATGGAACCTCGACCGACAGCGCTCCCGTATGGGAGGCGGCGATGCTGACCGCCGCGGACGAGCTGGGAGTCGAGTGGACCGGAGCCGACCAGGCCGTCACACGAGGACACGGGATGTGGGCCGTGGCTGCTCGATTTCGCGAGAAGGGTGCGGCACTGACCGAGGCCGCTGTCGTGTCGCAGATCGAGCGGGCCGCCGCGGAACTTGCCGTCACGGCGCCACCTGTCTGGCTTCCGGGAGTGCGCGAGATGCTGATCGACTGCGCTGACGCGGGGATCCGCTGCGGGCTCGTCACGATGTCGGGTCGAGAGGCGGTGGAGGCGATCCTCCGGGCGCTCGATCCGGGGCTGTTCGAGGTGATCGTGTCCGGCAGCGACGTGACGGAGCCGAAGCCTGCTCCGCAGCCGTATCTACGGGGTCTCGATGCTCTCGGCCTGTCGGCAGAGTCGTGCCTGGCTATCGAGGATTCGTTCGTCGGCGTCACCTCCGCAGTTGCCGCCGGGCTCACGACAATTGCCGTGAATGCACCGCCGACTATCGTGGAGTCGGAATCGCTGGTGCGCTGGCCGGGCATGAGAGGAAGATCGGTGGCGGATCTCCGGCGCGTCCACGCCATTGCGGCGGCGCGAACCGGCGCCGAGTCGCCGGGAGTCAGGAAGTCGTTGGAGTTCTGAGCCACGCATAGCAGCGCTCCAACCGTGCGACCCACCAGTCGCGGCGCTCGGCCGGGGCGGCGAGGCGGTCCAGCGCCGCGGCATCCGGCACCACCCGCGCCGCACTGACGGATCCCGCCACAGGACGGGCATCCGCGACGTCGTCGGCGAACAGCGACGCCGTGCCGAGGCCGCAGTCGTAGTCCAGTGCGGGAAGCGCGGCCGCGAGCGCGGCGCCCTGCGCGAGCCCGACGGCGGTGTCCAGCGCGCTCGAGACCACTGCCGGCAGCCCGGCATCCGCGACGATCTGCAGTGCCCGCCGGATGCCGCCGAGCGGTTGCGCCTTGATGACGATCAGGTCCGCCGCCTTCGCCTGCGCGACGGCGAGAGGGTCGGTCGCCTTGCGCACGCTCTCGTCGGCGGCGATCGGGATGCCCATGTACTTCACCCGTCGGCGCAGCTCGGCGAGCTCGTCGACGGTGGCGCAGGGCTGCTCGGCGTATTCCAGGTCGTACTCCGCGAGGGCGTGCAGCGCGTGCTCGGCCTCGTCGACGTTCCAGCCGGCGTTCGCGTCGATGCGGATGCGGCCCTCCGGACCCATCGACTCGCGCACCGCCCGCACCCTTGCGACGTCGGCGGCGAGACTCTGGCCGCGCTCGGCGACCTTTACCTTGGCGGTGCGGCATCCGTCGAAGCGGGCGAGCACCTCAGGCACACGGCCCGCTTCGACCGCCGGGATCGTGGCGTTCACCGGGATGCGGTCGCGCAGCGGGGCCGGCTGCTCGCGCCACGCGAAGTCGACGGCGGCCCCGAGCCAGGTCGCGGCCTCGGCGTCGTCGTACTCGACGAACGGCGAGAACTCCGCCCAGCCCTGCGGGCCTTCGAAGAGCAGCGCCTCGCGCACGTCCACCCCGCGGAACCGGGTGTGCATCGGCAGGGCGACGACGCGGGCGGTGGTGAGGAGATCGGCGAGCGACGGCTGCATGCGTCCATCATGCCGCGCATCGCAGCGCCGTCGGTCGCCCCGCGGAGCGACGAAGGAGCGAAGACGAAACGCTCTCAGGTCTGCCGAGGCGTTTCGTCTCGCTGGCGCTCGCTCAACGACCAGCGCTCGATCAGAGGCTGGTGGCGACCCGCTTCTGCAGCTCGGCGAGGCGGGCGGTGGGGATGAATCCGAGCCGGGTGTTCACGGCGAGCATGTGCGCGTTCGACTCGGCGTTGAACGTGTAGATGCGCGGGGTCTGCGGCGACTCGCGCTGCAGCATCCACAGGTTCGCGAGCTTGACCCGCATCCCGAGCCGGTGCCCGCGGTCCTCGCGCCGCACCAGCGTGCCCCACTGGTAGGCGTTGCCGTCGTCGCCCGAGACCACGAGCTGTGTGTAGGCGGCGACGCCGCCGTCGGGTGCGACGGCGACCGTGCCGAACGAGGTGCGGTTCTGACGGACGAGCAGCTCCTCGTGGGCGCGCACGTCGTCGACATCGCCGGATGCCGCTTCGATGTCGAGCTCTCCGGTGGGTGCCTCCGTGTCGAGCACGGCGTCCAGCGCCGCCCACTCCGCGACGAAGTGCTCGGGGACCGCGCCGCGCCACGAGTGGAGCTCGTATCCGTCGGATTCCGGCGTCCCGGCCCGCAGGTCGTCGATCACGCCGTCCGGCACAGGCAGCTCCAGGCGGTTCTGCAGATCGCCGATCGCGATCTCGTAGCCGTGCCGTCGGGCGAACTCGCGGTTCGGCTGCCCGGCGCCGTCGGCGGGCGCGGATGCCGGCCAGAGGATGTCCACACGCATCGTGGTCCGCCCCGCGGCGACCGCCTCCGCCTCGATGTGCGTGAGCAGTGCCGTGCCCACGCCCTGCCTGCGATGCTGCGGTGGGACGTTCACGCCGAGGGCGGCGGAGTGCAGGTTGTCCTTGAGTGAGAGGGCGAGCGAGCCCGACCCGACGACGGCACCGCGATCCATCGCGACGTACGCGGTCCGCTTCGTGGTCGCCGAGGGCTGCTGCAGCTCGGCCCGACTCTCCTCGCGCGTCCACACCAGGGCGTGCTCGCCCATATCGGCGCGGCGGGCTGCGGCGTAGGCATCCCACCAGGCGTCGACGGCGGCATCGTCGAACGCGTCGACGGTCAGGATCTCGGGCATCCCTCCATCCTGCCCTTCGCGAGGCGCACGATATCGGGCTCTTGACATTAGTGTGTGACGCACAATATAGTCAGTGACATGAGCGACAACGAGTTCGACACCCACCTGCAGGAACTGCGGCGCGGCACGATCGTGCTCGCCAGCCTGCAGCTGCTGCGGCAGCCCGGGTACGGCTACGGGCTGCTCGAGCAGCTCGCCGCCGCCGGGTTCCCGACCGACGCGAACACGCTCTACCCCCTGCTGCGCCGTCTCGAGAAGCAGGGCTATCTCGACAGCGAGTGGAACACCGAAGACGCCCGCCCGCGCAAGTTCTACCGCACCTCGGCATCCGGCATCCGCCTCGCCGACACACTGACCCAGGAAGTCGCCGTCATCGCGGCGGCGACCGCCGCCCTCATCGAAGGGGAGGACTGACCATGACCACCACCGCTTCCTACGCCGAGCGCTACCTCAGCGCCGTCGCGCGCTCCGTTCCCGCCGCCGCGCGCCCCGAGATCCTGACCGAGGTCGAGGCGTCGATCGCCGAGCAGGTCGAGCCGCGCATCGCGCAGGGTGAGGACAGGGACGAGGCCGAGCGCGCGGTCGTCGCCGAGCTCGGCGAGCCGACCGCCTATGCCGCCTCGCTCATCGACCGGCCGATGTGGCTGGTCGGGCCGCGCTACTACGCCGCCTGGCTGCGACTGCTGCGCCTGCTGCTGTGGACGGTGCCTCCCGTGGCGACCGCCGGGGTCGTGATCGGGCAGGTGGTCATCCAGGCGTCGATCGGGGAGATCTTCGGCCAGGCCATCGCCATCCTGCTCAGCGTGATCGTGCACGTGTGCTTCTGGACGACGCTCGTGTTCTTCATCCTCGAGCGCACGGGCTCGACGGGCGACACGATCCTGGACTGGAACCCCGACCAGCTGCCGCAACCCGCGGCGGATGGCGTGGCACGGTCCGAGCTCATCGGAAGCCTGGTCATGCTCGGGATCTTCGCCGGTGCGCTGCTGTGGGACCACTTCCGCGGATTCGTGCCCGGTGCCGAGCCGCTGCCCGTCATCAATCCCGATCTGTGGCCCTGGTGGATCGGCCTGCTGTTCGTGCTGATGGTCGCCGAGGCCGCGCTCGCGATCGCCGTCTACGCGCGGGGGCGGTGGACCCTGGCACTCGCCTGGGTGAACTTCGCGATCGCGGTGAGCGTGATGAGCCTCGGTCTCACCGCGCTGGGCCGCGGCATCCTTTACAACCCGCAGTTCGTGTCGCAGGTCTTCACCGCGAACGGGGTCGACGGTGCGGCGCTCAGCGTGCTCGCCGCCCTCACCGGCATCGGCATCGCCGGCATCGGCATCTGGGACATGATCGACGGCTTCCTGAAGGCCCGGACAGCCCGGCTGTCCTGAGCGGACCCGGACGATGAACGGCGCGGATGCCGGGAGCAGCGGCCCCGGCATCCGCGCCGTTCGTCGATCTGTCAGTCCTGGGTGACCTGGAGGAGCGTCACCGGGGTCTTCGGGGCTCCATCGGGGCCGCCGTCCTTGGTGCCCTCGGCGCCGATGCCGGCGACGATCTTCGTGCTCGCGTCATCGAGGTGTCCGAACACGGTGTAGTTCGGCGGCAGCTCGCTGTCGGCGTAGACGATGAAGAACTGCGATCCGTTGGTGTCGGGCCCGGCGTTCGCCATCGCGAGCGTGCCGGCGCCGTAGGTCTCGTCGCCGCTCAGCTCGTCGGCGAACGAGTAGCCGGGACCGCCCGCGCCGGTGCCGCTCGGGTCGCCGCACTGCAGCACGAAGATGCCCTGCGTGGTGAGGCGGTGGCACTGGGTGCCGTCGAAGTAGGTCTGCTTCGCCAGCGAGAGGAAGCTGTTGGTCGTGCACGGGGTCTTGTCGGCGTCGAGCGTGACGGCGAGGTCGCCCGCGCTGGTCTTGATGGTCGCCGAGACCTCCCCGGCGGCGGTCGGCTCGGCATCCGGCGCGTCCGCCTGCTTCGCGGCCTGGCCGTCGGCGGGGTACTGACAGGTGCCCGACGCCGTGTCGGCCGTGGACGACGGCGCAGGCGCGGATGCCGGATCGGATGCCGGGTTCGAGGCGCATCCGGCCAGCGCGAGCGCGGCGGCGGCGGTGAGGGCGAGCAGGGAACGACGGAGGAGTGAGGGAGTCAGACGCACGACGACGATCGTACGTGACGAGGCTTTGGAGGCCGCCGGGACGGGTGCAGGGAGTCCGAACGCCAGCAGGCGGACACGCCGCCGGAACGGCGTGCGAGCGTCCAATTCGCCTGCATCCGTCACCTGCATCCGTCCGCGGTCTCGCGGAATAGGCTGGATGCTGTGACCGAAGCATCCGTCTCCGAGCTGTTCGACCCGGCCGAGTGGGCTCTCGCCCCCGGCGCCGAGGGGTACACCGACATCACCGCGCACGTGTCGCGTGACGGGCGCATCGCGCGGATCGCGTTCGACAGGCCCGAGGTGCGCAACGCCTTCCGCCCCCACACCGTCGACGAGCTGTACCGCGCGCTCGACAGCGCCCGGCAGGACCCGCACATCGGCGTGGTGCTGCTCACCGGCAACGGCCCGAGTCCGAAGGACGGCGGCTGGGCGTTCTGCTCCGGCGGCGATCAGCGCATCCGCGGACGCGACGGGTACAAGTACGCTTCGACAGGCTCAGCGACCCATTCGACAGGCTCAGCGACCCCGACCTCTGGCGCCGCAGGCCCGGCGGTCGGCCGGCTGCACATCCTCGAGGTGCAGCGACTGATCCGCTTCATGCCGAAGGTCGTCATCGCGGTCGTGCCGGGCTGGGCGGCCGGCGGCGGGCACTCGCTGCACGTGGTGTGCGACCTGACCATCGCCTCGCGGGAGCAGGGCCGGTTCAAGCAGACCGATGCCGACGTCGGCAGCTTCGACGCCGGGTACGGATCGGCCTACATGGCGCGGCAGGTCGGACAGAAGTTCGCCCGCGAGGTGTTCTTCCTGGCGGAGGAGTACTCCGCCGATCGCGCATACGAGATGGGAGCGGTCAACCGTGTGGTGCCGCACGCCGACCTCGAGAAGGAGGCGATCGCGATGGCGCGGACGATCCTCACGAAGTCGCCCACCGCGATCCGCATGCTGAAGTTCGCGTTCAACGCGGTCGACGACGGCATGGTGGGCCAGCAGGTGTTCGCCGGCGAGGCCACCCGCCTCGCGTACGGCACCGACGAGGCCGTCGAGGGCCGCGACTCGTTCCTCGAGAAGCGCGATCCCGACTGGTCCGCCTTCCCCTACCACTACTGATCCGATGACCGCGCTGCATCCGATCGACGGCTCCGACGCGCGGGCCGTCCAGGCGGCGCTGCCCGCGGCGCTCGACGGCGCGCGGCCGCTGGCGCTCGGCTTCGCACCGGATGCCGGTGACGAGGTGCCCGACGGCACCGCGGTCGTGATCGCGACGTCCGGGTCGTCCGGCGTCCCGAAGCGGGTCGTGCTGAGCGCCGACGCGCTGCGGGCGAGCGGTCGGGCGACCGCGGGCCGCATCGGAGAGGGGCAGTGGATGCTGGCGCTGCCGGCCGGCTACGTGGCAGGGCTGCAGGTGCTCGCGCGGTCGCTCGCCGCGGGGAGACTCCGGTGATGCTGGACGGGCGGTTCACCCCGGATGCCTTCGCCGCCGCCACCTCTGCGATGCGGGCTGAGCGCCGCTACACCTCGCTCGTCCCCGCGCAACTGCGCACGCTGCTGGATGCCGCAGAAGACCTGCCCGCCGTGCGCACCGCGCTCGCCGCCTACGACGCGATCCTCATCGGCGGGCAATGGCTCGAGCACCATCGGCGCGACCATGCCGAGGAACTCGGCGCGCGGATCGTGAGCACGTACGGCTCCAGCGAGACCAGCGGCGGATGCGTGTACGACGGCGTTCCCCTGGACGGGATGCGGGTCGCCTCGATCGACGGCGAACTGCGCATCGCGGGGCCGACACTGGCGAGCGGGTACCTGGGCGACGACGACCTCACCCGACGCGTGTTCGGCCCCGACTCCGACGGCGTGCATTGGTATCGCACGGGGGACGCCGGAGACGTGACGGACGGCGTCGTCGAAGTCCGCGGCCGGATCGACAATGTGATCGTCAGCGGAGGCATCAACGTCTCACTCGACCGCGTGGAGCGGATCGTCCGCACGGTTCCGGGGCTCGAAGCAGCGGTGGTCGTCGCGATGCCGGATGAGCGCTGGGGCGAGGCATCCGTGATCTTCGCCGCCGTGGGTGCCTTCGACGAGAGCGCGGCGTTCCACGAGGCCCGCGAACGGGTCGCCGCGGAGATCGGCAGGCACGCTCGCCCCGCTCAGCTGGAGACGTCGCCGGAACTGCCGATGCTGGCATCGGGCAAGCCCGATCGCGAGCTGCTCCGCCGGATGATTCTGGACTGACGCTCCTCTGTCACGAGGTTTCGTCTCGTTTCGCTCGCTCAGCGGTCGCCCCGCGAGGAGCGTCAGCGACGAGACCGCATGCTCTCGTCAAGGTGCGTGAGGATGGCTTTCCAGCACCTCTGTGCATGGACCGGACTATGGCTGATACCGGGCACGGCAACCGCCTCGTCGGCTGATGTCGCGAGTGCGCCTTCGGAGGTCATTGGGGGAAGGTGGAACGCGTGCTCTGCGCCACCGCAGACGAGTAGCTGCCAGTCCACACGAGCATTGTCCATCTCGTCGATGAAGGCTTGACGTGCCTCCGGTGGTGACAATGGGTCCTTGGAGCCGACGCAAGCAAGAACCGGGCACCTGATCTGTCGAGAGTCTTCAGGGCGTATCGCCGCGAGGATCGGGTTGACGGCCGCGATCGCTCGAAGATCTGCTCCCCCGCGACCGAGCTCCAGCGCAATGGTCCCGCCCGCGCCATAACCAATTGCCGCCACACGACCAGAATCGGCTCGCGGGTGACTCAGAAGGACGTCGATCGCTGTCTGCCCAACCGCGCGGCATCGCTCAGGGCTGCTGAGGAGCGGACCCAGCCGTTCCATCATTGCCGCGGGATCGGAGTACCACCGACCCGAGTGGTAGTCCATCGCCAAGGCGATGTAGCCCTGCTCTGCAAGCAGGTCGGCGCGTCGCCGCTGGAAATCGTTCAGGCCTGCACCCTCATGGGCGATAAGGACGGCGGGCCGAATATCCGCCCCTGAAGGCACGGCGAGATGACCGTACATCTGCTCACCCTCGGACTCGTACTCGACCGTCCGCGTCGCAATGCTGTGGGCCCTGTCAGTCGAATCCGCTGAATGGGCGGTTTCATGATTGAAAATCAAGGTCGTTCTCCGTTCTGTCTGCGTTGGGGAATTCAAGGTCACGCAGACACTCGGAGGAGCGCGGATCAGACTACGACCAGGTTGCCGTCCCGGGAGCGGCCCGTGTGGGCCTGACTGGTCATCATCGTTGAAGCATACCGGCTGAGCGGATGAGGGGATCTCGCTTCTCCGTCGCTCGCTCAACGAACACCTTCGTCGCTCGCTCAACGACCCTGGGAGGGGTCGCGGGCGACCATGGCCTGCCAGACTGTCACGATGGCGACCTACACCCACGGGCATCACGAATCCGTCCTGCGCTCGCACAGCAACCGCACGATCGCGAACTCCGCGGCGTATCTCGCCGACCACCTCACGCCTGACGTCGCGCTCCTCGACGTCGGCGCGGGCCCGGGACGATCACGATGGAGTTCGCCGAGCGCGTCGCGCACGTGACGGCCACCGAGATCGGCGCGGACGAACTCGCCCTGTCGCAGAGGCTCGCCGCGGAGCGCGGCATCCGCAACATCGACTTCGCCGTGCAGGACGTGCACGCGCTGTCGTTCGCCGACGACACCTTCGACGTGGTGCACGCTCACCAGGTGCTGCAGCATGTCGCCGATCCGGTGCAGGCCCTGCGCGAGATGCGCAGGGTGACGAAGCCGGGCGGCATCGTCGCGGCGCGCGATTCCGACTACTCCGGCTTCATCTGGTTCCCGGTGCTGCCCGAGCTCGACGAGTGGCTGCATCTGTACAAGGCCGCCGCGCGGGCGAACGGCGGTGAGCCGGATGCCGGGCGACGGCTGCTGTCCTGGGCCCGCACCGCGGGGTTCAGCGACGTGACGGCCTCGGCTTCCCTCTGGTTCTACGCGACGCCCGAGGAGCGCGAATGGTGGGGCGGGATGTGGGCCGACCGCATCCTGGAGTCCGCGCTCGCGCGGCAGCTGCTCGCGGGCGGTTTCGCCACCGAGGACGACCTGCAGCGCATCAGCGACGCCTGGCGCGCGTGGGCGGCATCCGGCGACGGCTGGTACCTCATTCCGCACGGCGAGATCCTCTGCCGGGTGTGACCGAATCCAGCCGGGGGTGGGATACATCTCCGGACGGATGCCGGGCACGGAACCCCTCGCGTAGCGTGGTGACGTGATCAGATCCGTTCCGCGTCGCTGGCTGGTGCTCGACATCGTCGGCTCCGTATTCGGCTTCCTGGTCACCGCGCCGCTCGCGTTCATCATGGGCGCGGGCTCGCTGAGCGCCTGGCTGACGCCGGACTGGCTCTCGAACGCGCTCTCCATCGTCATCAGCCTCGTACTGTGGGGCGCAGCGGCGATCAGCCGGCTCTCGCCGTTCCTGGCGCTGATGATCTCGTGGGGCGCCTGCATCGTGCAGATGGCGACGGGGCTGCCGCCGATGCCGAGCAACGTCGCCGTGTTCGTGGTGCTGTTCGCCGCCGCGGCCTGGGGATCGAGGTCGCTGCTCTGGGCGGGCGGCATCTCGGCGGTCGTCGGCGGCGTCGTGGCGGGGCTGTACATCGGCGTGCAGCAGTTCGGCATGTCGGGAAGCCTGCTCTCCGAGGGCATGCGCGTGCTGCTCGTCGCAGCGCTGATGGGCTCGGTCGTCGGGCTCTCGCTCGCGCTGTCGTGGGGCGCCGGCCTGCTCTGGCGACAGGTCGTGCGCGGGCGCGAGACCCGCGACGCTCAGCTGCGCGCCGAGGCGACCGCGGCGGAGGAGGCGGAGCGCGTGCGCATCGCGCGCGACATGCACGACGTCGTCGCGCACTCGCTCGCCGTCGTGATCGCGCAGGCCGACGGTGCCCGCTACGCCGCGGCAGCCGATCCGCAGATCGCGCAGGAGGCGCTGGGCACGATCGCGCAGACCGCGCGTGGCGCGCTGTCGGACGTGCGGATGCTGCTCACCCAGCTTCGTCATCGGCAGGGCGACGGCCCGCAGCCGACGCTCGCCGACCTGGAGACCCTGTTCGCCCAGGTGCGGCAGGCCGGCGTCGAACCGCGCGTCACGGTCGACCCCATGCCGCCGGGCGAGCCGCCTGCGGCGATCCAGCTCGCCGTCTACCGCATCCTGCAGGAGGCGCTCACCAATGCCCTGCGGCATGGGACCGGCGGGGTCGACGTGCGGCTGAGCTGGTGGGCGGATGCCGTCGACGTCAGCGTCTCGAACACCGTGGACGCAGGGAAGACGCCGACCTCGGGCGGGCACGGCGTGATCGGTATGCGGGAGCGCGCGCAGCTCGTGGGCGGTACGCTTCAGGCCGAGCGTGCCGGCCAGCTCTTCGTCGTGAGCGCGCGGCTGCCCATCGGCCCTTCGACGGGCTCAGGGACCCAGGGATGACGCTTCGCGAGACGCAGGAGAACCCATGATCAACGTCGTGCTCGTCGACGACCAGGCGCTGTTCCGCGCCGGCATCCGGATGCTGGTGTCGTCGCAGCCCGACATGACCGTGGTGGGTGAGGCGGGCGACGGTCAGGAGGCGCTCGCCGTGGTCGCGCGCACCCGCCCCGACGTGGTGCTGATGGACATCCGGATGCCGGTGATGGACGGTCTGACCGCGACCGCCGAGATCCTCGCCCGGCCGGAGCCGCCGCGCGTCGTGATGCTCACGACCTTCGACCTCGACGAGGCCGCCGCCCGTGCGATCCGCCAGGGCGCGAGCGGCTTCCTGCTCAAGGACGCCGACCCGGAGTTCCTGCTCGCCGCGATCCGCACCGTGGAGTCGGGGTCGAGCGTGATCGCCGCGTCGGCGACCCGCGATCTGTTCGCGCACTTCACGCCGGAGACCAAACCGGTGCCCGCGTCCTACGCCGACCTCACCGAGCGCGAGCGCGAGATCTTCGCGCTCGCCGCACGCGGACTGTCGAACTCCGAGATCGCCACCCGCGAGTTCCTCAGCGAGGCGACCGTGAAGACGCACATCAGCCGCATCCTCACCAAGCTCGCGCTGCGCGACCGAGTGCAGCTCGTCGTCTTCGCGTTCGAGCACGGTCTGGCCTGACCCCCTCTCACGAAACTGCACGCCCGCGCCGAGACGGTGGCGTTAGCACCGCGACTCGGCGCGGGCATGCAGTCTCGGGGATCATCCTGCAGATGTACGCGGATGCATCCGCAGGGCGATGACCGGGCGCGAGCCCCGGAAATAGCGTCGAAGGCATGGAGATCACGACCTCGGGCCTCGGCCTCGCCGCCCGCGTCCAGCACCTCACCAAGACCTACGGCACCGGCGTCGCCGGCGTGCGCGCCCTCGACGACGTGAGTGTCGGCATCCGCCGCGGGCAGTTCACCGCGATCATGGGGCCGTCGGGCTCGGGCAAGTCGACCCTGATGCACATCATGGCGGGACTCGACGCACCGACCGAGGGTCGCGTGTGGATCGGCGACACCGAGATCAGCGAGCTCGGCGACCTCGAGATGACGATCCTGCGCCGCCGCCGCGTGGGCTTCATCTTCCAGGCCTTCAACCTCATCCCGACGCTCGACGCACTCGGCAACATCCTGCTGCCCTTCGAACTCGACGGCCGGCGGCCCTCGGCGATCGAGAAGGCGCGCATCGACGGGCTGGTCGAGACGCTCGGTCTCGGCGCGCGGCTGAAGCACCGTCCGCACGAACTGTCCGGCGGGCAGCAGCAGCGCGTGGCCATCGCGCGTGCGCTCGCCACGGCGCCGGATCTCGTGTTCGCCGACGAGCCGACCGGCAACCTCGACTCGGCCACCGGGCGCGAGGTGCTGCAGCTGCTCGCCACCGCGAGCCGTGAGCACGGGCAGTCGATCGCGATGGTCACCCACGACGCGATCGCCGCCAGTCACGCCGATCGGGTGCTGTTCCTCGGCGACGGCCGCATCGTCGCCGATCACCCGCAGCTGTCGGCCGAGCAGATCGCGGCGCACATGCTGGCCGCGGAGTCGGGCAGCGGGGTGGCGGCATGACCGCCCTCGCCGCCGACCTGCGCGCGGCGCGTCCGTCTCGCACGGCCTGGATGCGCGAGCGGGGCATGGGTGCGAGCATCCTGGTCTCCGCGCTCGCCGCAGGGTTCGGGGTGTTCCTCGTCGAGGTGACCACCTACATCGGGATGCTGCTGCAGGCCGACCCGTTCATCGGCGACAGCGAGACGCTCGCGCTCGTCGTGACGATCCTGTCGGTACTGCTCACCGGCGTCGCGATGTACGTCGCCGCGATCGTGACCGCGAACACGTTCACGACGATCATCGCCGGCCGCACCCGCCGCATCGCGCTGATGCGGCTGATCGGTGCCTCCGCTCGTTCGCAGCGCGAGGAGGTCGCCCGGCAGGGACTCGCCGTCGGCGTGCTGGGCGCGCTGTTCGGCATGAGCGCCGGAATGATGCTCGCGAACATCGGCGCGATCGCGGGGGCGGAGCTGCTGGAGAACGCACCGGCGGACTTCACGACGCTGCAGCCCGCCCTCGTGCTGCCCGCCGTCGGCGTCGCGCTGACGACCTGGGTCGCCGCCTGGGCGGGGTCGAGGAGGGTGCTGGATGTGACCCCGCTTCAGGCGATCGGTGGCGCGGTCGAGCGCGGACACGACGAGGTCGCATCACGGTCGGGGCGCCACATCGGCGCGCTGGTGCTGATGATCATCGGAGTGGTGCTGCTGGCGGCGGGCGTGGCGCTCGGCCTGGTGTCGCCGCTGGGCGTCGTCATCGCGTTCTTCGGGGGCGTGCTCTCGTTCACCGCCCTCGCGATCGGCGCCGTGCTCGTGATGCCGCCGGTGCTGCGGATGGTGGGCCGGATGTTCGGCAGCAGCGCGACCGCGAAGCTCGCGGCCGAGAACGCGCTGCGGCACCCGGAGCGGTCCAGCAGGATGGCGATCGGCGTCGTGATGGGGGTCACGCTCGTCACCATGTTCGCCGTCGCGCTGGAGTCGGCCAAGGTGCTGATGATGCGGCAGAGCGAGGGGGAGTTCGTCGAGGGGTTCTTCGCCCCGATGGACGCATTCGCGAACATCATGATGCTCCTGGTCGCCGTCGCGGCCGTGATCGCCGCCGTCGGCCTGGTGAACCTGCTCACGATCGGGGTCGTGCAGCGCAAGCGCGAACTGGGGCTGCTGCGCGCGATCGGGCTGACCGGCAGGCAGGTGCGCCGGATGGTGCTGCTCGAGGCGGCCCACATCACGATCGCCGCCACGCTGCTGGGCCTCGTGCTCGGCGTGATCTACGGCTGGATCGCCGCGCAGTCGCTGCTCGGCTCGGTGCCGGTGCTGCCCGACTTCGAGCCCGCCGGGTTCGTGTGGCCCGCGGTTCCGTGGGTGCCGATCGCGATCATCGCGGCGTCGACCGCCGTTCTGACGCTGATCGCCGCGGTCGCACCGACCCGCCTGGCCACGCGAGTGCAGCCGGTGGAGGCGCTCGCCGCGGAGTGACTGCTTCTCGCGGATCGGTGAAGGCATCCCTCTACGCTGGAGGGATGCCTTCACCGTTCGATCAGTCCCCGTATCAGGTGCGCCTCGAATGGGGCGCGGAGGGGCTCGCCCGCCTCGCACCGGCAGATGTCGTGATCGCGGTGGATGTGCTGCGGTTCTCCACGACGGTGACCGAGCTGGTCGAGGCAGGCACCGAGATCGCGCTGGACGGTGCGCGGATCTGGTCCAGCAACGGCGCGGATGTCGCGGAGGCCGCCGTGATGACCGGCGCGGAGGTGCTGCTCGGCGGCATCCGGAACGCCTCGGCCGTGGCATCCGCCGTGATGTCGCTGCAGGAGCGCCGAGGCGACCGCACCTCGGTCACCGTCATCGCCGCGGGGGAGCGGGCGGCCGACGGTTCGCTGCGGTTCGCGGTCGAGGACCTGCTCGGCGCCGGCGCCGTGATCTGCGCGCTCATCGATCTCGGCATCGATCACACCTCGCCCGAGGCGGTCGCCGCCGCGGAGTCGTTCCGCGCGCTGCGTCGCGGTCTGCGGCACCTGCTCTCCGCGAGCGGCTCGGGCCGCGAGCTCGCGATCGGCGTGGCATCCACCGCGCGGATGACGGATGCCGGCATCCGTCCCGCGACGCCCGAGGAGGCCTCCGAGCATGATGCGAGCGGCGCCGTGCCGCACCTGCGCGACGGGGTGTTCCGGGCATTCGTCTGAGTCGGACTGCGCCGCCTTCGGGGCTGCGAGCGGACCACTGGGGATCGAGCGCACCACTTGACCGCGAGCGCACCACTTGGCCGCGAGCGCACCAGCTGTCGACGTCGATAGCCGGTTCAGTCGACGCGAGCCGGTGCGCTCAGGACGCGCCCGGCAGCGGCTCGCGCGTGAGTCCGGACATGACGCGAGCCTGGTCGCTCACGCTCTGATCCACTGAGCGCATCAATGCGTGAGCGCCGGCGGCGACGAGGGACGGGCAGACCGGTCTCGGCGGAGATGACGGTCGGCGCGTAGGGTCGAGGCATGAGGTTCCTCCCCGCCTTCGTGCTCGATGCCCTGTTCGTGCTCGTCTTCGCCGCGATCGGCCGCGCCTCGCACTCCGAGGATCCGGCGGGTTTCCTCCTCACCGCGTGGCCGTTCCTCGTCGCGCTCGTTGTCGGGCACCTGCTGGCGCTGCTGCTGCCGGGTCGTCCGCGGCGCCCGTGGGGGATGCTCTGGGGTCTCGTGGTCTGGATCGTGACCGTCGCCGGCGGGATGCTGGTGCGCGTGCTCTCGGGCGACACCGCCGCAGTGCCGTTCATCATCGTCGCGGCGATCACGCTCGGCGTCTTCCTGCTCGGCTGGCGGGGGATCGCGGCGCTGGTGCGTCGTCGTCGCCCGCGCGGCGCTCAGCTCGAGTAGCCCTCAGCCCGGGGCCGCGGCGCTCAGCTCGAGTAGCCCTCAGCCCGGCCACCGGCATCCGGCCTGATCCGCGCGGCTGTTTCCCGGTCGCGCTACTGATCTCGGCGTCGCGTGTGCTTCGCGCTGCTGTTCTTGGCACGTGCTGCGCGTATCTGCGCCGCGCGAGCAAGGGAGTGCCGCGCAAACGCGCGGCGGGTGGGATGGCGACAACGACGGCTCGCGCTACTGATCTCGGCGTCGCGTGTGCTTCGCGCTGCTGTTCTTGGCACGTGCTGCGCGTATCTGCGCCGCGCGTGCAAGGAAGCGCCGCGCGAGCAAGGAAGTGCCGCGCGAACGGCGAAGCGGCCGGACGGCGGGCAGAGAAGTGTCGCGGGGGAGGCGATGCGCAGCGCGAGGCATGGCGTCGGCGAGGGGACGACAACCACGCGAGCGACGCCGGCCGCCTGCCCAGTCCGGCCGCCTGCCCAGTCCGGCCGCCTGCCCAGCGGCGGGAGCTCGCGCCTCAGCGCGGTGTCTGGGCGGCGAGGCGGACGGCCGGGGTGATCTCGCGGTGTGTCCAGTCGAATGCGAACCGCGGGTCGTAGCTGCGCGAGCACTTGGCGCATGAGATCGGACGCCCCGGCCGGCGATGCCGGTACACCAGGTGCCCCGAGGGGCATCTGCCCACCCACGGCGCGAGCTCGGTGGCGGTCTCTCCGTGGTGGGTCGTGCCGCCGACGTAGCCCAGGTCTGCGGCGATGCGCTTCCAGTCGCGGCCGTGCGCGGCGGCGGGACCCGCGAGTGCGTGAGCCACCTCGTGCAGCAGCACCTGGTGGATCTCGTCGTCGTCGAACCGGGCCGCCAGATAGCGCGAGAGGGTGATCGTGCTCGTGGTGTAGTGGCACGCCCCGGCGCGCCGCTTGGCGTGATCGAACTCGAACGACCACGACGGGTCGAGGTGCAGGCGGATGAGCGCGTCGGCCCAGATGCGCACCCGCTTCAGATCAGCCATGCCGCAACAGTAGATCAGCCGGCCGACATCCCGGTGCAGGACGGGTCAGATCGCGACGGGTTCGACCGTGCTGCGGCGCTCGGACGCCTCGATCGCGAGCAGCGCGGTCTCGAGATCACGGTCCTCGGCGCCGGCTTCGCGGCGCAGGAACAGCGAGCGCTTGAAGCTCTCGCGCGCCTGCTCGTAGTCGCCGGCGTCGTAGGCGTTCTTGCCGTGGTGCTGGTGAGCGAAGGCGGCGACCTGCGCCCACCCCTGGCCCTCCGCCTCGGATGCCACGTGCGCGAGCTCCTGCTCGGCCGCCGTGTGCTTGCCCAGGTACTGCAGGATCGTCGCGTGCAGCACCCGAGCCCGCAGCAGGTCCTTGCGGGTGCCGGCCATGCGGGCCTGGCGTACCGCCTCCTCGGACAGCGGCAGGGCGTCATCCAGGCGGCCGGTCACCTTCAGCAGCCAGACGCGCTCCATCAGGGCCGGCAGGCTGCGCTGCGACTCGATCTCGTCGAGACGCAGCTCGCACTCGCGCTGATTCACCAGTTCGCGAAGGGTATCGGGGTCATAACCCTGGATCAGACTCATTGCTCGACTCTCCCTTCCGCGACGGCTTCTGACAGTCTGCCCTCTCGGGCCGGGAACCTCCTGAGGCGCGCCCTGCCCGCCGTCGTTCCACACCGTCGAGCCGGGTACGTGTTCTCCACATTCCTGCGTCCGTGCCCTGGCCGGATGCCGGCGCATGCGGCATCCTGTCCGGGAGCGCGCACATCCGGCGCACCCGAACGAAGGAGTTCCCATGCCTCCCGCATCCGACGCCTCTGCCCGCCGCAGGCGCCTCGCGCCCGTCGTGGTGCTCGGATCATTCGCCCTCGCCGCCGCGCTCCTGCCGGCGTCCGTCGCCGTGGCGGATGACGCTCCGAAGGTGTCGGTCGCCGGCGACGCCGTGCCGGGCACCACGACGATCAACGGGTACCGCAACGTCGGCTACTACGGGCAGTGGATGGCGAACGACCCGGCCACCTCTCTCAAGACGCTGTTCACGGCCGGCGCGCACAGCGGCGCCCTGACCCACCTGAACTACTCGTTCGGCAACATCGCCGGCAGCGAGGAGGCGCTCGACGCCGCCCGCGCCGACGGCGTGCAGGGCCTCGACGGCGTGCAGCCCTACACCTGCTTCATCTCCGACGGCGTCGCCCCGGCGGCGGGCGAGACCGAGACCGCCGGCGAGGCGCAGGCCGACTTCATGCGCGCCTACTCGGCCGACGAGTCGGTGCTGGGCATCGCCGACACGAAGAATCAGAAGCTCGCCGGCGCGATGAACCAGGTGGCGCAGCTGAAGAGGATCAACCCCGACCTGCGTGTGCTGGTGTCGCTGGGCGGATGGTCGTGGTCGAAGTCGTTCTCGACCGCCGTCGCGACCCCGAGCGCCGCACCGCGCTGGTGGAGTCGTGCATCGACATCTACCTCGACGGAGACCTGCCGGTGATCGACGGCCGCGGCGGCCCCGGCGCGGCGGCAGGGCTGTTCGACGGCTTCGACCTGGACTGGGAGTGGCCGGGAGCGCCGGACTGGTCGCAGGAGGCCGGCAACGCCGTCGATCCGGTGAACGACCGGGCCAACTTCCTCGCGTTCGTGCAGGAGCTGCGCGCCGCACTGGATGCCCGTGAGGCGAGCACCGGCCGTGAGTACGAGATCTCCGCATTCCTGCCCGCCAGCCCCGGTGTGATCACCGCCGGCGGCTGGAACGATCCCGGGCTCTGGCAGAACCTCGACTTCGGCAACCTGCAGGGCTACGACCTGTGGGGCACCTGGGATCCGCTCACCGGCCACCAGGGCAACGTCCACGGCGACCCCGACCACAACTGGGGGCTCGGCCTGGACACCATCGTCGCCACCTACCGCAGTGCCGGCGTTCCCGCGGCGAAGCTGAACCTCGGGCTGGCCGCCTACGGACAGGGCTGGAAGGACGCCGATCACGAGCCGTGGCAGCAGTCCGGCGGCGGCATCGACGGCGGCACGCGCACGTGGGACCAGCTGCAGGACGCCGGCCTGGAGTACACGCACGAGCGCACCGCCGACGGCGAGTTCAACGCCACCTACGGCTACAACTCCGGGACCCGCGAGTGGTTCTCGCTCGACGACCCCACCGCGGTCACTGAGAAGACCAGATGGGCGATCGCCCAGGGGCTGGGCGGTGTGGACTACTGGCAGATCGCCGGCGATGCGAAGGGCGAGCTGTCGACGGCAGGGGCGGACGCGCTGCGCGCCGCAGCCCCCGGCCCGGTCGCGGGCACCGAGAAGACGGTCTGCGCGGCGACGCCGATCTGGAACGCCGGGCGCACCTACGGCGGCGGTGACAGGGTGACTCTCGACGGCAAGGTGTTCCAGGCGCTCTGGTACGCGAAGGGCACCATGCCCGGCACTGCGAAGAACGGCCCCTGGCAGACGGACGTCGACTGCGCCGCGGACTCCGACGCCGCGCAGGCCTGGTTCGCCGATCACGTGTACGTCGCGGGAGACATGGTCGTGCACGACGGAATCAGATACACCGCGCGCTGGTGGACGCGAGGCGATGCGCCGGGCGGCGAGAACTCGCCCTGGGTCGCCGGCTGACGCCGCCGCCTGGCGTCAGCGCAGGAAGAGGCTCGCGTCGGGACGGGGGGATGCCACGGCATCGGCGTCCGTCACGACGCGGGCCTTCTGCGCGAAGCTCGCGACCTCGGCGCCCTGCGCGATCTTCGCGGGGTGCGGCCCTGCGGCCAGCATCCGCGGCAGCCACTCCGTGGGCAGGGGAGCGGCGGATGCCGCGATTACGAGGTTCCCGAACCGGCGGCCCTTCAGCACCTGGGCGTCGGCCAGCACCGCGACATCCTCGAACACCGTCTGCACCGTGGCGACCTGGCGGCGCGCGAACGCCAGGCCGGGGCCGTCGGCGATGTTCGCCAGGAGCACGCCGTCGGGCGCGAGCAGCGCGGACAGCTCGCGGTAGAACTCCACGCTGGTGAGATCCGCGGGGGTCTGCGCACCCGAGAAGACGTCCGACACGACGAGATCGCAGGTGCCCTGCAGAGCGGCGGGCAGCCGGCCGACGCCCTCGCGCGCATCGCCGATCCGCACCCGGATGGATGCGCCCTTCGGCAGCGGAAGGTGCTCGCGCACCAGCTGCACGAGCGGCGCCTCGAGCTCGATGACCTGCTGCCGGGAACCGGGGCGGGTCGCCTCGACGTAGCGCGGGATGGTGAGCGCGCCGGCCCCGAGGTGCACCGCGGTCAGCGGGCCGGCCGGCAGCTGGTCGATCACCGCGCCCATCCGCACGATGTACTCGAAGTGCAGGTGCGTCGGGTCGTCCAGGTCGACGTGCGACTGGGGGGTGCCGTCGACGATCAGCTCGTATCCGCTGGTGAACGCGGATGCCGCGATCTCGGCGGTGCCGCCGTGATCCAGTCGCGCCCGGGGGTTCTCCTCGTGCTTCGCGCGCGACCGTCCCATGACTCGAGCGTACTCATACCCCACACTCAGGAAATCGTCAAGAACCTCACTTGCCATGTCGCGGAATCCGGCATATAGTAGGTAGTTGCGCTCGCTTCTCCCTGCCCTCATATGGTGGTCGGCATGTTGAGACCTGCGCGCGCACTCCACCGACGACGAGGAATCAACGAGCCCCGCACAGGCTCACGGAGGTTATTCCCTTGGCTGCTGCTCGCAACGCATCCACTTCCACCACCACACCCAAGAACGGACGCGGAGCATCCCGTCTCTCGTTCGCCAAGATCTCCGACACGCTGACGGTCCCCGACCTTCTCGCCCTCCAGACCGAGTCCTTCGGCTGGCTGGTCGGCAACGACGCCTGGAAGGCGCGCGTCGCCGAGGCGAAGAAGGCCGGCCGCACCGACGTGTCCGAGGTCTCTGGTCTCGGTGAGATCTTCGAGGAGATCTCCCCGATCGAAGACCTCGGCGAGACGATGCAGCTGAGCTTCACGAACCCGTACCTGGAGCCGGAGAAGTACTCGATCGACGAGTGCAAGGAGCGCGGCAAGACCTACGCCGCCCCGCTGTACGTCGAGGCCGAGTTCATGAACCACCAGACCGGTGAGATCAAGACCCAGACGGTCTTCATGGGCGACTTCCCGCTGCAGACCGACAAGGGCACATTCATCATCAACGGCTCCGAGCGCGTCGTCGTCTCGCAGCTGGTGCGTTCGCCCGGTGTCTACTTCGACAAGACTCCCGACAAGACGAGCGACAAGGACATCGTGTCGGCGCGCGTCATCCCGTCGCGCGGCGCCTGGCTCGAGTTCGAGATCGACAAGCGCGACCAGGTCGGTGTGCGCATCGACCGCAAGCGCAAGCAGTCCGTCACCGTCTTCCTGAAGGCGCTGGGCCTGACCAGCGAGGAGATCCTCGCCGAGTTCGCCGGCTTTGACACCATCGAGGAGACCCTGGCGAAGGACACCATCCTCACGCAGGAGGACGCCCTCCGCGACATCTACCGCAAGCTGCGTCCGGGCGAGCAGGTCGCCGCCGAGGCCGCGCGCTCGCTGCTGGACAACTTCTACTTCAACCCGAAGCGCTACGACCTGGCCAAGGTGGGTCGCTACAAGATCAACCAGAAGCTCGGCCTGGCGAACCCGCTGACCGACTCGGTGCTGACCCGCGACGACATCGTCGCGACGATCAAGTACATGGTGCGCCTGCACCGCGGCGACGAGACCTTCGAGGGCATCCGCGGCGGCAAGAAGACCGAGATCCGCCTGGCTGTCGACGACATCGACAACTTCGGCAACCGCCGCATCCGCGCGGTCGGCGAGCTGATCCAGAACCAGGTCCGCACCGGTCTGTCCCGCATGGAGCGCGTCGTCCGCGAGCGCATGACCACGCAGGACATCGAGGCGATCACCCCGCAGACCCTGATCAACGTGCGCCCCGTCGTGGCCGCGATCAAGGAGTTCTTCGGCACCTCGCAGCTGTCGCAGTTCATGGATCAGAACAACCCGCTCGCGGGTCTGACCAACAAGCGCCGCCTGTCGGCCCTGGGCCCCGGTGGTCTGAGCCGCGACCGCGCCGGCGTCGAGGTCCGTGACGTGCACCCCTCGCACTACGGCCGCATGTGCCCGATCGAGACTCCGGAAGGCCCGAACATCGGCCTGATCGGTGCGCTCGCGACGTTCGCGCGCATCAACTCGTTCGGCTTCATCGAGACCCCGTACCGCAAGGTCGAGAACGGTGCCGTCACCGAGCACATCGACTACCTGACCGCTGCCGAGGAGAGCGACTTCAACATCGCTCAGGCCAACGCGCCGCTCGACGCCAAGGGCCGCTTCACCGAGAGCCACGTCCTCGCGCGTCCGAAGGGCGGCTCGGGCGAGGTGGACCTGTTCGTGCCGGAGGAGATCGGCTACATCGACGTCTCACCGCGCCAGATGGTGTCGGTCGCGACCTCGCTCGTGCCCTTCCTCGAGCACGACGACGCGCAGCGCGCGCTGATGGGCGCGAACATGCAGCGCCAGGCCGTGCCGCTGCTCCGCTCGGACTCGCCGCTGGTCGGCACCGGTATGGAGGGCTACACCGCGATCGACGCCGGTGACGTGGTCACCGCCGCGAAGGCCGGTGTCGTCTCCGAGGTCTCCGCAGACAAGGTCACCGTGCAGCTCGACGAGGGCGGCATCCAGGAGTACCACCTGCGCAAGTTCGACCGCTCCAACCAGGGCACGTCGTACAACCAGCGCGTGATCGTCTCCGCCGGTGAGCGCGTCGAGGTCGGCGAGGTCATCGCCGACGGTCCGGCGACCGAGAACGGCGAGCTGGCGCTCGGAAAGAACCTGCTCGTGGCGTTCATGCCGTGGGAGGGCCACAACTTCGAGGACGCCATCATCCTGAGCCAGGAGCTGGTGAAGGACGACACCCTCTCGTCGATCCACATCGAGGAGTACGAGGTCGACGCCCGCGACACCAAGCTGGGCAAGGAGGAGATCACCCGTGACCTCCCCAACGTCAGCCCCGAGCTGCTGAAGGACCTCGACGAGCGCGGCATCATCCGCATCGGCGCCGAGGTCCGCCCCGGCGACATCCTGGTCGGAAAGGTCACACCGAAGGGCGAGACCGAGCTCTCCGCCGAGGAGCGCCTGCTCCGCGCGATCTTCAACGAGAAGAGCCGCGAGGTCCGTGACACCTCCCTGAAGGTGCCGCACGGCGAGCAGGGCACGATCATCGCGGTCAAGGAGTTCAACGCCGAGGAGGGCGACGACGAGCTGGGCTCGGGCGTCAACCGCCGCGTCGTGGTCTACATCGCCCAGAAGCGCAAGATCACCGAGGGCGACAAGCTCGCCGGCCGCCACGGCAACAAGGGCGTCATCGCGAAGATCCTGCCGGTCGAGGACATGCCGTTCCTCTCGGACGGCACCCCGGTCGACGTGGTCCTGAACCCGCTCGGCATCCCGGGCCGCATGAACTTCGGCCAGGTGCTGGAGACCCACCTCGGGTGGATCGCCAAGACCGGCTGGAAGGTCGAGGGCAACCCCGAGTGGGCCGTCAAGCTGTCCGACGAGGCGCGCGACGTCGCCCCGAACACCAAGGTCGCGACCCCGGTGTTCGACGGCGCCAGCGAGCAGGAGATCTCGGGTCTGCTCGACTCGACGCTCCCCACCCGCGACGGCGACCGCCTGATCGACGCGTCCGGCAAGACCCAGCTGTTCGACGGCCGCTCCGGCGAGCCGTTCCCGGCCCCGGTCTCGGTGGGCTACATGTACATCCTGAAGCTGCACCACCTCGTCGACGACAAGATCCACGCACGCTCGACGGGCCCTACTCGATGATCACCCAGCAGCCGCTCGGCGGTAAGGCCCAGTTCGGTGGCCAGCGCTTCGGTGAGATGGAGGTCTGGGCGCTCGAGGCCTACGGCGCCGCCTACGCGCTGCAGGAGCTGCTGACGATCAAGTCCGACGACATCCTCGGCCGCGTCAAGGTGTACGAGGCGATCGTCAAGGGCGAGAACATCCAGGAGCCGGGCATTCCGGAGTCCTTCAAGGTGCTCATGAAGGAGATGCAGTCCCTCTGCCTGAACGTCGAGGTGCTCTCGGCCGACGGCACGGCTGTGAACCTGCGCGACACGGATGACGAGGCCTTCCGCGCAGCGGAGGAGCTCGGCATCAACATCTCCAGCCGCTTCGAGGCCGCGTCGATCGACGAGATCTGACGCCGGCCCCCGGCATCCAACTTTTCTTCAGAAGAATTTCGACACAGGAGAACTCAGTGCTCGACGCAACAACTTTCGATGAGCTTCGGATCGGACTGGCGACCGCTGACGACATCCGCGGATGGTCGTACGGCGAGGTCAAGAAGCCCGAGACGATCAACTACCGCACGCTCAAGCCCGAGAAGGACGGCCTCTTCGGCGAGCAGATCTTCGGACCCAGCCGTGACTGGGAGTGCGCCTGCGGCAAGTACAAGCGCGTCCGCTTCAAGGGCATCGTCTGCGAGCGCTGCGGCGTGGAGGTCACCAAGAGCTCCGTCCGCCGCGAGCGCATGGGCCACATCGAGCTCGCCGCGCCCGTGACGCACATCTGGTACTTCAAGGGCGTGCCCTCGCGCCTCGGGTACCTGCTCGACATGGCGCCGAAGGACCTCGAGAAGGTCATCTACTTCGCCGCCTACATGGTGATCTCGGTCGACGAGGATGCTCGTCACCGCGACCTCGCCACGCAGGAGAACAACATCCGTCTCGAGCTGAAGACGCTCGGCGACCGCCGCGACGCCAAGATCGCGGAGCGGATGGCCAGGCTGGAGGAGGAGCTCGCCGCACTCGAGGCGGAGGGCGCCAAGGCCGACCAGAAGAAGAAGGTCAAGGACGCCGCCGAGAAGGAGATGACCCTCACCCGCAAGGGTGCCGACGAGGCCATCGCCAAGCTCGAGCGCGTGTGGGAGGACTTCCGCACCCTCGAGGTGGGCGCGCTGCGTCCCGAGGACGACGTCTTCCACGAGCTGCAGGACCGCTTCGGTCAGTACTTCGAGGCCTACATGGGCGCCGAGTCCATCCAGCGTCGCCTGGCCGCCTTCGACCTGGCCGCCGAGGCCGAGTCGCTGCGGCTGCAGATCGCCGAGGGCAAGGGCCAGCGCAAGATCCGTGCGATCAAGCGTCTGAAGGTCGTCAACTCGTTCCTCGAGACCGGCATGAGCCCGGCCGCGATGGTGCTCGACGTCGTCCCGGTGATCCCGCCGGAGCTGCGTCCGATGGTGCAGCTGGACGGTGGCCGCTTCGCGACCTCCGACCTGAACGACCTGTACCGTCGCGTGATCAACCGCAACAACCGTCTGCGTCGTCTGATCGACCTCGGCGCCCCCGAGATCATCGTCAACAACGAGAAGCGGATGCTGCAGGAGGCCGTCGACGCACTGTTCGACAACGGCCGCCGCGGTCGCCCCGTCACCGGTACCGGCAACCGTGCCCTGAAGTCCCTCAGCGACATGCTGAAGGGCAAGCAGGGTCGTTTCCGCCAGAACCTGCTCGGCAAGCGCGTCGACTACTCGGGCCGTTCGGTCATCGTCGTCGGCCCGCAGCTGAAGCTGCACCAGTGCGGTCTGCCCAAGCAGATGGCTCTGGAGCTGTTCAAGCCGTTCGTGATCAAGCGCCTGATCGACCTCGGTCACTCGCAGAACATCAAGGCCGCGAAGCGCGCCGTCGAGCGCACCCGTCCCGAGGTCTGGGACGTGCTCGAGGAGATCATCCGCGAGCGCCCCGTGCTGCTGAACCGCGCCCCCACCCTGCACCGCCTGGGCATCCAGGCCTTCGAGCCTCAGCTCGTCGAGGGCAAGGCCATCCAGCTGCACCCGCTCGTCTGCGCCGCCTTCAACGCGGACTTCGACGGTGACCAGATGGCCGTGCACCTGCCGCTGTCGGTCGAGGCTCAGGCCGAGGCCCGCGTGCTGATGCTCGCGTCGAACAACATCCTCAAGCCGTCCGACGGCCGCCCGGTGACCCTGCCCTCGCAGGACATGATCATCGGTCTGCACCACCTCACCACCGTCACCCCCGGTGCCGCCGGTGAGGGCCGTGCGTTCGGCTCGGTCGGCGAGGCGATGCTGGCCCGCGACGAGGGCACGCTCGACCTGCAGGCGAAGGTCCGCATCCGCGTTCCCGGTCTGACCTTCCTCGAGGGCGAGGCCCCCGAGGGATACGAGCGTCATGGTCTTCTCGACGCCTCGCTGGGTCAGGCGATCTTCAACGACGCACTGCCGAAGGGCTACCCGTTCGTGCGCGAGGTCGCCGACAAGGGCAAGCTGTCGCAGATCGTCAACAAGCTGGCCGAGGAGTACCCCAAGGTCGAGACGGCGGCGACGCTGGACCGCATCAAGGACGCCGGCTTCTACTGGGCCACCCGTTCGGGTGTCACGGTGGCGCTGAGCGACATCCTCACCCCGCCGAACAAGGCGGAGATCGTGGCCGGCTACGAGAAGCAGGCCGCGAAGGTCCAGTCGCAGTACGAGAAGGGTCTCACCACCGACGCCGAGCGTCGCCAGGAGCTCATCAAGATCTGGACCGAGGCGACCGACGAGGTCCAGGCCGCGATGAAGGCGAACTTCCCGATCGACAACACCATCAACCGCATGGTGTCGTCGGGCGCTCGTGGTAACTGGCTGCAGATCCGCAACATCGCGGGTATGCGCGGTCTGGTGAACAACCCCAAGGGTGAGATCATCCCGCGTCCGATCATCTCCTCGTACCGCGAGGGTCTGTCGGTGGCGGAGTACTTCATCGCGACGCACGGTACTCGTAAGGGTCTGGCCGACACCGCTCTGCGCACCGCCGACTCGGGTTACCTGACCCGTCGTCTGGTGGACGTCTCGCAGGATGTCATCATCCGCGAGCAGGACTGCGGCACGTCCAAGGGTCTCGAGCTGCCCATCGCGGCTCCGAACTCGCAGGGTGAGCTGGTCCGCGACGCGAACGTCGAGAACTCGGTGTTCGCCCGCACCCTGGCATCCGATGTCGTCAGCGAGTCGGGCGAGGTCCTCGCCTCGGCCGGTGACGACGTGGGCGACGTGCTGATCGACAAGCTGGTCGAGGCCGGTGTCGAGACCATCAAGGTCCGCTCCGTCCTGACCTGCGACTCGGCCGTCGGCGTCTGCGCGCAGTGCTACGGCCGTTCGCTCGCGACCGGCAAGACCGTCGACATCGGCGAGGCCGTCGGCATCATCGCGGCCCAGTCGATCGGTGAGCCCGGTACCCAGCTGACGATGCGTACCTTCCACACCGGTGGTTCGGCCTCGGCCGATGACATCACCCAGGGTCTGCCGCGCGTGCAGGAGCTCTTCGAGGCTCGCACGCCGAAGGGCGCCTCCCCGATCGCCGAGGCCGACGGCCGCATCACGATCGAGGAGAACGACAAGGGCAAGAAGGTCATCCTGACGCCCGACAGCGGTGAGGAAGAGGTGGTCTACCCGGTGCTGAGGCGTGCGACGCTTCTCGTCGAGAACGGGCAGCACGTCACCGTCGGTCAGCCTCTGCAGGTCGGCACGCTCGACCCCAAGGAGGTCATGCGCGTCATGGGCGCCCGCGAGGTGCAGCGTTACCTCGTCAATGGCGTGCAGGGCGTCTACCGCTCGCAGGGTGTGCCGATCCACGACAAGCACATCGAGGTCATCGTGCGCCAGATGCTGCGCAAGGTCACCGTCGTCGACCACGGCGACACGACCCTGCTGCCCGGCGAGATGGTCGACCTCAAGCGCTACCAGTCGATCAACCGCGAGTCGGTGTCCGAGGGCAAGCGCCCGGCGTCGGGCCGTCCGGAGCTGATGGGTATCACCAAGGCTTCGCTGGCGACCGAGTCCTGGCTGTCGGCCGCGTCCTTCCAGGAGACGACCCGCGTGCTCACGCAGGCCGCCATGGAGGGCAAGCGCGACCCGCTGGTCGGCCTCAAGGAGAACGTCATCATCGGTAAGCTCATCCCGGCCGGAACCGGTCTCGCCAAGTACCGTGACATCACGGTCGAGGCGACCGAGGAGGCCAAGAGCGAGCGCTACCCGAACCGGATCTTCGCATCCGACGGCGCGTACGCCGAGGGCGACTTCGGCTACGTCGACTTCGACGCGTTCTCGACCGACGACATCACGCCCGGCACCTACAACTGAGTGCTGATGTGACAGAGGCCCCGGCCCCTCTTCGGAGGGTCCGGGGCCTTCGTCGTAGGTCGTGCTCGCCCGGGGCCCGAGACTCCTCGTCCGGGAGGAGCTCGCTCGTCCGGGAGGAGTTCGCTCGTCCGGGAGGATGTTTCGCGGAGGATCCTCCTCCTGAACCTGCGACCTCCTCCCGGGCGGGTGGCTCGCGCGGGCCTGGGTCAGTTCCAGATGCTCGCGATGATCGCGTCGGTATAGCCCTTCGGGGCGAGGTTCGAGTACTGGGTGTCGATGAGCACACCCTGCCGGTAGAACAGCGTGCGGCCGTCGGTAACCGGGTAGTCCTCGTTCTTCCAGACCTTCTCGCAGCGGGTGCCCTCGTCGGGCGTGTAGCAGGTGTAGCCCTCGTCCATCAGGGCGTTGAGCTTCTCCAGGGCCGCTCCGCTGCGCTCGTGCTCGATCGTCGTGACGAGTCCCGTCGTGTCGGCCTGCGGGTCGCCCCACACGCACTTGAGCGATCCGTCGTCGAGTGTGCCGGAGGGGCCGAAGGCCTTGTCGTTCAGCGGCACGTCCTTCAGCTGGGCGAGCACGGCGGCCGAGAGGATGTTCCGGCAGTCCTTCGGGATCGCCACCGGCTTCACGGTCGGCGTCGCCGTGGGGGACGGCGTCTTGTCGCCGGCATCCGTGCCCTTCGTCGACGACGTCGTCGGCTTCGTGTCGGCGTCGCCCGGATCGGATGCCGCAGGCGCGCAGCCCGCGAGCAGGACGGATGCCGCGACGGCGGCGGCGATGGCGAACACGCGCGCGGCTCTCATGGCCACAGGCTAGTCCTGGGCCTCGCTGCGTCGCGCACGAAACGCGCCGAACCCCCGTCTGCGTGGCGCCCCGTCCGGTTGCCGAGGCCCCGTCTGGTTGCCGAGACCCCGTCTGGTTGCCGAGACCCCGTCTGGTTGCTCGTTGCTGCGGTGGGGTCTCGGCAACCCGGAGGGGTGTCGGGGTTTGGGACGCCCTGTCTGGTTGTCGAGGCCCCGCCTGGTTGTCGGCTGCTGCGGAGGGGCGGCGGCAACAAGGAGGGGTGTCGGCGAGTGGGGGCGCCGGAGCCATTGGGGCGCCGGAGCCAGAGGGGGCGCCGGAGCCAGTCGACGTCGGGGCGGCGCGATAGTCTCGCGGGATGGAGCAGGAGCAGGAAACGGCACGCGGCGCGGTCGTCATCGGAGACGCCCTGATCGACGAGATCCGGGATGACCGCGGCGTGCGCGAACTCGTCGGCGGTGCCGCACTGAACGTCGCGGTCGGCCTGCGCCGACTCGGCGTGCCGGTGACGCTCATCGCGATGGTCGGCGCGGACGAGCCGGGCGCGCACATCCGCGAGTACCTGGCCGACCATGGCGTCGCGCTGGTCGAGAGCCCGTCCGCGCTGGGCTCCTCGCGCGCCGTCGTGAGCCGCGCGCCGAACGGCGAGCCGGAGTACGTGTTCAACGAGGCCGCGCAGCGGCGCAGCATCCGTTACGACGATGCCGCGCGCAGGGCGATCGCGGATGCGGGGATCGTGGCCGTCAGCTGCTTCCCGTTCGACGTGCCCGCCGAGACGGACGCCCTGGTCGACGCGCTGGGCGAAGCGCCGCTCGCCATCGATCCCAACCCGCGGGCGGGGATGCTCACGGACCGCGACGAGTTCGTGCGCGGCTTCGAACGACTGGCGGCTCGAGCCTCGCTGGTCAAGGTCGGAGCGGACGACGCTGCGCTGCTCTACGACGGAGATCTCGAGGCCCTGCGCGAGCGACTGCGCGCCGCCGGAGCGACCGCCGTGCTGGCGACGGCGGGTGCCGACGGGGCCGTGCTCGACACGGATGCCGGAGTGGTGACGGCCCCGATCACGACGCTGCCCGGCCGGATCGTCGACACCGTCGGTGCCGGTGACGCGACGCTCGCCGCGGTCGCGGCAGGGCTCGTGGAAGGCGCGCCCTCGTCGGATGCGGGGTGGCAGGCGCTCCTGGACCGGGCGATGCTGATCGCCGCCGCGACGTGCCGCGCCGAGGGCGGCCTGCTGCGCACTCCCGAGTCCCTGGCCGAGTCGGACCGAGGGGTGCAGGGAAGCTGAGGCGTTAACGAACCGAGACCCCCGCTTCGCGAGGGTCTCGGTTCTGTGGGTGGCGAGTGAGGGATTCGAACCCCCGAAGCATTCCGCGGCTGATTTACAGTCAGCTCCCTTTGGCCGCTCGGGCAACTCGCCATGCACACCCGTCCGACTTGAACAGCCAACCGGGGGCGCGAAGAATCATATTACCCGCCGTGACGCCGCTCCGGAAATCGAGGCGATGCGGCGATCACAGGCGCTGCAGCCGGCGTTCGGGGCCTTCGATCCTGGCGATCGCGATCTTCGCCTCGACCAGCTCGTTCTCGACCCGAGGCGGGTGTCGAGGCCGGATCGGAACAGTGCACCGGCGCAGGACCGGTCAGCCGACGTTGCGCACCAGGATGCGCCAGCGCTCCGGGCCCTCGTCGAGGTACCGGGTGCGGAACTGGTCCCCATGCTTCGCCTCGAGCTGCGTGAGCAGGGGCACCGGGTCGTGCGTGGCCGAGACGACCATCGCTGAGCCAGGACGCAGCGACTCGATGGCGCCGAAGATCGCCGCGTGCCGGATGGCGTGCGGAATGGTCTGCACGTCGAGTTCGGGCAGCTCCTCGTCGTGCTCGCCGCAGGTGCAGCCCGCGGTCGGGCTCTGATCGACGGCCTCGGACCGTGAGTGGTGGATCTCGTTGTTCGCCATGGTTTTCTCCGTCCTCACCCGGATGCGGGTTCACCGCTGAGTTTATTACACTAGATCCCGTGGAAAATAAGCTGAGCGCCGGGGAAAACCGTCGCAGGACATCGGATGATCGGCGGCACTCCTCCAGCCGTGAACGCATCCTGCGCGAGATCGAGGCCCATCCGGCATCCACGGCCGAACTGGTCGCCGCGACCGGCCTGCACGAGAACACCGTGCGCGGGCACCTCGAGCGTCTGCTCGCCGACGGTCACATCGTGCGAGAGAAGGAGGCGCCGTCCGGTCGCGGCCGCCCGTCACTGCGCTGGAGTGCGGCCGGCAGCACAGCTGAAGCTCCCTACGCGGGCCTCGCACTGGCCCTCGCCGAAGGGCTCGTCCGCACCAGCGAACACCCGGTGCAGGAGGCCCGGTCCGCCGGCCGCACCTGGGGCGCCCAGCTCGCCGAGGGACGGTCGACGAGTGACCCGCGCGCGCTCGTGCTCGAGGTCATGCGCGAACAGGGATTCGCTCCCGATGACACGGATGCCGGTGACCCGATCATTCTGCGCAGCTGCCCGCTGCTCGCCGCCGCGTCCCGCAGGTCCGACGTCGTGTGCGCGGTGCACGAGGGACTCATCGAGGGGCTCGCCCGCACTCGTTCCGAGAGTGCGGACGCCGAACTGCTGCCGTTCGCGGCCGACGGCGCCTGCGTCCTGCACCTGCGGGTCGCGTCGTGACCGGGGAGGGTGAGGGCGTTTCCCGCGGGTCGTTGAGCGAGGGAGCGCCAGCGACCGAGACGAAACGCAGTGAGTCTTCCGGGGAGGGTGGGGGCGTTTCGTCTCGCTTCGCTCGCTCAACGACCGGGGAGGGTGAGGGCGTTTCCCGCGGGTCGTTGAGTGAGGGAGCGCCAGCGACCGAGGCGAAACGGAGTGAGTCTTCCGGCGGGGGTGAGGGTGTTTCGTCTCGCTTCGCTCGCTCAACGACCGGCGGGGAAGGCTTCGCTCGCTCAACGACCGGGGGAGCCGGAGCGACCACGAGACGAACCCCGTCCTGGCGCCTGATCTGGCTGCTGCCCGCAGGTCTCGCCCTGCTCGCCGGCCTCGACGCCGGCCTCCTCCTGCTCGGCCTGCCCGCACCGGTCACCGCGGATCGCCTTCCCGACGTGCACGGGATGCTGCTGGTGCTGGGCTTCGTCGGAACGCTGATCGCTCTCGAGCGCGCTACCGCGCTCGGCCGCTGGTACGGCTACCTCGCCCCGGCGCTGCTCGGCGCCGGCGGCATCCTGCTGCTGGTGACCGCGGTGCCGCTGCCGATCGGCAAGACCCTGCTCGCTGTGGGAGCGGCCGCGTTCGTGCTGCTCTACATCCCGCTCTGGCGCCGGCAGTACGACGCTGCGCTGCTCACGCAGCTGCTCGCCGCCGGGCTCGGCCTCGCCGGTGCGCTCATCTGGATCGGTCAGGACTCGCTGACGCGGGTGCTCCCGTGGCTGATCGGCTTCGTCGTGCTGACGATCGCGGCCGAGCGCGTGGAGCTCGCACGCATCACGATGGGCGCGGGTGCCGGCATCCGTCTTCTGGTGCACGCGTGGGCGATCACGGCCGCGCTCGTCGTCGGCACGGTCTTCCCCGGTGCCGGGGCGATCCTGCTCGGCATCGTGCTGCTCTCGCTCGTGGGCTGGCTGCTGGTGCACGACGTCGCGCGGCGCACGATCCGTGCAGCCGGGGTGACGCGGTACATGGCGGCGTGCATCCTCGCCGGGTACGTGTGGCTCGCGGTGGCCGGCGTCGTCCTGCTGTTCGGCGCGCCCACCGAGCAGCGCGCCTACGACGCGGTCGTGCACGCGGTGTTCCTCGGCTACGTGTTCTCGATGATCATGGCGCACGCCACCAGCATCCTGCCCGCCGTGCTGCGGATCGCCCTGCCGTACCGCCCGGCGTTCTGGGCGCCGATCGGGCTGTTGCAGGTCGCGCTGATCGTGCGGCTGTGGATCGGTGACGGACTCGGGATGCCGGTGGGCTGGCAGCTCGGCGGAGTGCTCGGGGTGGTCGCGCTGCTGCTGTTCGTCGTGACGGCGCTGACGAGTGCGGTGCTCGGGCAGGGGCAGAAGTCGTGACCGCCGTCAGGAACCGCGGGTTCCAGCCGATGCGCGACATCCCGACCGTCGTGTGGCTGCTGCTGACGGTCGTGGCCGCCGTCGCCCACCGTGCCCTGCCGATGCCGGGCTGGCTGATGATCCATCTGCTGCTGCTCGGCGCCGTCACGCACGCGATCCTGGTGTGGAGCCAGTACTTCTCCTGGGCGCTGCTGCGCGGCCGGGCGACGCCGGCGGATGTCCGTACGCAGACCATCCGGCTCATCCTGTCCAATGGCGGCGCCGTGCTGGTGATCGCCGGCGTGCTCAGCGGCATCTGGGCCGTCACGGCCGCCGGCGCGGCATCCCTCATCGTCGCCGTCGCCTGGCACGGCGCGAGCCTGTACCGCCGCGCCCGACGCAGCATGCCGGGGCGGTTCGGCCGAACGGTCAGGTACTACATCGCCGCGGCAGCGCTGCTCACCGTCGGCGCGGCCCTCGGCGCGCTGCTGGCGCGCGGCGGTGACCTGCCCAACCTCGTGCTCGCGCACGCGCTGATCAACGTGCTCGGCTGGATCGGGCTCACCGTCGCCGGCACGGTCGTCACGCTGTGGCCGACGATCCTGCGCACCCGTGCGGACGCGCACGCCGCCGACGGCGCGGCCCGCGCCCTGCCCTGGCTCGCCGCCGGGGTCTCGGTCGCCGCCTTCGGCGCAGCGCTCGCCTGGCTGCCGGTTCTCGTCCTCGGCCTGGCGGGCTATCTGGGCGGGCTGATCGTGATCGGCGTCTCGCTGTGGCGGTCAGCGCAGAGCAAGCCTCCGCGCAGCTTCTCGGCGATGTCGGTCGGGATGGCGCTGATCTGGTGGGCCGGGGTCGTCGCGATGCTCATCGCCGGCACGATCGTCGCGTTCGCCGACGGAACGGGATTCGCCGCGGTGTCGGCGCTGCTCGACGCCGTCGTGCCGTACCTGGCTGCCGGGTTCGCCGCGCAGGTGCTCGTCGGAGCGCTCAGCTACCTGGTGCCCGTGGTGCTGGGCGGCGGGCCGAGTCCGGTGCGCACCGGCACGGCCGCGTTCGACCGGGGCGCCGCCTGGCGGGTGACGACGGCGAACGCCGCGCTCGCCGTGTGCGCGCTGCCGGTGTCGAGCCTGTCGCGGGTGGTGGCATCCATGCTCTATCTGATCGCGATGGCGTCGTTCCTGCCGATCATGTTCCTCGCGATGCGCGCGCAGCGCCGGGCGAAGGCCGGCGGGCTCCGACTCGAGAAACCGGGCGAGGGCCCGATCGTGCCGGAGGGGCGGCAGCCGCGCGGTCGTCGCGCCGGTCAGGCCGTGGCGGGACTGCTCGCCGTGGTGCTCGCGGTCGCCGTACCCGCCGCAGCGGATCCGGCCGGGTTCGGCTGGTCGGCCGCGCCGGCCGGCGATGCGGATGCTCCGGTCAAGACCGTGCAGGTCGAGGCCGCGGACATGCGCTTCACGCCCAGCCACATCGAGGTGCCCGCGGGCACGCGGCTGGTGATCGAGCTGACGAACACCGACACCGAGCAGGTGCACGATCTCGTGTTCGCGAACGGCATCGCCGGCGGTCGGCTCGCGCCGGGCGAATCGCAGACCATCGACGTCGGCGTGATCACCGCCGACCTCGACGGCTGGTGCTCGATCATCGGACACCGGCAGATGGGCATGACGATGACGATCGTCGCGACGGGCGCGGCGGCCGGATCCGCGAGTACGGATGCCGGCGCGTCGGATGCCGGTTCGTCGGATGCCGGTTCGTCGGATGCCGGGGAGCACGGCGATCACGCGGCATCCGGAGCCATCGATCTGATGGCCGACCCGGGCGAGGACTTCTCGCCGTACGACGCCGAGCTGCCGGCTCTGCCGGCATCCGATGGCCCTGTGCATCGGAGGCTGACCCTCACCGCGCGCGATGTCGAGACCGAGGTCGCTCCGGGAGTGACGCAGACCCTCTGGACCTACAACGGCACCGCGCCGGGACCGGTGCTGCACGGGCGCGTCGGCGACACCTTCGAGATCACGCTCGTGAACGACGGCTCCATGGGGCATTCGATCGACTTCCACGCCGGGTCGCTCGCTCCCGACCGGCCGATGCGCACGATCGCGCCGGGCGAGAGCCTGACCTACACGTTCACCGCGACCCGCGCCGGTATCTGGATGTATCACTGCTCGACCATGCCGATGACCGCGCACATCGCGAACGGCATGTACGGAGCGGTCGTGATCGAGCCCGACGACCTGCCGGCCGTCGATCGCAGCTACGTGCTGGTGCAGGGGAGTACTACCTGGGCGACCACGACGGCGGCGAGGTCGACGTCGACAGGATCGCGACGCGCGATCCTGATCTGGTCGTGTTCAACGGCTACGCGAACCAGTACGACCACGCGCCTCTACCGGCCTCTGTCGGGGAGCGCGTGCGGGTCTGGGTGCTGGATGCCGGGATCGAGAGGTCGTCGAGCTTCCATGTGATCGGCGGGCAGTTCGACACGGTCTGGGCGGAGGGGCGGTATCTGCTGAACCGGTCGCCGGACACGGGGTCGCAGGCGCTCGGGCTGATGCCGGCGCAGGGCGGATTCGTCGAGCTGACCTTCCCCGAGGCGGGGCACTACCCGTTCGTCTCGCACTTCATGATCGACGCGGAGCGCGGCGCGCACGGCATCTTCGACGTGAGGGGTGAGTCGTGGGCGGGCCCGGTGCCGCGGCATCATCTCGGAGATCTGCAGAATCGCGGAGCCTGCCGCGCATCGGCGTCCGGGATGCTGCAGATCTCCGACGCGATGCGGGGCGGCGGGTCGGGAACCCGCCTGCATAGACTGAGGCGATGCATCCGCTGACCGAGGCCGACGTCCGGGCATCCTTCGTCAACGCCGGCGACGACGAACTGCGGTTGATCGAACTGCCGCACGACTTCCTGCTCACGGACTGGGACTACCTCGACTTCTTCGCCTGGCGCGACCCGTCGTCATCGCGCCGCGGGTATGTGCTGCTCGAGCACGAGGGAAGCACCGTCGGCATCGTGCTGCAGACCGCCGGCGGCGGGCGCACGCGCTCAGGCATGTGCAACATCTGCCACACCATGCAACCGGGCAACCAGGTCGCGCTCTGGGCCGCGCGGCGCGCGGGCGAGCGCGGCAGCCGCGGCGACACGGTCGGCACCTACGTGTGCGCCGATCTGTCGTGCCATGAGAACGTACGGCTGGCGCATCCGCTCGCGCCCAACGAGGTGCTCGCGCCCGGGCAGGTCGACATGCGGCTGGACGGCACGCGCCGCCGCATGCACGACCTCGTGCAGCGGGTGCTCGAGGACTGACGGCCGCGTCGACCGAGATGGCGGTGCCTCCGCGTGCGAGGAGGTTTCTGCTGGTGGGGAGGCGTCGTTGTCGGCGTTTTCCTCCTTGCGTGGGTGTGGGCGGATGCTGCTGGGGGGCCTCCGCGTGCGAGGAGGTTTCTGCTGGTGGGGAGGCGTCGTTGTCGGCGTTTTCCTCCTTGCGCGGGTGTGGGCGGATGCTGCTGAGGGGGGTGCCTCCGCGTGCGAGGAGGTTTCTGCTGGTGGGGAGGCGTCGTTGCCGGCGTTTTCCTCCTTGCGCAGGTGTGGGCGGATGCTGCTGAGGGCGGTGCCTCCGCGTGCGAGGAGGTTTCTGCTGGTGGGGAGGCGTCGTTGTCGGCGTTTTCCTCCTTGCGTGGGTGTGGGCGGATGCTGCTGAGGGGGGTGCCTCCGCGTGCGAGGAGGTTTCTGCTGGTGCGGGGACGTCGTTGCCGGCGTTTTCCTCGGGTCTGCTGCACGCATAGGTGACACCTGATCTGTGGTGCTGAGTGCGCTGCTGGGAGGATGTCATCATGCCCAAGCCCTATCCCCGTGAGTTCCGCGACGATGTCGTGCGGGTGGCTCGTCAGCGCGAGGACGGTGTGTCGATCAAGCAGATCGCGACCGACTTCGGAATCAGCGAGACGTGCCTGCAGAACTGGCTTCGCCAGGCCGATGTGGAAGACGGCGCCAAGCCCGGCGCGACCCGGGCCGAGGCTGACGAAGCTCGCGAGTTGCGCAAGCGGGTGCGGCTGTTGGAGCAGGAGAACGAGGTGCTCCGTCGTGCGGCGGCGTACTTCGCTCAGGCGCATCTGCCGGGAAAATGACATACCCGCTCGTGACAGAGCTCGCTGCCGACGGGATCCCCGTCGCAGTGACGTGCCGGGTCCTCAAGCTCTCCCGCCAGCCCTACTACCGGTGGCTGGCCGACCCCATCACGAATGCTGAGCTGGTGGAGGCGTATCGGGCAAACGCGCTGTTCGACGCGCACCGTGACGATCCTGAGTTCGGGCATCGTCTCCTGGCCGACGAGGCCCGCGACGCCGGGGAACCGATGGCGGACCGGACCGCGTGGAGGATCACGTCAGCGAACGGCTGGTGGTCGGCGTTCGGGAAGAAGAAGGGACGTAACGGCAAGAGGCCCGGACCGCCGGTCCACGACGACCTGTGCGCGGTGACTGACGAGGACGGGCGGGTCCGACACGAGTTCACCGCTGACAGCCGGAACCGGCTCTGGCTGACCGACATCACCGAGCACCGCACCGGCGAGGGCAAACTCTACCTCTGCGCGGTCAAGGACGTGTTCTCGGGCAAGATCGTCGGCTACTCGATCGACTCGCGGATGAAGTCCCGGCTGGTCGTGAACGCGATCAACAACGCCGCCGCGCTGCGCGGTGACGTCGCCGGTTGCGTGCTGCATAGCGATAGGGGCAGTCAGTTCCGTTCCCGGAAGGTCATCCGGGTGCTGGCTCGTCACCGTATGGTCGGCTCGATGGGCCGAGTCGGCGCGGCCGGTGATAACGCCGCGATGGAGAGCTTCTTCGCGCTGCTGCAAAAGAATGTCCTCAATCGGCGGTCCTGGGCCACCCGGGAAGAGCTGCGGATCGCGATCGTGACCTGGATCGAACGGACCTACCATCGGCGCCGTCGGCAAGCACGTCTGGGCCGTTTGACGCCGGTCGAATTCGAGACCATCATGAACCAGAACCTGGCCCTCGCGGCCTAACCGAAACTGTCACCTATCCGTGCAGCAGACCCCTCCTTGCGTGGGTGTGGGCGGATGCTGCTGAGGGGGGTGCCTCCGCGTGCGAGGAGGTTTCTGCTGGTGGGGAGGCGTCGTTGCCGGCGTTTTCCTCCTTGCGTGGGTGTGGGCGGATGCTGCTGAGGGGGCCTCCGCGTGCGAGGAGGTTTCTGCTGGTGCGGGGACGTCGTTGCCGGCGTTTTCCTCCTTGCACCCGTGTGGGTAGGACAGGAGGCCGCAAGCAGTGCGACCGGAGCATCCGATCGGCGCAGATACGCTGGAAGCCCACCGACGCATCGAAGGAGACGCCAATGGGCGAGCCCATCCTGTCCACCGTCGACGAGGGCCTCGCGCGGCTCACCCTGAACCGTCCGGCACGGCTGAACGCCTTCAACGGCGACCTCGCCTACGCCTGGCGGGATGCCACGGCCGAGGCCGTCGCCCGCGACGACGTGCGCGCGATCCTCATCGACGCGGCCGGCCCGGCGTTCTGCGCCGGCGGCGACGTGCTCGACATGGCGAACGAGATGGGATCCGGCGAGGACATCACCGCCTTCGCCCGGGTGATCAACGAGGGCATCCGTTCGCTCACCGACTCGGCCAAGCCCGTGGTGGCGGCCGCACACGGCACGACCGCCGGCGGAGGCCTCGGCATCCTGCTCTGCAGCGACTACGCCGTCGTCGGCGCGCACTCGAAGCTCGGCAGCCTGTACGCGAACATCGGCCTCACGCCCGACCTGTCGGTGTCGGCACAGCTCGCCCACGCGATCGGTCAGCGCCGGGCGCTGCAGCTGTTGCTGCAGGACCGCATGCTCAGCGCGGCGGAGGCCGTCGAATGGGGTCTCGTCGCCGAGGCGGTCGCCGGCGCCGAGGGATCGGATGCCGCGGCCGAGGCCGCCGCCGTCCAGGCTCGCGCTGAGGAGATCGCCCGGTTCTGGCTGGACGGTGCCGCCGGCGCCTACGGGCATGCCAAGCGCCTGGTGCGCTCGCAGCCGGAGCGCACGTTCCATGAGCAGCTCGAGGAGGAGGCGCTCTCGATCGGAGCATCCTTCGAGACGCCGGACGCGCAGGCGCGCGTCGCGGCCTTCGCGGCGCGCTCGGCCCGCTGAACCGGGTTCGCAGGGGCACGATGCCCGGGCGTCACACCCCCGCTCTGTGTCCCGGATGCCCGTGCCGAGACCCCCTCCCGTGCCGAGACCCCGTTTCCGTGTCGACACCCGGCCTGGCTGACGGGCGCCCAGGAGGGGCTTCGGCGGGAAGGTCGGTGTGCTCCGGCATCCGGACTGCGCGAGACTGGAAGCCCGCCCGACTGGAGGACCCATGACCGACATCGAACTCGGCGCGCTCGCCGCGGAGATCGCCCTTGAAGCGGGTGAGCTCGCCGCGCGTCGCCGTCGCGAGGGCGTGCATCTCGCCGCGACCAAGTCGACGCTCGCCGACATCGTGACCGACGCCGACCGCGAGGTCGAGGCGCTGATCAGAGACCGGCTCGCCACGGAGCGTCCCGATGACGGCTTCCTCGGCGAGGAGTCCGGTGCGGCCGGGGGCACGAGCGGCTTCACCTGGGTCGTCGACCCTATCGACGGGACGGTCAACTACAGCTACGGCATCCCGGCGTACTCGGTGAGCATCGCCGTGGTCGAGGGCACGCCCGAGCCCGAGTCGTGGAACGGCGTGGCCGGCGCGGTCTGCGCTCCGGCGCTCGGCGAGCTGTTCACAGCGGTCCGCGGCGAGGGAGCCTGGCACGACGGGGCGCGCCTCGCCGTCACGACCGAGATTCCTGCAGGAGCACTGCTGGCGACCGGATTCGGGTACGACCCGGCCACGCACGACGGCGACCTGGCGACGGTGCGACGGGTGATGACCATGGCCCGGGACCTGCGCCGGATGGGGTCGGCCGCGATCGACCTGTCGTACGTAGCGGCCGGGCGGCTGGACGGGTTCTTCGAGCGCGGCCTGAACGCGTGGGACTTCGCGGCCGGTGCGATCCTCGTCTCCGAAGCCGGGGGAGCGGTGTCTCGCATCGAACTGGATTCCCGCCGTCCGCTGCTGTTCGCCGGAGGGCGCGAGGTGCACGCCCGGCTCGGAGCCCTGCTCGCCGAGAACTGATTTCGTCAGGACGATCAACTTTCTCGCCGACGCCCATGGCGTTCCCAGGCGGAAGCAGGTATCGTTTACCCGATCGTTACTTTCGTTTACCCGAGCGATAGCCCCCCTGCTTGACGCGCGACCGAGAGATTCCGCTTTGCCCTTCGATGCCCCCCAGACCGGCTCTGCCCCCGAGCGCCGGTCCGACCGACGCCGTGCGGTGCCCGCAGAGTCCGCTGTCGCAGTGACGTCGTCGGCCGCTCCGGCCTCCCGCCGTGCGGCCCGTGAGCGCCAGACCGCCGAGGTCCCGGTCGTGCAGACGCCGTCCGCTCCGGCTGCCGCGCAGCCGTTCGTCGGCCGGCGCGCCCGTCGCGCGGGAATCGCGCAGCCCGTCGCATCGGATGCCGCGCCCTGGCGCGAGTCGATGGCGGATGCCGGCACCGGCCGGCCCCTGGTCGCCGCTCAGTCCGTCGTGCCCGAGACCGTCGTCGACGGGGAGCCCGCCGCGGCGCCGGCCATCGTCGCCGAGCCGGTCGTCGAGGCCGAGCCGATCGCCCCCGTCGCCGCAGCCGAGCTGAAGACCGAGCGTCTCGTCGTCGAGGAACCGGCCGCAGCCGAGGCCGAGCCCGCCGCCGCGGCCGAGCCCGCCGCCAAGGCCGAGCCCGCCGCCGAGGCCCAGGCTGCGGCCGAGTCCGCCGCCGAGGCCGAGTCCGCCGCCGAGGCCCAGGCCGCCGCCGAGGAGCCCGTCGCCCCGGATGCCGCCACCGACTCCGAGGCATCCGCTGCCGAGTCCGCCGCCGACGCATTCACCGCAGCTGCCGCGGCTTTCGGCTTCAGCGCGGACGATCTCGACGAGCAGGTCGAGCCCGCTGCCCGGGCATCCGCCGCCGAGCCGGAGCCGTCCGTCGAGAACTCGGCGACCGCGCACCGTGCACCGCGACGCGGTCGTCGCCTGGGGCGCAAGGTGGCCACCGCCGGCGCCACGCTCGGTGTGATGGGCGTCGCTGGCCTCATGCTCGTCTCGATGACGCTGCCCTCCGAGGCGGTGGCCGCGGCTCAGGGCCAGGACGCCCAGTCGCTGACTTCGCTCACTGCGGCGGAAACGCAGCAGCAGAAGCTCGGCACCGACGACATCCAGGCGTACGTCGCGTCATCCGACGTCGAGAACGCGCAGTCCGCCCGCGAAGGCGGGTTCACGTCGATGTCGATGGCCGACCTCGCGGCTGAAGAGGGCATCAAGTACTCCACCAGCCTGTACACCAACGACACCACGGCGGCGATTCAGTGGCCCTTCGCCGTCGGCGTGGCCATGAGCTCGCCGTACGGCTCTCGCTGGGGACGCCTGCACGCCGGCATCGACCTCGTGCCCGGAGAAGGCGCGCCGATCCAGGCGATCGCCGACGGCGTCGTGCGCAAGGCGACCGAGAACGGCGGCGGATACGGCGTCACCGTCTACATCGATCACATGATCGACGGCAAGGTCATCACGAGCCACTACTCGCACATGCTGCACGGCTCGATGCGCGTGCAGACCGGACAGCACGTGAAGGTCGGCGACATCGTCGGGCTCGTCGGGAACACCGGTCATTCCTACGGTGCGCACCTGCACTTCGAGCTGCTCCGCAACGGCGTTCAGTTCGACCCGCTGCCCTGGATGAAGGCGAACGCGGGCCGTCATGACGGAGTCGGGCCGATTTCCTGATCCCGCCTCCGGGATGTTAGGATTTCCTGGTTGCCCGGAGACGGGAAACATGCCCCGATAGCTCAGTGGCAGAGCACTTCCATGGTAAGGAAGGGGTCGTCAGTTCAATCCTGACTCGGGGCTCGCAGCACTCGTAATCCGAGTGCCCGTGGCAGGGTAGCTCAGTTGGTGAGAGCGCACGACTCATAATCGTGAGGTCGCGGGTTCAAGCCCCGCTCCTGCTACGAAAGCCCCCGGCTCCACCCGGGGGCTTTCGCTTTGCCCGTCTCGGTACACTCTCAGCATGGGCCTGATGATCGAAGTGAACGCGGAGGAGCTCGAGCGCGTCGCACGAGCTCATGGTGTTCGCCGTCTTCGGGTCTTCGGGTCGGCAGTCACCGACGACTTCGATCCCGAACGGAGCGACATCGATCTGCTCGTCGACCTGGCTCCCGAGACGAAGGACAAGTTCGACGCCTACTTCGGTCTGAAGGAGGATCTCGAGCGCGTGTTCGGGCGCACAGTTGATCTGGTGATGACGGATGCGGTCCGCAATCCGTACTTCCGCGATCGAGCCCTCGCATCCGCGGAGGAACTTTATGCAGCCTGAGGCTGCGGCATACCTCTGGGATGCCCGGGAAGCGGCGCAGCGTGTGACGGAGTTCATCAGTGGTCTTGATGAGACCGGATATCGTTCGGATGCCCTCCGTCGCTCTGCCGTGGAGCGCCAGCTCGAGATCGTCGGAGAGGCCCTGAACAACCTGCGCCGGGTAGACGCGGAGACGGCCGACGGAGTTCCGGATCTTCATCGCATCGTCGGGCTCCGCAACGTGCTCGCGCACGGCTATGCGGTGGTGGACGACGGAGTCGTCTGGGCGGCCGCTTCCGAGCGGGTGCCGGAGCTGGTCACCTATCTGGGTCTCCTGCTCGGGGAAGGGCCCTCCGGCGCCTGATCACGGCGCCACGATCAGGCATATGCCAGGCGTTCCTGGCGAATGGGCTCCCAGGCGAGGGCACCCTCAACGAGTCAGGCGGTCTTCGACGGATGAAATGCCGACGCTGTCGAGGTGGGCGACGCTCTGCGCTTCGCAGACACCCCGCCGAGCGGTGGCAGGCAGTCTGGTCGGGATGGGTTACGGGGAAGCGGGGTCTGATGCGTTGGCGTGGGCCTGCCCGCGCTTTCTGAGGGATGCGATCGTCACAGCGGTAGTAGGCAATGCGAAGAGGCACATAGCCACCGCGGCGAGCACAAAGACAGTGTTCTCGGATGCGGCCCACCCTGATGGAATCACCGCCAACGGCGGGAGCACGAACAACATCTCGAGCATGAGGCCGCAGAGTGCGGCTGCTCCGAACAGCAGGCAGCCGAGTCTTGCGGTGCTGCGAAGGTTGAGTGCGACGCGCATATCCGCTCCGATGCCGAGCATGAGGACCGGGATGATCTGGGCGAGGACCATGTACGCGTTCATGGCGAGACACTATCGGTGTGTGCCCTCGCTCATCGACCCGGAATGTATCAGATCCCCGGCGTCCGGCTCCTGATCTGTGGTCGCGGAATTCTGCTCCGCGCACGCACCTGGGGAGGTTGCGATGCCGATCTTCAACACGAACTCGATGTTCTCCGCTCGCGCGAAAGGCGGTGAGGGGCAGGACATCCCGGTCGCGATCGCCCCGACTCGCCGCTCTGGCAGAGCGACTCGCCGATGGTGGATGTACTCGCGGAGGAGTACCTCGAGAGGCAGGCCGACAGCGATCAGCGGATGTTCCGGGCACTCGACTCGCTGGTCTGGACGATGCAGGATCTCGTTCCCACCGACAACCAGGCGCCGCCGCAGGTGGTGGGCACGCTGCTGCAGCCGGACGGGTCGTCCGCGGCGCGCGTGCAGGTGGGGCTCGACCTCGACGGCGCCTCGACCGCACAGGCCATGGCGGGCACCACAGTGACCCTCGACGACGGCAGCTTCGTGCTCCCGATCCCGGCGGCGGCGCGCGCGACCGCGTTCGGCGCCGATCTGGTGGTGACCTCCGCGGTCGGCGTGCAGCGCATCAAGGCCGCGCTGAAGAATCTGCAGCCGAGCGGCATGCTGCCCGTCGTCACGCTGCCCGACCCCGCGCCGGCACTGTCGATGGCGATGATCGCCGCGCTGCAGCAGCTGGTGACGGATGCCGCGGGCCTCGAGCCTCCTGCCGAGGAGCACGCCATCCCGGCGCTGGCGGTGGGCGAGGACGAATGCCAGGTGGTGTTCCGGCGCGACGCGTCCAGCGACCGCTTCCCGTACGGCGTGTTCTTCCGGCTCACCGATCCGAGCCTGAGCCAGCCCAGCCTGCGGATGCGGATCCTCGAGGGGCGCCGCACACGCTGGCCCGTCACGTTCTACGGCGGCTACTCCGCCGCGGCCCGGCTGGCCGGAGGCCTGGAGAAGCTGGAGTTCCACCTCGCCGAGCGGGTGCCTGTCGACCGGCCCATCAGCATCGACGCCTTCCGCGACGGGCTGGCCACCGAGACCGCGTACGGCTCCGTGCCGCTGGCAGGATCGCTGTCGATCGGCTACGTGGTCACGCTCGCGCAGCGCTGGACTCCGCTGGGCCTGGCGCTCGGCGACCTGGTCTACTCGCTGCCGCTGGCACCGGGTGAGCAGCAGCGCATGGCGATCATGGAGCGCACGGCGTCGACCTCGGTCGTCGAGAGCGAGAGGCTCGAATCGACCGAGACGATGTCGTTCGCCGAACGCGATGACACCTCGGCGACGGCGACCTTCGCCAGCGCGTTCCGGGAGTCCGCGTCCGGCGGCTCGCACTACGACACCGAGGCGGACTCGTTCTCGGTGGCGGCCGCGGCCGGCGGTGGCGGCGTGTTCCCGTTCGGATGCGCCGCCGGTGGCGTCGCGACCAGCTACGGCACATCGAGCACCAGCGGCAACACGAACACCTGGATGAGCGGCGCCAGGAACAGCACCTCGGATGCCGCGCAGTCGACGCACTCCGCCGTGCAGCGCCAGGCGGCGGCACGTCGCTCGGCGTCGCGGACATCCATGCGGCTGGCCACCGCGACCGAGTCGACCGAGATCACCACCAAGGTCATCACGAACCACAACAAGACCCGCGCGCTGACCATGCAGTACTGGGAGGTGCAGCGGCTGTTCGACGTGACCACCGCCTGCGAGGGCGTGACGCTCACGTGCCAGGTGCCGCTGGACGTGATCCGGTTCCTGCCGGCGTTCCAGCCGGCCAAGCTCACCGACGCCCCGTCCACCCGTGATGACGTGCTCGCCCGCTACGAGCGGCTGCTCGGCCATGCCGACATCCTGACCAGGGTCGTGCCGGCGCGCTACCGCCGGGGCCTGTCGCTGATCACCGACTTCGCCTCCGACCCGACCACCTCGGTGGCGGACGCCGGTGCGCCGGCGACGGACGTGCTCGACGTCACGCTGATCGGCACCTTCCTCGACTTCGACGACCTGTTCGTCACCGTCGTCGGCAAGCGCGGGATGCGGGTGGGGCCCTATCCGCTCAGCGGCACCGCCGTCTCGGACACGCTGCCGACGGGGAAGGACGCGCTGGCGACGGAGGATGACCTGTTCGGCCGTCTCCGCGCGGCACGCGCCAACCACGTGCTCGGCAGGACCAGGGTGGCCACGATCTCGCTGCCGCCGTCGTTCGCCCGGCAGGACATCACCGGCTTCGAGATCACGCGCCGCACGCGTCGCCTGGACTACCACTTCGCCCCGCCTGCGATCGCCGACCTCGGCTTCGCGCAGATCACGCTGGGCGGCCTCGGCTCGGCCCTGGAGGGGGCGCTGAAGGATGCGGCCGCGAAGCAGTCGAAGACGGGGTCGTACGACGCGGACCGGCTGGAGCGCGAGATCGGCGGTCCGCAGGTGACCAGCTTCGTGGCGTCGATCTCGGGGACCACGCCGCAGGTCGTGCTCGTCGACAACAGGTTCGGCGGATCGACGGCGCTGCCGGCGATGACCTATCCGATCGCCGCGCGCACCGTGCCGCCCGTGCTCTCGTACGCCTCCGTGCTCGAGATCGAGAAGACCCTGCAGTGGGTGATGCGCAACACCATGACGTGCAGCGTCGCGGTCTTCGCCTCGCTCACTCCGGAGGAGCGGGCCGTCATGCTGGAGCGGTACGAGATCACCCTGCCGCCCGCCGAAGACGGCACAGCGCGTCCGGCGGTTCCGCTGCTCAGCTGCATCACCAACAACGTGCTGGGGTACTTCGGCAACTCGATGGTGCTGCCTTTCATGATCCCGGCGGCGATCACCGACGCGACCGCCGAGTACGGCGAGCCCGATGAGCACGGCATCCGGCCGGTGAAGAAGGCCGGACTGACCACCGGGCAGATCCAGGACGCGCTGACCCGGTTCCACACCGACGGCTTCTCGGCGCCACGATCGACGATCGCGCTGCCGACCAAGGGCGTGCTCGGCGAAGCCGTGCTCGGGCACTGCCCGTCGGCGGAACGGGTCGACCTCACCCGGTTCTGGAACTGGCAGGACTCTCCGGGCGACGAGGCCACGCAGATCGCCCAGGTCGGGATGCCGCAGGGCTCGCTCACCGCGGGGCTGACCGGTCCGAGTGCCCTCACCGGCATGAATCCGATGATCCAGAACTTCTCGATGGCGCCGGTCTCGGCCGACACCTCCCTGGCCGGCGCGCTGATCAAGTCGGCGGAGGCGCAGAAGAGCTTCGACATCGCCGCGCTCACCAACGCCGGCAATCTGGCGACGCTCACCGGCAAGACGCTCGACACCGCCGGAATCCGCGCGCAAGGACGCGCTCGGCGCCGCGAAGGACCTGGCGATCAAGGCGATGGAGACGTCGGCATCGATCTACGGGGCGGACAAGAAGAAGGATGCCGGCGACAAGGATGCCGGCGACAAGGACTCGTCCGGAGGCAAGGGCAAGGGCACCGGCGGCGCCGGCAGCGGAGGCACCGAGGGCCCGGCGAACGGAGGCGGCGGTACCGGAGGCGGCACCGGCGGTGGGGCGGATCCCGCGCCGCAGCCCGCTCCCGCCCAGCCGGCGCAGCGCACCATCTACTTCGCGAAGGCGCAGCGCGTGCTGGAGGACGATCAGAAGGCGGGGCTGGATCTCATCATCGCCGAGGTGAAGGCGGGCGGTGCGACCGGTGCCGTCGTCCGCGGCTACGCATCGCCCGAGGGCACCGCGGGCTTCGACAACGTCGCACTCGCCCGTGATCGCGCGACGAACACCGCCGCGTATCTCAACGCGCACGGCATCACGGCCGGCACGGCCGAGGGCGGTGTGCTCCCGGGCGCGGAGGGCGACTACCCGCGGCTGCGCCGTGCCGACATGAGCTTCCAGTACTGAGAGCATTCGAGAGAAAGGCATGACGATGTCCACTCCATCCGTCTCGGACGCGGCGGGCGACGCACTCGTCCTCGCCCTGACCGACGTCATCAAGGGGGCGTCCGGCCCCGAGATCCAGCAGGCGCAGGCGATGCTGCTGCGTCGCCTGGCGACCCAGGGCGATGTGATCCCGTCGCGCATCCCCGCTCCGCGCAACATCACCGAGGTCGGGGGCTACCTGAACCTGCTCACCGAGCTGGGCGAGACCACCATGTGCAAGGGCATGCTGGGTGCCGCGCTCGGGCTGGCGGCATCCGTGCCGGCGGATGACGGAGCGGGCGGCACGGTGCCGCCGCTGCGGCTGGTGCAGATCGCGAACGACCGGCTGCCCTCGCCGGCGGGCGACGGCGTACCGCTCTCGGTCGGCGTGCGGCAGGACCTGGCCGCGGGACTGCAGGCGGCCGTCGCCGACGTGCGCGCCGCCGCCGGGCATCTGCCGCTGTGGGGGCCGCCCGCCGCGCTGCCGGCGCCGACCGGAGGCACCGGACCGACCCCCGATCCGCTGCCGTACCTCGGCCGCGAGGTGTGGGTCGCGCCGACGGCCGCTCTCACCGATCCCGAGACCGATCCGATCGTGCTCGGCAGGGCGAGCACCGACCCCGGTGCCGGCTACCGGGTGGGTGTACGCGTCGCCGACGGCACTGCGGAGGCGGAGTCCGCCGACTGGGTGGGGCTGAAGTGGGATGCGGTCGGCGGAGCCTTCCTCGAGGCGGGCATCGGCACCGTCACCATGCTCGCGCTGGAGAAGGCGATTGCGGCCACGCCGTTCGTCAGCCGGCCGCTCACCGCCGTGCCGCCGTCACGCGGAGACTACGCCTGGGCGAGGATGGTCGCGGTGGCGGGTCTGCTGCCGGGCGCGAGTCGCCTCGGCGATGAGCTCGCTCTGGTGTGGACGGGGGATCAGATCGTGCAGAGCGCCTACGCCGACCACCTCGACGCCGTGTGGGACGGCGCCGCGTTCGTCTGAGCCCAGCCCCGCGTTCGAATCGCGCGACCGGCCCGGTTCGACGAGCGGATGCAGCCGGTTGCGCGATTCGAGAGTGTCAGGACGCGTCGCTGCTGTGGTCCGCGACATCCGGCTCGGCGCGGCTCAGGTCCGCGGCATCCTCCTCGGGACGCGGGGCGATGTTCTCGTCGACCTCGATCTCGGGCACGCTCGACTCGCCGGGCGCCGGGATGTGATGCTGTGGCGGCACCGTGGGCCGGCCGTACGCCTCGAGGAACCGCAGCCAGACCTCGCTGATCGTGGGGTAGGCGGGCACCGCGTGCCAGAGCCGGTCGATCGGCACCTCGCCGACGATCGCGATCGTCGCGGCCTGCAGCAGGTCGGCGACGTCCTGCCCGGCGAAGGTCGCTCCGACGAGCACCCGCCGGTCCTCGTCGACGATCATCCGGGCCTTCCCGCGGTAGTCCTCGGCGTGCACGTAGGTGCCGGCCAGCGACGACAGGTCGTAGTCGATCACCCGGGTGCGCAGGCCGGCGGCATCCGCATCCGCCGCGGTCAGGCCGACCGCGGCGACCTCGGGATCGGTGAACACGACCTGCGGCACGGCGTGATGGTCGGCGGTCGCGACGTGCGCGCCCCACGGGGCGTCGTCGACGCGCCCGCCGGTCGCGCGCGCCGCGATCACATCTCCGGCTGCGCGGGCCTGGTACTTGCCCTGATGCGTGAACAGGGCGCGCCGGGTGACGTCGCCGACGGCGTACAGCCAGTCGAAGCCGGGCACGAGCATCGTGTCGTCGGTCTCGAGCCAGCCGCCGGCGCGGAGGCCGATGCTCTCGAGACCGAGGTCGTCGGTGCGCGGCGAGCGGCCGGTCGCGACGAGCACCTCCTCGGCGTGGATCATCTCGCCGTTCTCGAGCGCGATGTGCACGCCGTCGGGGTCACGATCGACGGATGCCGGTGACGTGCCGGTCAGGATCCGCACGCCCTGTTCGCGCAGGCCGTCTGCGACGAGCTCGGCGGCGAACGGCTCGAGCCTTCCGAGCATCCGGCTGCGCACGATCATGGTGACCTCGGTGCCGAACGAGGCGTAGGCCGCGGCCATCTCGGCCGCGACCACGCCGCCGCCGATGATCGCCAGGCCGGCGGGGGCGCGCTTCGCGCTGGTCGCCTCACGGCTGGTCCACGGGTTCGCGTCCCGCAGGCCGGGGATGCCGGGGATCGTCGCGCTCGAACCGGTGACGACGGCGACCGCGTGGCGGGCGGTGAGCACGACGCCGGCCGCGGCGACCTCGACCTGCTTCGGGCCGGTGAAGCGGCCGTGGCCGCGGATGAGGTCGATGCCCGCGCCCTCGACCCAGCGCACCTGGCCGTCGTCCTCCCAGTGGTTCACGACCTCGTCGCGGTGGGCGAGCACGGCGGCGACGTCGAGGTCGCCGGTGATCGCGGCGGATGCTCCGGGCACGCGGCGGGCGGCACGAAGCGCACTGCCGGGCCGGAGGAGGGACTTCGACGGCATGCACGCCCAGTACGAGCACTCCCCTCCGACGAGCTCGTCCTCCACGATGGCGACGGACAGGCCGCCCTGCACCGCCCGGTCTGCGATGTTCTCTCCGACGGCTCCGCCGCCCAGCACGATCAGGTCGTATTCGGTCGGCATCGATGCCCCTTCCGCACGGTGGTCGCCATCGTACTCCCGGGCGCTTCGGATGCTCCGGTCTCACTGGTTGCGGGTGTTGGGGCGGTTGCACCCGCATCCGTTGAGACCGGAGCAGGAGGGCGGCCGGTCGTGGTGTGGCGTTCATGCTGCTCCGGTCTCACTCGTTGTGGGTTGTCGGCCGGGAGCACCCACAACCGTTGAGACCGGAGCTGAGGAGGGTCAGGCGCGGGCGGCGATCGCGGCGGCGTCGACGCCAGAGGGGAGCGCGCCGAACAGGGCACCGCCGGCGAAGCTGTCGACCAGGCGGGATGCCACGAAGCCGTCGGCCACGGCGGCCGGGGCGTGCTGCAGGAGCAGCGATCCCTGCAGGGCCAGTGCCAGAGCGCCGACCAGCTCCCGTGCGCGCAGTTCGGGCGAGTGATCGGATGCCACAGCCCGCACCAGAGCGCGGGTGCGGTCCAGGTGCGCGTCGAGGCGGGGATCCGCTCCGCGCGCGAGCGACACCTCGGCGTCGAACGCCTCGAAGGCGCCGGGCTCGCGGCCGAGTGCACGCAGCACGTCGAGGGCGATCACGTTGCCCGAGCCCTCCCACACCGCCATCACCGGCTGCTCGCGGTACCGCATGGCGAGCGGGAAGTCCTCGGTGTAGCCGTTGCCGCCCAGGCATTCCAGCGCCTCCGCGGCGTGCGCCGGACCGCGCTTGCAGGCCCAGTACTTCATCACCGCGGTGCCCAGCCGGGTGAACGCGACATCCTGCTCCGAGGCATCCGTGTCATAGGCGCGGGCCAGCCGCAGGGCGGCGGCCGTCACGCCCTCGACCTCGAGCTGCAGGTCGGCGATGACGCCGGTCATCGCGGGCTGGTCGATCAGCATCCGTCCGAACGCGGCGCGGTGCCGGGCGTGCCACGACGCCTCGGCCACCGCCTGCCGCATGCCGGCGAGCGACCCGAGGATGCAGTCCAGCCGGGTGTTCGTGACCATCTCGATGATGGTGCGCACCCCGCGGCCCTCCTCGCCGAGCAGGTGCGCGACCGCGCCCTCGTACTCGACCTCGCTCGACGCGTTCGAGGCGTTGCCGAGTTTGTCCTTGAGCCGCATGATGCGCATCTCGTTGCGGCTGCCGTCCTCGCGCAGCCGAGGCAGCAGGAAGCACGACAGCCCGCCGGGCGCCTGCGCGAGCACGAGGAAGCCGTCTGACATCGGCGCCGAGCAGAACCACTTGTGCCCGGTCAGCTCGTACCGTCCCTCGCCGATCGGCACGGCGACGGTCGTGTTCGCCCGCACATCCGATCCGCCCTGCTTCTCGGTCATCGCCATGCCGAACAGCGCGCTCCGCTTGCCGGGCACGAGGTCGGGCGAGTACTCGCGGGACAGCACGCGCGGCATCCACTCCGAGGCGAGTTCCGGATGCTGCGCGATCACCGGCGCCGCCGAGTGCGTCATCGACACCGGGCAGGCGTGTCCGGGTTCGATCTGCGCGTAGAGCATGAACGATGCCGCCCGCGCGACGTTCGCCCCGGGCCGCGGGTCGGCGAAGGCGCTGGTGTGGGCGCCGTCGGCGACGGCGGCCGTGATCACGCGGTGGTACGACGGGTCGTACTCGACCTCGTCGATGCGGTGACCCCAGCGGTCGTGCGTGTGCAGCTGCGGCTTGTTGCGGTTCGCGCGACGCGCGTCCGCCTGGAACTCGGCCGTGCCGACCCGGATGCCGGTGGCGTGCAGCCCCTCGTTCGCCCAGGCCGCGTCGTACCGGGTGATGCCCTCGACCAGCGCCACGTTGGCGGCGTACTCGTCGATGCCGACGCGGGCGGGGGACTGGCCTGTGACCTCGTGCGTGCTCATGATTCCTTCTCTGGTCAAGTGGTGGCCCAGGGGTTCAGCGGTCGAGTGGTGGGTCGCTGAGCCTCTGGTCGAGTGGTGGGTCGCTGAGCTTGTCGAAGCGTCTGCGGCCGTATTTGGGTCGCTGAGCCTGTCGAAGCGTCGTGCCGGCCCCTTCGACAGGCTCAGGGACCCAGGGGCTCAGGGACCCAGGGGCTCAGGGACCCAGGGGCTCAGGGACCCAGGGGCTCGGGGGCTCAGACTTTCGGGCCCAGATGCTCGGGCACCGCGCCGACCGCGCGCAGGCACAGTTCGGAGATCGCCGCGACGACGGCATCCGGGTCGTCCTCCTCCGCGCTCACCGGCGTGAGCGGGCCGGTGAGCGCCTCGCCGATCGCGCCGACGAGTCCCGCGGCGGTGATCTCCGGATGCTGCGGGGCGAACGATCCGTCGCGCACGCCCTGTGCCACGATCTCGGTGAGGATGTCGGCGTAGCTGCGGCGGTAGGCGAGGCGCTCCTCGTCGATCGCCCGGCCGACCGGTTCCCCCAGCAGCGCCCAGGCGAGGCGTCCGCCGCGCAGCGCGCGGGTGGCGAAGGTCTCGATGAGCGCGAGCAGCCGGCCCGTCGGCATCCGTGCGCTTCGAGGCGAGTACGGCCTGGTCGACGGCCGCGAGCTCGGTGCCGGCGCAGCGCCGGAACACCTCGGCGAGCACGTCGTCCACGCCGTCCGCGTAGCTGTACAGCAGCCCGGCGCTCATGCCGGCGCGCGCCGTGACGGCCTTCACCGACGCTGCTCCGAACCCGGAATCCCGCACGATCGCCGTGGCGGCCTCGATGAGGTCCTCCCGGCGCCCTGCTTCGCGACGCTGTGCCATCCGTGCTCCTTCGCTCGGTTCTGCCGCGGTTCACAACTCGATTGAATCGTGATTCAATGTCCGTATTGAATCACGATTCAACACCTGAGGCAATGCCGCCGAACCCCGACACGACGACGTGAGGACCCGATGAACCTGACCTGGATGCTGGAGCGCTCCGCCCGCACCTTTCCCGACAAGCCCGCGATCGTCTCCGACCTCGGCACCCTCGACTACCAGCAGCTGCTGGCCGCCTCACGCCGCGCCGCCACGGTGTTCCGCGAGGCCGGCGTGCAGCCCGGCGACCGGGTCGGCGTGATGGCCTTCAACACGCCGGCCTTCGCCGTCGCGGCCTTCGGCCTGTGGCGCGCGGGCGCGGCACTGGTGCCGATCAACCACAAGTTCACCGCCCGCGAGGTCGCCTACGTCGCCGCGCACGCCGGGCTGAAGGTCGTCGTCGCCGACGTCGATCTCGAGGACAGGGTGCGCGAGGGCGCTCCGGATGCACGGGTGCTGACGATCGCCGACGACGGCACGGGTGAGTTCGACACCCTCGTCGCCGCAGCCGGGGAGTGGGACGGCGTCGAGGTCGAAGGCGACGCCATCGCCCAGGTGCTCTACACCTCGGGCACCACGAGCAGCCCGAAAGGATGCCTGCACACGCACGCGGGTCTCGCGAACGTGCCCGCGTACACGACCGCCGCGGTCGGGCTGCAGCGCGACGACCGTTTCCTCATCGCGATGCCGATCTGGCACGCCTCACCGCTGAACAACTGGTTCCTGTCGATGATGTACCTCGGCGGCACGGTCGTGCTGCTGAAGGAGTACCACCCGGTGCACTTCCTTCAGACCGTGCAGCAGCACCGGGTCACGGCGTTCTTCGGGGCGCCGATCGCCTATCTCGCGCCGCTGAAGGTGCTGCCCTCCGTCGGGAGGAGCCTCGCCGACTTCGACCTCTCGTCGATGCGGCTCTGGGCCTACGGCGGAGCGCCGATGGGCGCCGAGACCGTCCGCATGCTGCAGCAGGCATACGGCACCGATGCGTTCTACCAGGTCTACGGCATGAGCGAGATGGGCCCGGTGGGGTCGGCGCTGTACCCGGCCGAGCAGATCGAGAAGGCCGGGTCGATCGGCGCCGGCGGCATGCCGGGCGTCGACATCCGCGTCGTGAACGCCGAGGGCACCGACGTCACGGCGGACGAGGCCGGTGAGCTGTGGATGCGCTCCGCGACCCGGATGGCCGGGTACCTGAACGACGCCGCCGCGACGGATGCCGTGTTCGTCGGCGACTGGTACCGCACCGGCGACCTCGCGCGCGTCGACGCCGACGGCTACCTGTTCATCGTCGACCGGCTGAAGGACGTCGTGATCACCGGCGGTGAGAACGTCTACTCTCCCGAGGTCGAGGAGGCGCTGCGGCAGCATCCGTCCGTCGCGGATGCCGCGATCGTCGGACGCCCGCACGGGGAGTGGGGCGAGACCGTGGTGGCTGTCGTCGAGGCATCCGGCGAGCTGTCGCTCGACGATATGCGGGCGTTCCTCGCCGACCATCTCGCGAAGTACAAGATCCCGCGCGAGCTGATCGTGCGCGACGCGCTGCCGCGGAATCCTTCCGGCAAGGTGATGAAGCACGTGCTGCGGACGGAGCTGGCCGCCTAGCCTCCGACTTTCGAATCGCGCAACTTGCCGCCTTTCGCCGCCGGAAGCAGCAAGTTGCGCGATTCGAAGCGGGGAGGGGAAGTCCCACCGGGCCGTACTCTGGAACGGTGCGCATCCGTCTCGACATCGCCTATGACGGCACCCACTTCCGGGGCTGGGCGAAGCAGCCGGGCCTGCGCACGGTGCAGGGCACGCTCGAGGCCGCGCTGGCGCGCATCGTCGGCTCGGACGCGCAGCTCGTGGTCGCGGGCCGCACGGATGCCGGAGTGCACGCGTCCGGTCAGGTGGCGCACGTCGATCTCGACGACGCGCAGTACGCCAGGCTGCAGTCGCGCCATGGCCGTGCCGCGGACGACCCGGCCGGATCGCTCGCGCATCGGATGCGGGGCGCGCTCGGCGCCTACCCGGATGTCACGGTGACCCGCACGTCGATCGCGGCCGAGGGCTTCGACGCCCGGTTCTCGGCGGTGTGGCGCCGGTACCGGTACCGGCTCGCCGACGCGACCAGCGGCTACGATCCGATGCGCCGCCACGACACGACGGCACTGAAGGGCGCTCTCGACGCCGAAGCGATGGATGCCGACGGCGCAGACCCTGATCGGACTGCACGACTTCGCGGCGTACTGCAAGCCGCGGGCCGAGGCGACCACCATCCGCACGCTGCTCGACTACCGGTGGCGCAGAGACGACGACGGCGTGCTCGTCGCCGAGGTCAAGGCCGACGCGTTCTGCCACAGCATGGTGCGCGCGCTGGTGGGCGCATGCGCGGCCGTGGGGGAGGGGCGCCTCGAGGTCGCCGACGTCGTGCGGCTGCGTGACGAACTCACCCGCACCAGCGCGTTCAAGGTGCTCGCCGCGCGCGGGCTGAGCCTCACCGAGGTCGGTTATCCTGCAGAGGAACTGCTGGCAGCCCGAGCCGAGCAGACGCGCGGGCGCCGCAGCCTGCCCGCAGGCAGACTCAGTGACCCAGGGTTGCTCAGCGACCTGGAAGACGGGGGCGACGGATGATGAGGATCATCTCCTACAACCTGCGCAAGCATGCGGCCGCGCACGAGCTCGAGGCGCTCGTCGCCGAGCACACGCCCGACCTGCTCTGCCTGCAGGAGGCGGATGTCGCAGCGCTGCCGGAGGACATCGGCGGCATGACGCTCGCGCATGCCACCGCGGGCAATCGGCTCGGCATCGCGCTCTTCTACCGTCCGGACATGTACCGGGCTCAGGACGTGCGCACGATCGGGCTGAAGAAGTCCCTGCACGATCGCATCGCGCGGCCGGCGCACGAGCGGGTGGTCGCCGTGCGGCTGCACGACATCGACGACGGGTACGAGTTCATCGCGGCGTCGTTCCACGCGGCGCCCCTCACCGCACTGAACTCGCTGCGGCGCGAGCAGATCCGCGCGGCGCTGGCCGAACTCGACACGATGGGCCACGGGCTGCCGGTGCTGATGGTGGGCGACTACAACTACCCCGTGTTCAAGGAGAACCTGGGGCAGACCATCCGCGAGCACGGCTACATGCTGACCCTCAGCGACGAGCGCACGTACACGCGGTACCGGGTGTTCCGCGGGCACTACGACTTCGCGACATCCGTCGGCTTCCGGGTCGACAGCGTGCACACCCTGCCACAGGGGGTCAGCGACCACCGTCCCATCCTGGTGACGGCGACCCGCGCGACGGCGTCGCGCGCGCACTGAGCGGTTTTGCGCGGCAGTGCCGCATGCCGTAAGCTGTTCCTTTGGTATCTGCCATCGGTGTGTCCGAAGGCGGATGCGACGAACGTGAGCCCTCCACTGGCGTGTTCCCATCCTTGATGAGAACCACCCCGGAGTGGGATTCACGAACCTCTCCGTTCGAATCCAAGAAAGCAGCACTATCGTGACGCGCACTTACACCCCCAAGGCTGGCGAGGCTCAGCGTGACTGGGTCGTCATCGACGCCACCGACGTCGTTCTCGGCCGTCTGGCTTCGCACGCCGCCGCCCTCCTGCGTGGCAAGCACAAGCCGACCTTCGCGAACCACATCGACTCGGGTGACTTCGTCATCATCGTGAACGCCGACAAGGTCGCGCTCACCGGTCAGAAGCTCCAGAAGAAGATCGCCTACCGCCACTCGGGCTACCCGGGCGGTCTGAAGTCGACCACCTACTCCGAGCTCCTCGAGAAGAACCCGGTCCGCGCCGTGGAGAAGGCCGTCCGCGGCATGCTCCCGAAGAACAAGCTGGGCGCTCAGCAGCTCACCAAGCTGAAGGTGTACGTCGGTGCCGAGCACCCGCACGCCGCGCAGCAGCCCACGCCGTACACCCTCGACCAGGTCGCCCAGTAAGCGCCGTTTCTCACTAAGGACATACTCGTGGCTGAAATCCAGGACTCCACCGACTTCCCGCAGAACTTCTCCACCTCGACTCCCGAGTCCGAGGTCGTCGAGACCGCCGCTCCGCGCGTTCTCAGCGTCCCCGGCGCAGCCGTGGGCCGTCGCAAGCAGGCCATCGCCCGCGTGCGCCTCGTCCCCGGCTCCGGCGTGATCACGGTCAACGGCCGTACCCTCGAGGACTACTTCCCGAACAAGCTGCACCAGCAGCTGATCACCGACCCGTTCACGGTTCTGAACCTCACCGGCGCCTACGACGTCATCGCCCGCATCTCGGGCGGCGGCGACTCGGGCCAGGCCGGCGCTCTGCGTCTGGGCATCGCCCGTGCGCTGAACGAGATCGACGTCGAGAACAACCGCCCGACCCTGAAGAAGGCCGGCTTCCTCTCGCGCGACGCCCGCGTCATCGAGCGCAAGAAGGCCGGTCTCAAGAAGGCCCGCAAGGCTCCTCAGTACTCGAAGCGCTGATCCGCCCAGTTCCTTACATGGCACTGTTCGGTACAGACGGCGTGCGGGGTCTCGCCAATGGCGAGACCCTCACGGCCGGACTTGCGCTCACCCTGGCCCAGGCGACTGCTGTCGTCCTGGGCCAGGGCCGTATTGCCGAGGCTCGCAGGGCCGCCGGCAAGCGTCTCACTGCGGTGGTCGCCCGCGACCCCCGCATCTCGGGGCACTTCCTCAGCGCCGCCGTCGAGGCGGGTCTCGCCTCGTCGGGCGTCGACGTGCTGGATGCCGGCACCCTGCCGACCCCGGCCGCCGCGTTCCTGATCTCCGACATCGACGCCGACTTCGGCGTGATGATCTCGGCGTCGCACAACCCCGCGCCCGACAACGGCATCAAGATCTTCGCCCGCGGCGGAGTGAAGCTGCCGGATGTTGTGGAGCAGCGCATCGAAGAGGCGATGACCGGCCCCAAGCTCCAGCCGCAGGGCGCCGAGGTGGGTCTCGTGCGCCGGTTCTCGGATGCCGAGGACCGTTACGTGCTGCACCTGCTCGGTTCGCTGCCGCACCGGCTGGACGGCCTGCACGTGGTGCTGGACTGCGCCAACGGCGCGGCATCCGGTGCCTCGCCCGAGGCGTTCAGCACCGCGGGCGCGAAGGTGACCGTGATCGGCGCCGACCCCGACGGCATCAACATCAACGACGGTGTGGGCTCGACCCACCTCGACAAGCTGGCCGCCGAGGTCGTGCGGGTCGGGGCGGATGTCGGCATCGCGCACGACGGCGACGCCGACCGCTGCCTGGCGGTCGACGCCGACGGCAACATCGTCGACGGCGACCAGATCATGGCGATCCTCGCGGTCTCGATGAAGCAGCGCGGCAAGCTGAAGGACGACACGCTCGTCGCCACGGTGATGAGCAACCTGGGCCTGCACGTCGCGATGCGCGAGCACGGCATCACGGTGCGCCAGACTGCCGTCGGCGACCGGTACGTGCTCGAGGACATGAACGCGAACGGCTTCTCGCTCGGTGGCGAGCAGTCCGGTCACGTGATCATGAGCGAGTTCGCCACCACGGGCGACGGCGTGCTCACCGGCCTGCACCTGGTGGCCGAGATGGCCCGCACCGGCAGGTCGCTGGCCGAGCTGGCGTCGGTCATGACCGTGTACCCGCAGGTGCTCGTGAACGTGAAGGGCGTCGACAAGAACCGCGTCGACGACCAGGCCGTGGCCGATGCCGTGCGCGACTGCGAGCAGGTGCTCGGCGAGACCGGCCGTGTGCTGCTGCGCGCGTCGGGCACAGAGCCGCTGGTGCGCGTGATGGTCGAGGCGGCGGATGCCGAGACGGCACGCCTGCACGCCGACCGCCTGGCCGTCGTGGTCAAGGAGCGCCTCGCGCTCTGACCCTCCCGGGTCGTTGAGCGAGCGACGAAGGAGCGAGACGAAACGCTCTCAGCTTCCCCGGAGGTCTGCGCGTTTCGTCTCGGTCGCTGGCGCTCCCTCGCTCAACGACCGGGGTCGCTCTCAGCGCGCGGCGATGAGATGCCGCGGCGGTTCGATGCGCGCGATCGCGATCTTCACTTCGACGAGCTCGGACTGCACGCTGTCGATCCGGGTCGACAGCTTGGTGTCGACCTGATCGATGCGAGTCATGAGTTTCGCCTCGAGGCTGTCGGTCTTGTCGTCGATGCGAGTCATGAGTTTCGCCTCGAGGCTGTCGGTCTTGTCGTCGATGCGCGTGGTGAGCCCCGCTCCGACACCGTCGATCTTGTGATCGAGCGAGTCGAACTTGGCGTCCATGCGATGCAGTACCCACGCGAAGCCGGCGAACATGCCGATTCCGAGCGTGATGAACGCCGACAGGGTCGCGATGAGTTCGGCGGACATGTACATATCTCCATTGTGCGTCACAGCGAATCGGGATGCGAACGATTCTGACGCACACCGCATCACGGCGTTGCCGGTGAACCCTCGATCAGTGGACAACTCGCGAAATCGCCCGGTCGTTGAGCGAGCGAGGAACGAGCGAGACGAAACGCGCTGCGTCCGTCAGAGACGTCGCGACGTTTCGTCTCGCTGGCGCTCGCTCAACGACCCCGGGGCTCCATCCTGTGGCCAGCGAGCGAGGAACGAGCGAGACGAAACGCTCTCAGCGCCCCCTGAAGCCCCTACTTCTGCGTCGCCGCGTACTCCGGCACCGTGTCGTTCTTCAGCGCCTCCGACAGCGCCCGCAGGCCGTCCCAGTCGGGCAGCACGACCGACTGGTCGCCGATCATCCCGGTGCCGGTGGTCGGCGAGGTGAGGAACTGGATGTCGTCGGCGCGGAGGTCCTTCATCTCGAGGCCCAGCTGAGCGGCGACCTGCGAGGTCAGACCCGAGTCGACGGCGAGGAACTTCGAGATCGCGCCCACCGAGTCGGCGATGCGCGCCGGGTTGGTCAGAGTGTCCTTGCTGATGACCTTCGCCACCAGGCCCTTCACGAACGCCTGCTGGTTGCGCACGCGCTGGTAGTCGCCGTCGGTGAACGGGTAGCGGGCGCGCACGTAGTTGAGAGCGTCGTCGCCCTTGACAGTGATCTGCCCCTGCTCATACCTGTGACCGTTCGACGAGAACGCGATGGCGTTGTTCAGGGTGACGCCGTCCACGGCCTCGGACAGGCCCTTGAAGCCCTCGAAGTCGACGATCGCGACGTGGTCGATCGGCACGTCGACGATGTCTTCGATGGTCTCCACCAGCAGCGGCACGCCGCCGAACGCGAGCGCCGCGTTGATCTTGTTCTCGCCGTGCCCGGGGATCGGCACCCAGTTGTCGCGCATGATCGAGGTGACCTGCACCCCGGAGCGGTCGGACGGGATGTGCACGAGCATGATCGTGTCGGAGCGCTGCCCCCGGATGTCCTCGACATCCTTGCCCATCGAGCCCCGCGTGTCCGATCCCAGCAGCAGGATGTTCGTGGCATCCGGGTTCGCGGCGGGAACGGTGGGGCGCGTGGTCGGGTCGGGGAAGACCTGCGAGTCGGGCAGCTTCTCGGCCTGGTCGTAGAGCGACGACAGGTGCGAGATGTAGACGAAGGCGGCCGCGGCCACGGCGATGAGCAGGGCGACGATCGTGAAGACGATCACCCAGGGCCACCGGCGGCGCTTGACGCGGGTCGGCACCGGCTCAGGCGCGAAGAGGTCGGTCATGCACTCATTCTCTCGTATGCACCTGGGGGAATGCCCCGACGGCCCCGGGTCAGGCGCGGGTCAGGCGCGGGCCTTTGCCCCGCGCTTGGTGCCGGCGGGCCGGGGCAGGCCACCGGTCATCTCGATGGGCGCCTGGTCCATGTCGTGGGTCGTCCCGTAGGTGTATGCGCCGTAGCCGTAGCTGTCGGGGCCCTTGGTCGGCAGCTTCGTCACGACGGTGCCGAGCAGGCCGACGCCGGCGGTCTCGAGCGCCTGCACCGCGCCGGCCAGCTCCTGCTTCTTCGTCCTGCCGGATGCGGCGACGAGGATGATCCCGCGGGTCTTGCGGCCGATGACCGCGGCGTCGGTGACCAGCAGCAGGGGCGGGGCGTCGATGAGCACGTAGTCGAAGTACTGGCCGAGGGGCTGCAGCACCTGGTCCATGGCGGCCGAGCCGAGCAGCTCGCTGGGGTTCGGCGGCACGCGGCCGCTGGCCAGCACGTACAGCTCGTTGGAGCCCCACTTCTGCAGGGCGTCGGCGACCTCCATCTTGCCGATCAGCACGTCGGTGAGTCCGACACCGCCCTCGAGACCCATGTAGTCCGCGATGCGGGGCAGGCGCAGGTCGCCGTCGATGAGGGCCACTCTGGCGCCGGTCTCGGCGAGTGCGATGGCCAGGTTGGCGGTCGTGGTCGACTTGCCCTCGCCGGGGCCGGCGCTGGAGATCACGAAGATGCGGGGGCCGCCCTCGACGTCGAGGAACTGCAGGTTGGTGCGCAGCGAGCGGAACGACTCCGCGCGGGGGCTGCGCGGGTCGGCGTGCACGATCAGCGGTCGCTTCGGCGCCTCGGGGTCGAAGGCGATGCCGCCCAGCACCGGCTTCTCGGTGATGCCCTCGAGATCGCTGAGCGTGTGGATGCGGTTGTCGAGCACTGTGCGCAGCAGGGCGATGCCGATGCCGAGAGCCAGTCCGAGCAGGCCGCCGAGCAGGATCAGCATGCGCACGTTGGGACTGCTGGCCGCGGTGGGGGCGGTGGCGGGCTCGGTGACGTTGATCTGCACAGGGCTGGAGGCGTCTTCTGCGGTCGGCTTCTCGAGCGTGCCCTGCACGGCGTCGGTGAAGCTCTCGGCGACCGCGTTCGCGATCTTCGCGGCGCGCTCGGGGTCGCTGTTGGTGACCGAGATGTCGATCAGCACGGTGTTCAGCGGCGCCGTGGCCGAGATCTCCTTGCTGAGCGCGGTGGCGCTGACGTCGAGCCCGAGCTTGTCGATGACCGGTTCGAGCACCAGCGCGGTGTTCACGATGTCGACGTAGCTGGTGACCATCTGGCGCGCGAACGTCGTGCCCTGCACCAGGTCGCCGGTGGCGGCGCCCTCGGTGCGCACCGACACGTACAGCTGGGTGGATGCGACGTACTTGGGCGTCTGCGCGAACGCGTAGACCGCCCCGCCGCCGAGCCCGGCGAGCAGGAGCACCAGAATCAGGATCCAGTTCTTGCGTGCGATGCGCACGTAATCGCGTAGCTCCACGTGAGTGTGTTCCTCTTCCCCGGCTTATCGGTCTGATTGTCGCACAGTCTCGGCGAACGCTCGGATGCCGCTGATCAGCGCTGCGCCCAGGCGGTGCGCTCCTGCGTGCCGTAGCCGGCCCTGTCGGCCCGGCTCGGCGGCAGCATCGTGATCACGGTGCCGAGCACGCGGGGGCCGGCGGCCTCGATGGTGCGCACGGCGTCGACGAGCCGCGGCCGGTGCGTCGTGCCCGCGGCGACGACGACGATCGCACCGGTGGCGAAGCGCGACACGACGGCGGCGTCGGTGACCAGGAGCACCGGCGGGCTGTCGATGATGATGACGTCGAAGGCCGCGGCGAGGTCCTTCAGCAGCGTGTCCATCGCGCCGGATCCGAGCAGCTCGGCGGGATTGGGCGGGATGGTTCCCGACGGCAGCAGGAACAGCGTTCCCCGCTGCCAGCGCTGCAGCACATCGTTGAGGCGGAACCGCCCGACGAGCACGTCGCTGAGCCCGATGCCGCCCTCGACGCCGAACAGGCCGGCCACGCGCGGCAGGCGCAGATCGGCATCGATGAGCACCACCCGCCTGCCGGTCTCGGCGATGCTGATCGCGAGGTTCGCGGCGGTGGTGGACTTGCCCTCACCGGGCCCGGCACTGGTGACGACGAAGACGCCGGTCGTGCCGTCGGGGTGCAGGAACTGCATGTTGGTGCGCAGGGTGCGGTACGACTCGGCGCGCTGATCCGCGGGGCTCGTGGCGACGATCAGCGGCTTGTCCGGCGGCATCCGACGAGAGCGCGAACCGGCCGAGCACCGGCTTGTCGACGGCGTGCTCGAGTTCTTCCGCGGTGCGGATGCGGGTGTCGAGGGTCGCCCGCAGCAGGGCGACGCCGATGCCGACGGCGAGGCCGGCCAGGCCGCCGAGCACCAGCGACAGCCGCAGGTTCGGTGCGACGGGCGCGGTCGGCACCTGGGCGCTCTGCACCTGCACCACGCGCACGCCGTAGGGGGCGTTCTCGCCGCGCTTCTCGAGGGTGTTGGGGACGGCGTCGGCGAAGCTGTCGGCGACGGCGTTCGCGATGCGGGCGGCCTGACCCGCGTTCGGGCTGGAGGCGGTGATCGTGATCACCGCGCTGCGCAGCGTCGCCGTGGTCTGCACCGAGCCCGACAGCTGCTGAGCGCTCACCTCGAGCCCGAGGGCGTCGACGACCGGCTGCAGCACCAGCGAGGTGTTGATGACGGCGCGGTAGCTGTCGATCACCTGCGTGATGTACCCGGCGGCGGCCAGGCGCTCGCCGGGGGTGGCGTCGGGCGACACCTCGACCGAGAGGAACACGTCGGTGGACGCCTGGTATCGCGCCGGGGTCAGCATGGCGGTGATGGCGCCGGCCGAGAGGCCGATCAGGGTCGCCGCGATGATGAGCACGAACTGCCGGCGCAGCATCCGTAGCACATCGGGGAAGTTCATCAGGCTCCTGGCTGGCAGAATGGCGGCAGGGGGCGCGCCGTGTTCCCCCTGAGACTCAGCGTTCCGCCCGCCCTGCCGCGTGCGGTGCGGAAGGAGCCCGCTGTGGAAGGCGCCGCATCGCGATGACATCGCTCGATGAGATCTTCCCCGGCGGTCCTCGCGGACAGACGGCCGCGGTGCTCGACGACCGGCAGACGGCCCGGCGTCTGGATGGGATGCTCGGTGCTCCGCGCGCGCCGCGCACCGAGCCGGTGTCGGCCGATGTGCCGCAGCTGGTGGCGATGGTGGATGCCGCCAGGCGAGACGCCGCACCGATGAGGGCCGGCGAGCAGCTGCCGCCGTCTGAGATGCGCCGCCGGAGGCGGCCGCGCGATCTGCTCAGCCTGGCAGCTGTGGCCGTGGCTGTGCTCGCACTGATGACCGCGGGCACGGTCGGCGTGGTGCAGGCGGCGACGTCGAGCCCTGCTCAAGACGCGGTCGCGGTGCTGAAGGCCGACGAGCAGACGATCGCGAACCTCGAGACCGCCGGTGCAGGCCGAGTCGCAGCGGGTGACCGAGCAGAAGGCGGCCGCGATCTCGCACGCCGAGGCACTGCGCGCCGCGCTGGAGGGGGTGCGCGAGGCACCGGATCCGCGCGCGGACGAAGAGGAGTCGACGATCGCGATCGTCGACGGCAAGGCGCTGGATGCTGCGCTCGGCGAGCTCGACGCATACCTCGCGGCGGTCGACGCGGTGGAGGTGCCCGCGCTGCCGGAGCCGTATCAGCGCGCGGATGTCGACACCGATTCGCTCTCGTCGGTCGGCAAGGCGATCGATGCCGCCCAGCAGCAGCTCGACGAGCTCGACGCGGTCGGCGCCGAGCTGCGCTCGGACAAGGAGCAGCTGGATGAGCTGGCATCGACGTTCGATGCGAAGCGCGCCGCGTACGCGGCGACATTCGCGAAGGCGGCCGCCCAAGCGGTCGAGCGCAATCCGGATGCCGATGACGAGGTCCGCGCGGCGATGACGGATGCCGGCGCTGCCGTCGTGGCGTCGAAGCTGCACGGTGCGGACGCGGCGAAGGTCCTCACCGCGTACCGCTCGGCCTACCTCGCCCTGATCGTGGATCAGGCGCGGGTGGAGCAGCTCCGGGCGGAAGAGGAGGAGCGCCGCCGGCAGGAGGAGGAGCGCCGACGCCGGAATCCGCCGCCGTCCCAGCCGGAGTCCACGCCGACGCCCGGCCCGGATGAGACGGAGCCTCCGTCGGACACCTCCTCGGAGATGTCCTCGAAGACGTCCTCGCCCGTCACGGGCGATGATGAGGGCTGAGGTTCGGAAAGTGTATTCCTGTGCATTGGGTGTGAGAGAATCGTTGCGGAGAAGCATCGATCGTCGTCGGGGGACGTCGGCGGATGCCGGGAGAACTTTCTGTCGAGGGAATCGATGAACTCAAACAGTCGTGCGCGCGCGCAAGCAGACGCCTCGGAAGAAGGGCTGCCCTGGGGCATCCCCGTGCAGCAGCAGCGGCGTCGCGTTGCGGTGGCGCTGATCGACGGGCTGGCGTGGCTGTTCGGCATCGTGTTCGCCGTCGCGCTGCGCTTCGAGTTCACGCCCACGCCGACCACGTGGCTGTGGATGATCGTGCTGGGCGTCGCGGCCGGGGCGATCCAGGTGGGCGTCGGCGTGTTCCTCGCTCTGTATCGCGGGCGGTACCCGTACGGCTCGTTCGAAGAGGTGCGTGCGCTCGGGCTGATCGTGCTCGTGGAGACTCTGCTGCTCTCGCTGGTTGTCATCCCCCTCGGCATCGCCATGGACATCCCACGCGGCACCGTGCTGCTCGCGGCGCCGTTCGTGCTGATCGTGATGTTCGGGGTGCGCTACATCGCGCGTCTCGCGCTGGAGAACTCGCGCAAGCCCGCTGCAGAAGCGGAGCCCGCGCTGATCGTGGGCGCCGGCTACCTGGGCGACCGGCTGCTGCACACCGTGATCACCGACCCGACATCGCCGATCAAGCCGGTGGGCCTGCTCGATGACGACCCGGCGAAGAAGCATCTGCGCCTGCGCGGGGTGCCGGTCGTGGGGAGCACCGGCCAGATCCAGGATGCGGCGCGCAGGACGCGCGCGTCTCTGCTGATCATCGCGATCGGCAACGCCGACAGCGTGCTGCTGCGCCGGCTCAGCGACGAGGCCGCGCGGGCGGGACTCCGCGTGGCGGTGACGCCGTCGCTGACGGAGTTCATGACGGGCGAGAAGGCCAAGGTCGACGTGCGCGACATCGAGATCGAAGATCTCATCGGCCGGCATCCTGTCGACACCAACGTCGAGCTGATCGCCGGGTACGTCACCGGCAAGCGCGTGCTGGTCACCGGCGCGGGCGGATCGATCGGCTCGGAGCTGTGCCGTCAGCTGTCGAA